>JAVHRU010000047.1:0-8505 GCA_036171835.1 Sulfurimonadaceae bacterium | reverse complement strand
ATTGCTACTGCACTTGCGTTGGGATTAATCCACGCATCTCGCGCAGTTGGACTGGTTCTTGGCCCGATATTTTTGGCAAAATGGATTAACGATAAACGACTTTTTTATGTTTTTATCTTTCAGGGCATTACTTTGCTGATCTGGGCAGCAACAATGAAATATTTTTATCTTTCTCTTGCAGCTTCTGTTTTAGTCGGTTTTTTTACTACAACGCTTTGGTCTTACAGTTATACACTAATACAGCATAAAACAGATAAAAGCTATTATGGAAGGATCGTCGCATACAACGATATGATCTTTCTCTTAGTCGCTGCGCTGACAGCTTTACTCACAGGAGAACTTGCAAAAATAGGTCTCTCCCTTGAGTGGGTGGTTGTTTATCTGGCAGGTGCATTTTTTCTTAGTTCTCTTTATTATTTGTGGATATATAAAAAATATATGGAGTTTTAATGATGGTATCTTATGCAGTTATTGGCGGAATTCTACTCAATGTCGGAGCCTTTCTTACTTATAAGGGAAAGATATATGAATCGGTTATCATTTACTTATTTGCTGATCTTTGCTGGATTATAATGGCATATCAAAAAAATGATTATTGGGGTGTACTCTTTATCTTAGTTGGTGTTATTTTTGGCTTTTTGGCTTTTAAAAAGATGCAAAGCGGTAAAATGCAAAAAAGTTTGACAAAGGAAAAAGATGATTTATAAATCTCATGGATATGATTTAGATTTGAGTAAGATAACAAGACTCTATCCTGCAGTAACGGTTGATGTTCACGGAGAATTTGCTCAGGTCTCTTTGGAATGGGCTGAGTTAAATGGTGATAAAGTGAAACTTGATTCTTATGTTTTAGTTTTTGATTTTGATCCACTTGGTGAAGTTGTTAAAAGTAGGGTAAAACTCAGATTTACTACAAAAGAAGAGCTCTTTGATGAGATGCGAAGAGTTGACGAATTTGTAAAAGAACAGAAACGTTAGAAAAGTTCTAACGGATCTATATGAGAGTCTCTTTGTGTTACTTCAAAAACTAGTTCATCATTTACACGCCCGATAACGGAGCCTTTAACAATTTTTGATCCTTTTTGAATACCAGGTGCTATTTGTGAAAGATTTGCATAAATCGTGTGTAAGCCGTTATCATGTTCGACAATCACGACATTGTCCAAAAGAGGAGTGTTTTTTGCAAATATAACTTTTCCATTAAAGACATTGCGTACTTTTTCGCCTTTTTGATTTGGTGCTAAAGATACTGATTCATTAAAAATCTTGATATTATAGATTGGATCTGTATAATTTCCATATTTCTTTGTGACTCTGTAACCCTCAAGCGGAGCGATTGTTTTTTCGCCTGTATATCGTACCGTTTCGAGACTTTGATAACTGCTGCCAACTTTTTTGACTTTGTCTGCTGCTGTATTTAGCCCTTTACCAAGTTTGTCTTGAGGTGTATTTTGAGTTTGAGGTGGATTGCTCATCGCTTGTTTTTGGCGTTCTCTTTCTTCTGCTCTTCTTTTTTCATCTATTTTGACAATATTGAGACTTGCAAGTGTCTGTTTGAGCGAATCTTGCTGTTGTAATATTTTTTCAAGAGCTACTTTATAGTTTTGTTTGTTGATTTTGAGTTTTGCTAACTCTTTTTCATTATCCTCTTTTGCAACTTTTAGTTCTTTTCGTTTTTGATCTATAGATGAAATTTCACCTTTAATTTGAACACTTCTTTGCTGCAACGTGCTCATTTGTTCGCTTGTCTCAAAAAACTTTGTATTAAGCTCTTTGATATCACTCTTTGTCTGTTTTGCTAAGACTTTAATGATCTCTTCACTCATGATTGAATCAAGATTTGCATCGCCTTGTTTATCTATGAGCATTGTTAAAGACGCCATTCTCGCAATATTAAATATGAGTTTTTGTTCAGTTTCCTCTTGATCTTTTTTGAGTTGAACTTGTGTTCTTGAAAGACCATTGAGTTCATTGATATTGGTCTTATAGATTGTTGCTTTAAGTCCAAGAGCCTGTTCAAGCTCTTGTAATCGCGCTTGCTGTTTTTGTATGGTTAGTGTTTGATCAAGAATCTCTTTTGCATTCTGTTCCATCTTGGAATAGATAGAAGAGTATTCATTTTTTGTACTGTTGATGGCAGAAGTTGTATTTCGGATCTTTTTATCAACCGTAGAAGCGTTGGCAAAAAGAGAACAGAGAAGTGCAATAAATAAAAACTTCATCATACCTCTTCTTTATATCCCACAACTATCAAACTTGCTAGTAAAATAGAAATAAGGACTGCAACACCAAGCAAGATAGAGCCATCGCTTAACCACTCAAAAATTGTGATATCAATCCCTATGATACTTAATTGTTCAGCTGTCCATGAGCTTACAGAGATACCATAAAAAAAGAAGATTGCCATGAAAGATGCTACAAGCGCGTCAATTAATGCCAGTCTGAACAATACGGCAGATCTTAGCCAAACTGGAGCACCAAAGAGACCCATAATATTCATACGTTCGCTATGTTTAAACTGCCAAATTCTAAGTTCTTTTGCGATTAATAAAACCGTTACTAGCAATATGACAAGTGTAAAGAGCTGTGTGATCTGTTTAAATAACAAAAGTAATTGATAGACAGTGTCATGATTACTTGAAAAATCTTCGACTCTCGTGATTGAACTATTTTTTTTCAAAGTCTTCGTCAGGCTTTCTACCTCATAACTTGATGGAAACGTTTTAAGATGAATGCGATAAAACTTTGGCAATGAGAGTTTTAAAAGTTCAATGTTTTTTTGGCTTATATTTTCCTGCAGTTTTGTAATGATTTCATCAGCCGATAATACGTCAATTGCTTGAATATTCGAACTGTACTGTTTGAATGTGTCACTAGATATAGGAGTACTAGAAACAACAATCATTGAATAAGTAGATGAAAGTTTTTGCTCATACGCTTGGAGTGCTCTATCATTGATAATAAAAATCTGAATAGCAAATAAAATTGAGAATAGTGCTAAGATAAGAGAAAAATGGTTTTTAAGAGACTTCATAGATTGTTCCAAATTCAATGTGGAGATGTTTGTACGGTATTTTCATATTTTCAGGAATATGGTGTGTGACTACTATAATGGTTGTTTTTAACTGAGTATTTGCACCCTCAAGAAGATTCCAGATAAGTTCAGCAGAATAATCATCGAGATTTCCAGTCGGTTCATCTGCTAAAATCAAGATAGGGTTGTGCGATAATGCTCTTGCCATTGCCACACGTTGCTGCTCACCACCACTAAGTTCAAGAGGATATTTTCCAGATTGGTGGTTGAGTTTTACATGACTTAAAAGCTTGTGCACCTGTTGTTCGCTGACACTTCTTTGAAATCCGCCTATAATGAGAGGTAACATGACATTTTTCTCGATTGTCCACTCTTTTATAAGTTTATAATCTTGAAAAACAATGCCTATGTGTTGTCTTAGAAAGTTAAGTTTTTTTGAACTTATATTTTTGATCTGCGCTCCGCCTACGATAAGACTTCCTTGCTTTGGCTTGATCGCACCGTATAATGACTTTAAAAGTGTGGATTTTCCACTTCCGCTTGCACCTGTGATGAAAGTAAAACTGCCAGACTCAACGGAAAAATTTGCCTGATTGATGATAGTTTCATCTTTGTTGTATGAGAGTGTTAACTCTTCTGCTATGATCACTTTATCCATGTAACATCTCATTTAAAATTTTGTGGGCTGCTAAATTTGCAGATGACCGAAGAGGCGATTTTGGAAAATATCTTGTTTGTTCACCATCTACAATTGTATAAAGATGTTCCGGCCTATCAAAGCTTCCCATTGATATTCTAAAAACCATCGCATTTTTATTTTCGATATTGTATACTCTTTCGATGTGAATAAAACCATCATCGAATTTTTTTATAATACCATTGAGCTTTGCCAGAGTTTCAGGTGTCGCAGATATATCAGAAAAATCAAAACTATCGCTTACATGTAAAGGCTCGCTCTGTTCATCATTGATCATAGTGATATCATAGATATTTTTTTCCATCTTACGCCATCTGTCCTCATATTTACTGACTATAGCGATATCTTGGTTTTTATTGATTTGAAGTTTTACTTTAGTTCTTGAGATAAAAGTCTCGTAGGAAAAAGCATAATAATTTTCGCTGTCAGTACGAAGTTCAAGCTGTCCACCGACTTTTAAAACACGTGCAGCTTCATCGATAAATTTTTTAGAGATAACTCGACGGTGTGGTTTTTTATCCCAAGGAACTGGAAAATGCACATAGATTTTTCCGACAATATTTGATGGAACCTGTTCTAAAAAGAGTCTTGCATCATAATCCAAGATAAGTAAGTTTTCAATATTTTGAATACTGATCTGTTTTAAAACCTGCTCGATCGATGGACGATGAATCTCGATGCCGATAAAAAGTATATCAGGATTGTTTTTGGCTTGATGAAGAATATGTCTTCCTGAACCAAATCCAACTTCTATATGCACTTCTTTGTTGGTTGGAAAGTTTGTAGCAAAGTATTCTATATCTTTAAGTGCTGTGATACTCTCAAGATGCATATTTGGTTTGCCATCTACTACATTAGAAGAGAGAACTTCCATTTGAGAAATTTTTGCATAAGATAAAAGCGCTTGATGTACCAAATACGTAGACGAGGGACGCGAAAGTTTGTCGGCTTTGAGAAGGCTTCTTCCTTCCTCTTCAATAGAAAGCAGAAAAAATTCTGTTCCATCTAACTCTACGGCGACGAGCTGTTCTTCTGCATGTTTGAGGTTTTTGGCTAGAAAATTAAATGTAGATTTTCCTTCAGATGAAGGGAAATCTATCTTCTTAAAACTACTTACATGTAAGTGAGGCATGTTAGAGAGAACCTGTGTCTAGATCTGGTGCAGCTTCTATAGTACTTTTTACCGGCTCAGGTGCAGGTTTTTGGGTAGTTACAGCAGGCTTGCTAACTTGTGTATTTTGTAAATCATTTTGCAACACTCTTTTTTGTTCGCCTTGAAGAGGGAGTGCATCTGATGAGATAGTTGCTTCAATGCTTGGTTCTGAGGAAATATTGAATTCATCAACACCCATAACCTGGTATTTATAAACCGTTCCGGCATAGATATTGGGATCAGTGAATCTTGTATCTGTAATCCCTCTTATCTCATCTACGTTAGAGTTAAACCAGCCTTGTCTTGCTGTTTTTATAAGTGTATAACTTTTAATTCTTCTGTCACTGCTGATCCATCTGAGTTCAGCTTTATTGTTTACAATTTTTGCTTCCATCATATCAGGAGTTTTTGGTTTTTGAAGCGTAATTCCTTGAAGAGCAGATACAGTTGTATCACTTTCTAAACCATCTTTATCAACAGCAGTTACGCGGTAAAAGTATTGTTTGCCATCATCTTGTACATCATCAGTAAAATTGTTGGTTATAAGTTTTCCATGATAATTTAAAATTCCAGTTGCACTCTCACCTCTGTAAAGTTTATAATAAGCAAAATCACTTACAGTTGAGGGTTGCCAAGTGAGCTTGATCTTTTTAGGAAGATTGTTTGTGACGATGAGTCCTTGAATATCCGGCGGAAGTTGCTTTGTTACGGCCTGGACAACTTGGCTAGGTGTTGATTCGATATTGTCAAATGTAACAGATCTGATTCTGTATTTGTAGATCTGACCATCAGCCAATTTTGTATCAATATACTCTGCATGTAATCTGCCATCAATATGTGCAACATCTTTGAAATCATCATCTTTAAGGGATTTTCGCTCCAAAATATAACCGCTCACTCTTGAATTTGTATGTGGTCTCCAAAGTATTTTCACACTTCTTGGCATATTTTGTATGCTGTCTATCCATGCAACAGATGGAAGTACCGGCAGTGTACTGACTGTGAGAGTTTCTGATTTTTGGCTTTGCGCTTTATCTGAAAATGTTGTGAAAAAATATTGATATTTTGTATTTGGAACGACACTATTATCTTCATAATGTGTTGCAAAACGGTTATCAACTGTTGCATATCTGCTGATTTGTGTATCATCTTTTTGTGGATCATTTCTATAAACATATATTCCAGCTACTCTTGGATCTTTCACATCTTTCCACTCAAATGCAATAGACTTCATGTCTTCCATGTGCCCGTTGAGGGAGATCACAGGTAAAGTGGTGTCTATCGCATCTTCAGGTGGTGTTGGTGTTGAACCGTTACACCCGCTCAGAAGAAGCGCTAAAACCGAGCTTAATGTTATCAGGTTTAATAGTTTCATTAAAATTCTCCATATCAAAGTTTTTCTCTATAAATTGTAACATATCTTTATCTAATGGAGCGATGAAAGACTCCGTCTTTTTCGTGGTCGGATGGATAAAGTACAGTAAATAAGCATGTAGCAAAATATGTTCCGATTTCTCTTTTTTCTCTTTAGTGCCATACAAATGATCACCGATAATATGACGATTGAGTTTTTCTAGGTGAACACGTATCTGATGTGTTCGGCCTGTAAAAAGCTTACATGTAAGCAATTCACAGCTCTCATCAAGACTTAAAAGTGTCTTTTTAAACTCTGTTTTTGCAGATTTTCCATGTGAAAGTATTGCCATTTTAAGGCGGTTGTGAGAACTTCTAGCAATAGATCCCTCGACAACAGTAATATCATCTTTGAGCGGTGGCGTTGAGATAGCAAGATAATATCTTCCCATTGTTTTATCTTGAAGCTGTAAAGAGAGAGCTTCATGAGCTTCATTAGTCTTTGCGATAACCATAGCTCCACTAGTGCCTTTGTCAAGTCTGTGGACAATGCCGTGACGCTCTTCGCCGCTTATGGTTGAGAGTCTGATACCTCTGTGTTTGAGCCAATCTACAAGTGTCGGTTCTTTCACACTTGGAGCAGGGTGGACAGTGAGTCCTGAGGGTTTATTGATAACGAGTAGGTCGTTGTCTTCATAAAGAATTTCTACATCAAAATCTATCTTTTGAGGGCGAGTCTCTTTAGCTTCTGGAAAAATAACAGTTACCTGTTGCTCTGGTTTTAGCTTGACGCCTGGACGTGCTAGGATCTTTCCATCAACGCTGACGGCATTTTGTTTGATAAGCTGGACTATTTGAGAGCGAGTTTGACCGATCTGCTCTGTCAAAAAACTGTCTAATCTTTGTTCATTTTGGATTGTATAGGTTTGAGTGTTCATTAGTTAATTACGACCTTTGTTATGTTACAATCTCATAGTTTTTTTTTAGGAGTTGTGTAGTTTGTGGAGAATTGATAGGCGAATTTTAGCACAATTTGATTTTATTACCATTATCTTTGTTGTGCCTCTTATATTTATTTCACACTGGCTCATAGGTGAAGTGGTCCCGGCTCTGGCAGAAAAGCATACAATATATGTTCTTTTTTCCTTGCTTGCCTTTGTCGTGGTTTTTTTTCTTCCTATTAGGCGTATGAACTGGCTTATTCCTCTTATTTACTGGATTAATATTATTTTGCTTCTTGGAGTTGAATTTATTGGTCATTCCCGTCTTGGTGCAAAACGCTGGATCGATATTCCTCTTATCAACGCAACAATCCAGCCCTCAGAGTTTGTAAAACCCGCACTCATCCTTATGCTTGCATATCTCATCAGTAAGGCTCCCCCACCGCCCGATGGGTATAGAATCAAAGATTTTTTAAAGATATCCATGTATATTATGCTTCCGTTTGTTCTCATTGTTAAAGAACCAGACCTCGGTACTGCGCTTGTGCTAGTGCTGATAGGATATGGAGTTTTATTTCTTGTAGGAGTACATTGGAAAATCTGGGCGAGTATGCTAGTGGCAATGCTTATTATATTTCCTTTGGCATATACGCAAGTATTGCATGATTATCAAAAGCAGAGACTTTTGGATTTTGTGGGTGAAAAGCCCTCATATCACGTTCAGCAGTCTATCATCGCTATAGGTTCCGGTGGCTGGACTGGAAAACATAAAGATGATGCCACACAGACGCAGATGAAGTTTTTGCCAATTGCCACGAGTGATTTTATTTTTGCATATGTGGTTGAGAGAACAGGATTCTTAGGTGCATTGTTCTTGATCTCTATTTACGTTATCTTGATTTTGCATCTTGTTACTTTAAGTATCTATCACAATGATTATTACATAAAAGTCGTTGCATCAGCTATTGGCTTGATGATCTTTGTCTATATGAGTGTAAATATTGCTATGACGATGGGACTAGCCCCAGTTGTTGGGGTTCCGTTACCGATGTTCAGTTATGGAGGAAGTAGTTTTTTAAACTTTATTATTCTTTTTGCTGTTATGGAAAATTTAATAGCATTTAGGTTCAAAGACTCCTACGATGGGCGCGGTACGAAGAGTTTTGTGTAAATTCACACACTTTCAATTTTTTTTAATAAATATCAAGTATAATTTCAACCTCAAACGTGTCTAACATGTTTGCATGGAGGGTTTTTAGCTCAGCTGGTTAGAGCTCTCGGCTCATAACCGAGCGGTCCAGGGTTCGAGTCCCTGAGAACCCACCAC
>JAVHRU010000046.1:0-3347 GCA_036171835.1 Sulfurimonadaceae bacterium | reverse complement strand
CATCAAATGCCGCTTGAATCTTTGGAGGGACATTGAGCATTAAATCTCTATGTTGACGAGCTTTATGCTCAAAGTGCCAATCTTCTTCAGTTTGAACACCATGAGATACAGGATGATCAAGATCAAGCATATCGTTCATCGGTTTAAAATCACCAACAAATCCATAAGCAGTATCATCATCCAAAGTTTTTACACCTTGAGCTGTATGTGATGTCATAAAGCCATCTTGATGCACCATACACGGAAGACGTACATCATGATCTTCTGCAACTTTAAATGCGATAAAGTTTAAGTCATAAACTTCTTGTGGGTTATAAGCATCAAGCTGAATCCAACCACTGTCCCGTCCAAGATACATATCAGAGTGGTCACCATTTACATTTAAAGGAGCAGCAAGTGCACGGTTTGCGATATTTAAAACGATCGGTAAACGCATACCAGACGCTTGGTAAAGAACCTCAACCATCAAAGCAAAACCCTGAGATGAAGTTGCAGTAGCAACACGTCCACCAGCAGCAGAAGCGCCAACACATCCACTCATTGCAGCATGTTCAGACTCTACCATAACAAACTCACCCTCTATATAACCATCTGCCAAAAATTTAGCATAACCCTCAACGATCGGAGTTGATGGCGTAATCGGATATGCAGCAACAACATCAATTTGACACTGTCTCAAGGCTTGAGCAGCCGCAAAATTGCCATCCCAAACTTCGATATCACGTAGCTCTAATTTATCAAACGCCATTATTCTTCTCCTTTACTAGTAGCTTTGCTTGTGTCTTTTGCAGGCCATGCAGCAATCGCTTCTTCTTCATCTGTTTTTTCAGAAAACATCAAAAGTGATTTTGGATTTGTAGGACAAACCTCAACACAAATCCCACACCCTTTACAGTGATCCATATCGACACCAATCATTTTTTTATCACGAGAAATAATTGAAATATCTGGACAATAAACCCAACAAAACTGACAATCAATACAATAATCTTTATTGAAAACTGGTTTTTCTATACGCCAGTCTGCAACACTTGCACTAAATGAATTATTTATAGAGTATGCTCTATCTTCTTGGTGTATTGCTACAATATCTTGTACCGGACCATCAAATGAACGAAGCATTGCGCCAATTTCGAATTCATCCCATCCTTTATTTGCCATCATGCACTCCTTATTTCACTTCATCATATGCGCGTTGGATAGCCAACATATTTGCATCGATAATTTTTTGAGGTAATTTCCCTAAAATACGTTTCATATTTTCTTTGAAAAACTCTATGTCATACATATTTGAAATCTTCATAAATGCTCCAAGCATAGGCGTGTTTGGAATCGCACGACCAATAGTTTCTTGAGCTATTTTAATACAATCTACCGTATAAACTTTTTTCCCCTCAAGTCTTGGCTGAGAAGCGACAAGCTCCTCTTTACTCATATGTGTAGTAATGATATAAACTGTATTATCTTTGTCATTAATGGTAACATCAGTCGTGTAGACTAAAGCTGGATCTATAACAAACACATAGTCCGGTCTCATATATTTTTCGTGGTTCATAATCGGTTGATCATCAACACGGTTATAAGCAGTCATTGCTGCTCCACGTTTAGCAGATCCGTAGAATGCAAAAGCTTGTACATCTTTACCTGTTGTCGCAACAACATCCGCTAAACCTTTTGCCCCAGTAACAGCACCCTGTCCCGCACGGCTGTGCCATCTGATTTCTAGCATAAAGTCTCCCTAAAAATTAAAATTCCAAAAGAATTATCTTACGTTTGATGTATTTTATGAAAGTTGCTCTTAAATATAGCTTGTTTTGTAAATGTTCTTTCACAAGGTGGTTTAACTGTGTGGTATCTACCTATTTTAGGATACTTTGGACAGCTTCAAGTGCATTTGTTTTTATTATATTTGTGTATTTTTTTAGCTCTTCTAGAGGCTCATATTCACTAACAACTGCAACACTTTTCACACCTGCACTTTTTGCCGCAATGAGATCCATTCTAGTGTCACCAATCATCCAACAATCCTCTTTTTTTACCCTTAAGAATTCGATCGCTTTATTGATCGGTTCAGGATGAGGTTTTGGATTTTCAACGTCTTCTCGACCGATCAAAATCTCAAAATGGTGCATCAATTCAAAATGCTCCATCAAAATCTTTGAATATCTTCCAGTTTTCGTTGTAACAATTCCAAGTCTTGCATTTTTACTTGCAAGTTCTACAGCTTCTCTAGCAAAGGGCAGAAGCTGCGTTTTTTGAGTAGAAATTTTTCTATAATGTTGTTTGTAGGTATTGACCATATCCCAAACATGCTTGTCATCTATGCCTAAAGAGGAATACATCACATCAAGTGGATGACCTATGAGTAATTTTATCTCTTCATCACTTGGATGAGCCATTTTAAACACATCAAAAGAGTTATGAAAACTCTCTAAAATAGCCTCGGTCGAGTCTATAAGTGTACCATCAAGATCAAAAAGTATTGTCATCTTTTCGCCGTGAGTAGAAAGATACCGTATGGCTCTTTACCCTCTTTTTTGACATCAAAAATTCTTTGATATTTGACATCACTAAAACCATGGTTTTGCGCTATTTCTATAAGATGATCTTCATCAAAACCAAAGTGGTGTACTCCGTCGTTATCGTTATGAAATGTGCCATCTTCGCCCATCAAATCTGCAATAGCGATAAATCCACCCTCTTTTAAAAGTTCATTCATTTTTGTGAACAAGACATCTAAATTTTGTACATGATGCATCGTCATAGAACTTACAATCCCATCATATTTTTTCTCTGTTTGATACGCGCAGATATCACCATGTAAACTGCTGATATTGTCATGTCCCAGTTCATCAAGTTTTGCAAGCATTCCACTTGAAGTATCAACGCCTAAAAGAGTCTTTACATGTAAGGCGATATTACGGCTTAAAAGCCCTGTTCCAGCACCAAAATCGATAACATCCATATCATCACGTAACTCTATATTTTTTACGATAGCATCATAAATATTTTGCGCAAGCGCCACTCTCATATCAGACATATCCCAAGTTTCTGCACTCTTGTCAAAACGGTTCTCTTTATTCATTTGTAATCTCCCAATCTTTATAGTTGTACCAGATACCGCTAGGGCTCGGGCTTATATTTTTTATCTTTTTATTTGCAACGCTAATATCGTTTGGAATGAATAAAAATAGGTACGCATTATCCGCTACGATATCTGCGAAGATAGTCCTCCAACGTCTCGTAAGTTCCGTATTATCCACACTCTCCTGCATCACTTCGATCTCACGATCAACTTTTTTGTTATGATACCCGATAAAGTTAAATCCGCCCACTTTGTCGTTGTC
>JAVHRU010000045.1:0-3360 GCA_036171835.1 Sulfurimonadaceae bacterium | reverse complement strand
AAATGAAAAAAGAGCGTGATGGCATGGTGAAATATATGCAGATTATTCGTTATGCGACTATCGTAATAACAGTTGTTCAGGCTATTGGTGTAAGTATCGGTTTACAAAGTATGACAGGACCAACAGGTAACAGTGCTATCTTGATAGATCACAATACTTTTATTTTATTGTCTGCAGTCTCTATGCTTGCTGGAACTATGCTTCTTATGTGGATTGGAGAGCAGATAACACAAGGTGGAATCGGAAACGGTATCTCTTTGATTATCTTCGCTGGTATCGTGTCATCTATACCAACTGCAATAGGACATACGTTTACAATGATCAATACAGGTGAGATGAACTTCTTTACTCTTCTTGCAGTACTTGCTCTTATACTTGGAACTATCGGTGTTATCATCTATGTCGAACTTGGTGAGCGTCGTATTCCTGTCACATACGCGAAAAAAACTATGATGCAAAATCAGAATAAACGCGTTATGAACTATATCCCTATTAAAGTGAATCTTGCTGGTGTTATTCCGGTTATCTTTGCTAGTGCAATTCTGATGTTTCCTATGACAGTGCTTTCAAGCTCTCATAATCCAACGGTTCAAGCAGTAGCGGATTACCTTCACCCAGGTGGATACTTTTTTAACTTTTTAACTTTCGTATTTGTTGTGTTTTTTGCGTTCTTTTATTCATCAATCACTTTCAATGCAAAAGATATCTCTGAAAATTTAAAACGCCAAGGTGGTTTTATTCCTGGTATTCGTACTGGTGAAGCAACTAAAAACTTTTTAAATTTAACTGCAGGTAATCTTACTTTTACTGGTGCACTTTACCTTGGTTTGGTGGCTACTTTACCGTTTATGATTATAAAAGGTATGGGTGTGCCGTTTTACTTCGGTGGAACTGCAGTTTTGATCGTTGTTCAAGTTGCACTTGATACAATGAGAAAAATTGAAGCTCAGATCTATATGAGTAAGTATCAAACACTAAGCGCGGTTGGTCTGTAAAAATGGCGATTGCTATTAGAAAATCTCAAGAGATTGAAAAACTTCGTGCTGCCAACAAGATTGTTGGTGGTGCCTTGCAACTTCTTAGAGAAAATACAAAAGTGGGCGCTTCTTTAAAAGAGCTTGATGCTATGGCAGAGGATTATATTCGATCTCATGGAGCAAAACCATCTTTTAAAGGCTTATATGGATTTCCAAACGCCGTGTGTACTTCGCTTAATGAGGTTATCATTCATGGCATCCCGACAGATTACAAGCTCCAAGAGGGTGATGTTATTGGTTTTGATGTTGGAACTGAACTTGATGCTTATTTTGGAGATGCGGCAATATCTGTTGGTGTTGGTAAAATAACCTCAGCGGATGAAGCCCTCATTGCATGTGCTAAAGACACTCTCTATCATGCGATTGACAATATAACAGAAGGGATGCGCTTTAAAGAGCTTTCTTACTTAATGGAGCAGTTTATTCTCTCCCGTGGTTTTGTCCCTCTAAAAAATTTCTGTGGCCATGGAATTGGCAGAAAACCTCATGAAGAACCTGAGATTCCAAACTATCTCGATGGAGCAAATCCTAAGGCTGGTCCAAAAATAAAAAACGGAATGGTTTTTTGTTTAGAGCCTATGATTTGCCAAAAAGAAACCAAGCCTATTATTAGAGCTAATGGTTGGGATGTAGTTAGTACCGATGGTTTACGCGGTTCACATTATGAGCATACTGTCGCTATAGTTGGCGGCAGGGCTGAAATATTATCTCTACAATAAGAGAAATAAGGATTTAAAGATGGCAAAATCAGACGTTATCGAAGTTGATGGCAAGATTGTTGAAGCTTTACCAAATGCAACGTTTCGTGTAGAGCTGGATAATGGTCACATTATATTGTGTCATATCGCTGGAAAGATGCGTATGCACTATATAAAGATATTACCGGGTGACCGTGTAAAACTCGAACTTACTCCATACTCACTTGACAAAGGTCGCATTACTTATAGATATAAGTAGGCAGTTTCGCTCTTACATGTAAAGTGTATCCTTATACCCAAAGGGCACTTACGCATGTAAGAGATTATTTTTGAAATAACTCCCATTTAAAGCGCTCCATAGGAGTATCTTCTCGATTTCCCCATTCACGCATTGACGCATCATAAAGTTTTGTATTTTTGAGCCCGAGATAACTATATAGAATATACCAGTTCATAGAAGCTTCCATTCCGCCTGTACAGTAAGAGATCACTTCATCATCTTTTTTAAGATCATATCCTTTTAAAAATAACTCTTTTAGCTCTTCATCTTTACGAAGTGTTTCATCTGTTAAAAACTTATCCTTCCAGAAGCTAGACATCGCACCTTTGATATGTCCTATACGCTTGACATCCTTTGAAGCTGAAGTTCCATAGTAGATGTCAGTTGAACGTGCATCAACCATAGGAACCTTCCCTATAGAGTTTTTCACATAGTTAAGATCAACAAGGATATTTGGATTATAGACAGAGGTGAAGTTTCCATCTTTAGAAGAGCTAGAAGATGTTGATGAAAGTATATTGCTCTCAAATGTCCATGCAAGGTAGCCACCATTAAGAATAGAAACATCTTTGGCTCCATTTACGATGAGAGTAAGCGCCATATAGCTCTCTTTTAGAAGATCTTTTGGATTGCTGTGACCATAGATAACGATATGAGAATTATCATTGATACCAAGTTTTCGAGCCATTTTTTGTACTTCTAGTGGTTTTTTCATAATCGCATAAGAACCAACTTTATCACGAAACTTTTCCATGTCAGTTAAAACAGCATTTTTGATATGTCCGTGCATATAGGTCTGTGAGTCAGAAATATCTAAGATAATAGTATCTTTATTATTCATCTCATTTTTAAGGGTATCTACAGAGATAAAGGCATTATTTGCAAAAAGAGCAGTTCCAAGAAGCACGGAAACTAAAATAACTTTCATTAAAAGTTACCGCCGTTTCTAAATTCGGAGATTTCAGACTCTACCATAGCATCAATCATAATAGTATAAAGCTTAGAGATCAGATTGGGAGAAAGATTTAAAGAGAGTGCTTTATGGCGCACGCGTTGCATAACGGCATCCATACGCTGGGGAGCTTTCACCTCTTCAATACTCTCTTTAAATGCGGCAGCTTGCTTCACATAGCTGTTCCTTTTTGCGATGAGTTCAACGATTTCATCATCAAGTTTATCTACTTCATTTCTTACTTCTTCGAGTGACGTACATTGTTTAATATCCATTTTTTATCCTTTATATGGTTGTTTTTGAAAATTAATTTCTTCTAATAGTAGCTGATAAACTCTAAATTTTGTGTAAGAACAAAAAATAAATATTCTGTTAACACTTTTGTAACTATTA
>JAVHRU010000044.1:0-15779 GCA_036171835.1 Sulfurimonadaceae bacterium | reverse complement strand
TGCCCAGTGGATTGATCTGTTTGAGGCAATTGTAAAGGATATTCGTAATGAATTATAAATTATGCTCTTTACAGTTTCAAACGACTAAAAACTATCAAGAGAATTTACAAACACTTTTGGGATTGATAAAAGAGACTCCCGATAATTCACTTATCGTTGCACCAGAAGTGTGTCTAAGCGGATTTGATTATGATAATTTTGACAAAGTCGTAGAGTTTAGCTCTTATGCGATAGACGAGATAAAAAAAGTTTCAAAACATCGGATAATAGTATTAACTATCATAGAAAAAAGAGAAAATAAGATCTACAATATGGCAAAAATATTTCATAATGGCGAGATAATTTATGAAAGAGGAAAGTGTCGTCTTTTTCGTTTTGGCGGAGAAGAAAACTACTTTTTTGAAGAAAGTGATGAAAAGATTGCAGTAGTCGAAGTAGCTGGATTAAAACTGGGTGTTTTGATCTGTTTTGAACTTCGTTTTAAAGTGTTATGGCAGAAGTTGGAGGGTGCAGACATCATTGCAATCCCTTCGTGGTGGGGAGCTTTAAGAACTGAACATTTTAAAGTGCTAACACAAAGTTTGGCAATCATAAATCAGTGTTATGTTGTTGCAAGCGATAGCGCTAACGAAGAATGCACTAGACAAAGTGGAATTATCACACCTTTTGGCGTGGATGAGAGAAATGAGAACAAGGCTTGCTTAAGTATGGATTATGATAAAAAAGAGGTGCAAACTATGCGCCGGTATTTGGATGTAGGTATTGGATAATATAACAGCAATGAAAACAGCGCGTTTGGCGCAAGAGATAGAAAAAAGATTTCCTATTTCAAAAGAAGTATCAGCGGCTATCGCTAAAACAAATCGTGAAGCTTTTGTGCCTAAAGGATTTACACATAATGCCTATAAACTGGATGCTTTGCCGATGGGTTCTTATCAGTGGATAAGTTCTCCTCTTACAGTTGCTAAGATGAGTGAGTATCTCATTTCATATGGAGCTGACAGAGTCTTAGAAATAGGATGCGGTAGCGGTTATCAAGCTGCGGTTCTTTCACATCTTTTTCGTGGGGTCTTTACGATTGAGCGTATAGAATCTTTAATGCTTGAAGCAAAAGAGCGGTTTAAAAAATTGGGTATTCATAATGTCCATACCCGAGTCGATGATGGGCAAAATGGTTGGGAACGTTATGCACCCTTTGAGCGAATACTCTTTTCGGCAACTGCAAAAGAGGTTCCAAAAAAGCTTTTTGATCAATTATGCGATGGTGGCATCTTGGTCGCACCGATTCAAAAGGGTAACAAGCAAGTGATTATGAGATATACAAAAAAAGGATTTTCTATAAGAGAAGAAGAACTCGAGGATTGTGAGTTCGTTCCTATTTTAGATGGGATACAAAAGTTCTAAACGAGGCTGAGCTCTCCAAGATAGCTGTGAATAGTATTTCCTTTGGCAAGCCACTCTAAAATGCCTCCTTTGAGGTTTTTGACATTGGTAAATCCAAGTTTTTGAAGCTGATAAGCGGCAAGTGCTCCGCGAGGACCTTTTAGACAATAAGTCACGATCTCCACATCTTGTCCAAACTGTTTTGCAAGTTTATCTATCGCCATAAACTCCAGTTTTCCTCTTGGCATTGTCACTACGGTATGTGCATCAATATATCCAGATGCAAACTCTTCAGGTTCTCTAACATCTACAAGGACAACAGCTTTTGCAATATCATAAAGCTCTTCAGCTTCGATCGTTTTAATTTGGCTGTTTGCCTCATCTATAAGTGCTTTGAGGTGTTCTGAAAGATATGCTTCGTCACATCGTTTTGCATACTCTTCTAGCTTTGTATTGAGGTTTCTCATGCCGTTCCTTTGTATGTTGTTTTAAAAAGATTAGCACACTCGAGATATATCGAAGGTTAATTTTTGTAGGTTTGTTTGGATATAATAAAAAAAATAATAATAAAGGTAAGGAATCTTTGCATGTATGGAATTGATTATTCTAAGCCAGAAGTAGTTCTTTTACAAGATACGGGAATTGGTGTTGCAGAAGCGGCGGCTAGAACTTGTTATGACTCATTTGAAAACAGTGAAAATGAGGTTATAAAATCTTTAGAGTGTGTGCTTCCAGATGAGACTATGTGCGCGGATATCAATGCCATAGAAGAGTCTTCTTTACTTGATGATTTGGCATGGACTTACTTTCATCACTCGATCTTAGAACATGCAAACTTGAGTTATCTTGTTCGTGGAACTAGCCGTGGGGTTCTTCAAGAACATGCACGTCACCGTATTCAAGCCATTAGTGTTAGAAGTACAAGATATACGATGAGTTCAGTTACAAACGCTTTTGTTGCTTCACTACAAGATGCTGATCCGAAAGAGTTTTTCATTCAAAAAGTTTTGGGTTTTAATATGCTTGTCACAACAAATGAAGCCTATAATCGTCTGGAAATCGGCGGGATATTTGATAAACTCTCTTATCAGCAACAAGGCGTTGAAGATTTCTATGAACTTGCCGTAGCGAAGAGTTCTTTACCTCTTTTGGAGACGTATAAAGGTGACGCCAAAGCTTTTTTTATAGCTCTACAAGCCGGTAAAAAAAAGCGTAATGTCGGAGATGCTTTTAAGCACATTGTCACAGATAACTTCAAAGTAGATATGGTGGTGACCTTTAATCTTCGAAGTCTCAAAAATTATTTCACACTTCGTGAGAGCGGGGCAGCATATTTTCAAATACGCTGGTTAGCTCAAGAGATGATGAAAGTGACTCCGAAAAAATATTTGGATCTTATAATTAAAAAAGGAAAAGAAAATGCGTAAACTTTTACATGTAAGCCTCTTTGTTCTACCATTTGCAATTGGCGGGTGTTCTTTCACCGTCAATGGTACGATGTGTGATCAAATACGTACAGATCCAAATGCTATTATCCCTCAAGAGTGCCGAAATTATAATGAAAAAGAGGCTGAAAAAGCTTCTGTCATCAATCACGAAATCAATGGCAGTGATATTCTAAAATTCTCGCCTCCAAAAGATAAATAATGCAACCTTATGAGCGTTTTTTTAGAGTGGAGGATGATTTTCGCTCCGCTTATTCAAGAGACCGTGACCGTATCATCCACTCGGGAAGTTTTCGAAAGCTTGAGTATAAAACCCAGGTTTTTTTAAACCATGAGGGAGACTTTTTTCGTACGCGTCTCACACACTCCATAGAAGTTTCTCAGATAGCTCGCTCTATTTCAAATAATCTTGGACTACAAGAAGCTCTTGCAGAAGCGATCGCTCTCGCTCATGACCTGGGTCACACACCTTTTGGGCATATCGGCGGAGATACGCTTGATGAGTGTTTGAAAAAAGATGGCTTTCATAATGGTTTTGAGCATAATTTTCAAAGCTTTCGCGTTGTGAGTTCTTTGGAAAAACGCTATAAAGCGTTTGATGGACTTAATCTTACTTTTGCAACCTTAGAGGGAATCCTCAAACACTCTTATCCATACAAAAAAAGTTTTCTTCCATCTATCATCGATGAGCGTTTTCATCTTTCTACGCATCCGTCCATTGAAGCGATGGTTGTTGATCGTGCTGATGAGATCGCTTATATCAGTCATGATATTGATGATGGGATTAACTCTGGACTTATTACTTTTGATGACCTAAAAGAGAGTGAACTTGTTTCTTTAATACTTCAAAAAGTGCATGATGAGGGAATAGACGAAGAAAATGATGAGATGTTTCGCTACCGTTTTAGTTCACATCTTATCAATCATCTTGTTTATTCACTTTTAGAATATTCAAAACATAAGGTAATCGATAGCGGAGTTCTTAGCGGTGTCATTGATGCTAAACAGGAAATTCCAATTGGATTGGATAGTGAGCTTGAAACACAGGTGAAAAAGCTGAAAAAACTGCTTTTTGTCAAACTCTACCAAAGTAAAGAGATTACACGAAAGATGTTTGCGGGAAAACAGGCCATTAAAGGCTTGTATAGTGCTTTAATTGAAGAAGAGAAGATATTGCCTAATTACTACAGAGAACTCTTACATGTAAGAGCAAAACACAGAGTCGTGGCGGATTATATAACTTCGATGAGTGATAGATATGCGATGAAGCTCTATAATGAGCTGTATGGAAGGATATAGGCCCTAAAGCCTATATTTTAGGTTACTGTTTTAGACCTATTAGAGTCTGAAGAAGTTGATCCGAAGTTGTAATAGTTTTAGAGTTTGCTTGATATCCTCTTTGGATAACGATCAGCTCTGTAAGTGAGCGTGAAAGATCGACGTTTGACGACTCAAGCGCAGAACTTTGGATAAATCCGCGTCCACCTGTTGCAGCAGTTCCATAAATTGGATCTCCCGAGTTTGCTGATTGTGTATAAAGATTTCCACCCTCAGCTGCAAGACCGCCGTTATTCGCAAATTTTGCCATCGCGATCTGCGCTAGGCCAAAACTTCTACCATTTGTAAACGAACCTACTAAAGTACCACTTTGATCGATACGAATCCCTACTAAATCCCCACCGGTAAAACCATCTTGGCTGATACCTGATGTTGCAGAAGCACTGTCAAAGCTTGTTAGTCCATCAAATGCACCTGTAGTACCAAGAGCTAGATTAACTGGCTGATTTGGTTTTGAACCATTGTTTGCTGAAAATGTTAAGCTTGTTATTGTATTACTTGCATTTTTCAATGAACCATCTGGATTAAATTCTACTGTTCCAAGGACAATGTTCGATGGCTGACCTAAAGTTCCAGCTGGAGATGGATTTAGTGTACTTGGTGGCGGCACAGTGACGCTCACATCCCAAGTACTTCCTTTAGTAGGATCAAAAGAAGATTTTGTAAAATCTACCTTTACTGTATGTTTTGAACCAAGTGAATCATAGATATCGATACTCGCAGAGTGAGTCGGTACATTAAAGGCTTGAGATGAACGTGTAGTTGCGCTTCCAGCTGGAAGAGAACCACTTAATGCACCAATCATAGAATCAAAAGTTGAATTTGCAAGAGTCGTTGCGTTTGTAATTGGAGATACAGCGATATTAATATTTTTTCCAGCAGGATCAGGGTTTGATATTTGAAATTTTCCAGATGAATCTACAGTAACTGTAGCTTTAGGATTTAGATCTGCTGGATTCGCCAACATCTGAGTATCTTGTGCAAGATTTTGTAACCCATTACGAAGATCTTCACTATTGGTAAAATAGTATACACTATAGGTAGGTGCGTTCCATCCAACTTGATTCACGCTTCCATCAGTATATATAAACTGCTTCATAGGTGAATCATTAGCGGTAACTAAACCAGATTTTGTTCCCGTTGCACCTACTACTAGATCAATGTTCGTGTGCGTTCCAGAATTATCATTTGAAAGAGTGATCTTACCAGTTGCATCAACTGATGCAATAACACCGGTTGAAGTTTGTATAGCATTGATTGCAGCAGCGATTGTGTTACCATCTGTCACAGGAGCACCTGATAATGGGCCAACATTTGCTATAGATACTCCATTTATTTTAATATCAGTACCGGTAATTGTGTCATTGAGAACAGCAGTAGGAGCAGTAGCAGCTGTAACTTGAGCACTTCTAAATCCAATATTTTCACCCTGACCATTTTGGAGTAGGATTGCATGACCGCTTCCGTTGACCATAACGTTCATATTTTCGGCATGTTCGATTCTCGTACCGCTAGTATCTTGTAGAATCAGATTTGAAGTTTCATTATTGGCTTCACCCGCATCAAGTACCTCATTACCATTTAAATCTATAGCACCATGGAGTGAATCAAGTGCACTGATAGCTCCAAAAGTGTTAACAGTAGATCCAGAATCAAGGTTTGCTTTTAGAACAACTTGTGTACTTGCCTGAGCTGGAGTTGTGAGTCCTGGTGGAATGCTGATTGGTGCGATAGGAGCTGTTGAGTCAACTTTTCCAGTTATTGGATCACGGAGCCAGCCTTGAACAACATAACCGTTATTATCTACAAAGTTTCCTGCCGCATCAAAACTAAAATCTCCATTACGGGTGAATGAGTTTGTTTTTCCAGCGTCACTACTGACTACAAAAAAACCATCACCTTGAATAGCACAGTCAGTATTTTTGTCGGTATTTTGTACAGAACCTTGAGAGTCGATGCGAGTCATAGAACTAATTGTTGTTCCAAGACCGACTCCAGTAGAGTTTTTACCACCAAGGTCACCTTGAGGTGCTGTTGCAATTTGATTTACTTGTGAAAGTAGGTTTGAAAAGTTTGCACGAGAATATTTAAAACCTACAGTGTTAACGTTAGCGATGTTGTTTGATTCGACATCCATCGCGATTTGATGCGCCTGAAGACCAGAAACGCCAGAAGACAGAGACTTTAACATTTTAAATCCTTTTCTGCTAAATAAGTAAATATGATAAGCAATTTATATTCCATATTATTTATGCATCTGTAAAGCTTTTTGTATCATTTGGTCGCCCGTAGTGATAAGCTTTGCTGCTGCGTCGTATGCGCGTTGATAAATAATAAGGTCTGTAAGTCCTGCTGTAGGGTCTACATTTGAACTCTCTAAAGCATTTGTTATAACAGTTGAGCCGTTGATATTGTTGCCCTTGGCATCTTGATAAAAAAGTGGCTTTCCACTGTTTGCACTCTGTAGGAAATTTGTTCCGTTGGTATTATTTAAACCTTGGTCGTTGATAAAATGAAAGACGCCTATTTTTGCCATAGAAACTTGTCTTCCATTTGTGAAGGTAGCCATAACTTCAGCATTTTCATTGATCTTGTATCCCATAAGGCTCCCCTGAGGGAGTCCATTTGCTTGAGAGGAAGATGTTACTGCTGTATCATTTGATGTGATACCTGTGTAACCGCTTCCAAGATTAAGAGCGACAGTTGTTCCGTTATTACTGATAGAACCAAGAGTGGAACTTAGCAGTGCTCCTGTTACATCAAAAAGCATAGTTCCAGTTGCTGTATCATACACAGTTGGTGTACTATTTAAAGTAGCGGGAGAGCTCGCTTTTGCAGTCACATCCCATGAGAGCCCCGTCGCTGGTTGCGGTACTGTTTTCGTAAAAGTAAGAGAAAGTGCATTTTTATTGCCCTGTGCATCGACCATCGTTGCGCCCATGGTTTGCACTGAATTGGCTTGTCCTAGATTGCCGCCAAAAGTGACTAGAGTTGTCGGTTCGGCAGGATAGGTTAAAGTCTCAGGAAGTTTAATACTCGTTTGTGAGCCTACTGCACCAAGATTTGTTGTGGTCTGTTTGGAAGTTAAAACATTGTTATTATTAAAATTACTTGCAAGCGTGCCAAGTACATAGTATCCATCTGCATTGACAAGATCTCTTGAAGCATCAAAATTGAATATGCCATTTCTTGTATACATTGTTTGCCCTTGACCCTGTAGACCAAACCAGCCTTCTCCATTTATGGCAAGATCAGTTCCGCTATCAGTATTGTTAATGGAACCTTCTTTGAGTATAGTTGGAGTGGCTTGCAGGCCTACCCCTACACCAATGGTCGAATTAACAGGCCCTTTTGAACTTGATGATACGGCATTTTCAAAGAGAGACTGAAACTCAATTCCATTTCCTTTAAATCCTACCGCATCTGCATTTGAAAGGTTATTTGCAGTGACATCAATACCAGATTGTTGGGCCATAAGAGCGCTGATTCCTGTGTAATATCCCTGTGTCATGTGTGTTCCTAATAAATCGTCTGAACGCTTGAAAGCGGAACGTAGTTAGGACCAACGCCTAAGAGTGTGTTAGTACCGTCAAATTTTACAGAGTCGATAGGATAGACGCCGACCTTCGTCGCTTTTGAATTACCACTTGGGTCTGTATATGCAACATTGACATGATATGCACCTGCATCTGCAACTTTTCCAGTAGAATCTTTTCCATCCCATGAAAATGAGTAGGTACCCTTTGTATTTGCACCGATATCGATTGTAGTAACTTTATTTCCATTGGTATCCGTAATAGTTGCTGTTCCGCTTGCTACGTCAGATGGGAAATAGATAGGAAAATTTACAGAAGTTCCATCCGCTTTTGTTGTAATCGTGTTATCACCTAGATCAGCGATTTTTCCGATGGCAGAAACAGTTGCGAGTTGCTGAGATCCTTGAAGCGATGCAGCAAGGGCAGTTAGTGTCTTATTTGTATTATCGGCAGATTCCAGTGTCGCAAGCTGTGATGTTTGAGACAAAATCTTATCTGTATCCATCGGCTGTGTCGGGTCTTGGTATTTCATCTCTGTGAGAAGAAGTTTTAAAAAGTCATCTTTACCTAAAGCCGCAGACGGATTGTTTGCTGTTCCGGTAGATGTTGTTCCCCCTGTTGCCGCAGTTTGTACGGTTGAACTTGTGCTTGTTATTGACATAATCTATCCTTTATACATATCGTGGGACCACGATCTCTAAAGAGCTTAAAATCTCTTCACTTGTCTCATCCTGATTGAAAGCTTCATACGCCTGTTTTGCACTTTCTTTTTGATGTCCATTTTGTTGCTGCTGTTGCTGACTTTGTGTGTCAGTAGAGCTATTAAAGTTTAATGAAGCATTATTCATTCCATTTTGAGTCAGTTGAACTTTCAAATCGCCTGCATTTTGTGAGAGCATATTGATCGCAGCGCTATTTGATGAGATGCTAACATGAACATTTTTACCACGTTGAACGACGGTGAGATCCACTTCGCCAAATTTCTGTGGATTGAGTTTGACTTTTATCCTCGTAAATGGCGGTTTATAATCTTCTATTGCCTGTTTGATATCTTGGGCGAGATATTTGACCATCTGCTTTGCTTCATTCATTTTTACGATGAGATCAGCTTCTGTTTGCTTTACATGTAAGCCATTTCCTTGCGTTGCAGAGATTCCTTGAACTTCACCCTCAGACGCAGTTTGCTCTGCTGTTTGTGTTGTTTGTTGATTTTCGCCATGTAAGAGTTGGCTTAAAACTGTAGAATTAGCTTTGATCTTTGCATCTGTTTTTATTTCTGCTTTAGAATCTTTCTTTGCATCCACTATCTGTGTTTGAGCAGGAAGAATTTTTTCTCCGTGAAGAAGCGCACTCAATGGGCTTTGCAGGTTTGTTGCCGATAGTTCCTTCGATGGTTTGGTCTGTTTTTTCCCCACAAGTTCAGCAGTCGAGTGTGCAGAGAGTGTTTCATCAGGCACTGTAAAAAGAGGCATTCTTTTTAGAGATTCATCTTGTGTAAGTGTTTGTGTTTGTGTTAAAGCCGTGTTTTGTTTTTGGACTTGTTTTGGAAGCTCGATTTTTTCATTTTGAGGCTCAATACTCTTTACATGTAAGGCTTTATCATCTTTTAGTGTATCAGTTTTTGGTATTTGAACTTTTTGTTCACTTTGTGCAGAAATCGCAGTTTGTGTAGCACTCTTTACTTGCTGTTTGATATTTTCTTTTGAAATATCATTTTTTAAAGTTTCTGATTTACTATCATTTGGATTTTTTATAACGGTAGTGGGCTCTGTCTTTGAAGAGAGCTCATTTTTTACAGGTATATTTTTATCATCTTTGGCGAGTTGTTCTGTCTTTTGAGCCAGCTTAATATCATTTTTTGTGTCGGTCTTCGATTTTGTCTCAAGATCAGTTTTAATATCAGCTGCCGGAGTGTTCTTTGTTTCTTTTGGAGTTTTCGTCTGGACAGTTTCAATGGTTATCTTGCTAATATCGATTCCAACCTTTTTTGCGAGGGCAAGTAAACCTTGTGTAGTTTTTGGAAGCTCTTTGACCTCACCCTTTTTAAAGGCATTGGTCTCTTTTATCTGCTCAGCGAGATAGTTTTTTGCATCTTTCATTACAGATTTTAAAGTTTTTGTATCAAGTGCATTAGCCAATACTGGATTGATAGAGTGTACCTTTGGTACATCACCTTTGAGTAATGTAAGAAGATCAGATTTGCTTGTAGGCTCTTTTGTCCCTTTAGAATCTATAGGAGTTTTTGTGTCCTTAGCAGCTGTTTTGACAGATGGCAAAGCTTTTTTTTCATCAAGATGCAAAGCCAATACACCATTTTTCAGGACAGGCAAATCTTTTTTGGATGAGAGGGACTGTAAAAGAGCGGCAAAACTACCTGATTCAGATTTTGAAGATTCAGATTTAACTGCAAGTGACAATGGCGATGCAACATCTTTTGTTTGGACTGTTATCATAATCTGCTCCCAATATCTCTACATGTAAGAGATTTTTTATATTGAAAGCAATTGTTATTCCAGAGATTTTTTTCATCATGTAATCGAAGTGTAATTATTTTTTTTTATACTTCTGCTATCGTGTTTGTCACCACGATTTCATTTCATTCTCCTTATAAGCTTTGAGAGTTGGGCCGCCACCCTATTTTCTCTCAATGCTTCTCCTCTTAAAGTAGAGAAAAACCTGATAAAATGGCAATATGAATACATTATATATAATTAGCTCAGTTCTTATACTGCTTATAGTTTTGATAGTGATAGTCTTTTTGATTATTAGATCAAGTCGTGAAAATTCTGATATAAAAGCCCAAGTCGAATCAAAAAATAAAAAAGTGCTCAGCCCAGAGCCAAAAATACCACATGATTTTGAGTCATTAAGAACGATCATAAAAAATAAAAAAAGTAGTGCGCTGCAGCTTAGCGAAGCTCTTGATCTCATCATCAAATATCATGGAGAAATCCATCCAAAGCTTGGAATAAGAGCGCATCCGGAATTTGATAACTATATGGATGTTATCATAAGGTTATGCCGTCATCCAAGAGCTGACTCCAAGATGGTCGTTAAGTTTGACAAAGAACTTCGAGCTAAAAATCCTACTTATGAAAAAGATATCAATGACGCGATCACAAAAGGGTTAAACTCAAGAGTTTAACCTATCATCTCCGTCGCACGCCCTTGAATCATATTTATTTTGAGTACTTTGAGAGCATTTAATGTTTCCATTTCCATAACACTTGTAGCAATAAGGTCTATTCCTATGGAATTTGCTGCAACTTGAAGTGATAAGATATTTTCACTTGTTTGACTTAGGAAATAGCCCCCTTCAGCTTTTATATAGGATGGTCTGAGTTCTTTGAGATAGTTGTAATCACGAGGTTCTCCTATAAACTCAAACACACCGATTTGAATATTGTAGCTTTCAAAAAGCTCTTTGTATATTTTTTGCTGTGTAGAATTTTTGCTGAGTACTTTGTCCGGAAGCTCGATGATAAGTTTAAATGATAAATTTTTTGCATATTTTTCAAAAAGTGATTTCAACTCATTATAAGTGGCTGGATTATCAAGGAAATTACTTGATAATCTGAGAGAGCAGATAGTTCCCTTTAGCTCAAATGGTGGTTCTTTAAGCAGTTTTTCTACAGCTTTTTTATGAATCTCGATATCAAGACCTAGTGAAATTGCCGGAGCTATAAAGTGTCCGTAAGAGTATTTTTGACCCTCTGAGAGCAACGCGATCGAGAGGACATTGTGGACAAGTTCACCGCTTTTTACGTTTAGGACTTTATAGGTATCAAAATGAATGGTATTGTGATCAAGGGCAAATTTGATCAACTGACGCCATTCTTCTTTGCCCATGATCTCGTCATTAGACGCTGTTTTATGAAGATAGACATGCTCTTTGTGTGTCAAAAGCTTCGCCTGAGAAAGTGCATAATCAGAAGCACTGATAACCTGTTTTACACTTTGGGTATGGTGATATTTGTAGACTCCGAAGCTAAGAAATGTGACTTTCTCGTCAAGGTCTTTACTGAGTAGAATTGTGCTTCCATGATCCATATAATTTGCCAAAGATAAAGCATTTTCTTCACTACATTCAGGTAGAAGCAGAAAAAACTCTGTTCCGTTCATTCTTACGACAAGAGAATTGTTAAAATCTTTTGCTTGACGTCTGAGCATCGTCGTAATATCGACATACAGTTTATCGACGAGCTCACGGCCTAGAGTCTGATTTGCTTCAACTCCTCCGCTTAGGGCAATCATCATACAGATGCCATCAGGCGTCTGCGCATCGACTTTAAGATATTCTGGCAGTTTGTTCAGAAGATACTTTTTATTGTAAAGTCCCGTTGCTTCATCTTTGTAGAGTAGTTCTGATTGATTGCGAAGCGTTTCATTTGCATGATTGAAGATATCTTCCACTTTTTGTACCATAATGTTCATCGCTTGAACGACCTCTTTGAAATCCTGAGTATAAGGAAGCTTTCCTTGAATAATAAATTTGTTGTTGGAGATAGCTTCTGCCTGTAAGCGGATATTTTTTAAAGGCTTTAAAAGTACTATGAGCAGTATATATAACAAAATTAAAGAGATAATAAAGATCACAGAAAAAGAGATCGTTAAAGAGTAAAGAATATTGTAAAGATGTAAGTATGCTGTGTGCGTATCACATTGGACATTGAGTATGCCAATAGGATTCCATCCCGCGGAAACATTTGCAGCAGCAATCGGCGCTTTTATTGGAACGTATTTGACAAACCAGTTTGGTACATTTGCAGTTTTACTTTCACTATGACGCTCATATGAGACTTGGCCATTCATATCTACTAAAGAGATGCTTTGATAGGTGCCATTATCAAAATTGGCGTTGATCATAGTTGAGATCATTGAGATATTTCCATTTGCACTCGCAAGTGAGAGGCTGAGCGAAGTAGCTGTATTTTCGGCGTCGGTGTAGAGCTGGTCTTGAACAGATTTCGCAGAGTTTTGAAAATTGACTCCAAGAACAGTTGCAAAGATAATCAGTAGCAAAAGTGTCACCAGAAGAGCTAATTGTTTAAAGAGTGTCATATTTTTCCTTTTTTTATATTGAAGATAAGTTCATCCCACTTTTGGGTGGTTTTTTGATTCGCCTTTTTTGCAAAGGCTGAGAGTATATCCCCGTTAAAGTTATAGATAGGAGTAAGATCGACTCTTTTACTCGCAGGAAGAACAAGACGATTATTGTTGTCTAAAACTAAAGGCTCAGAAGTGGGATTTTCAAAATAAGTGAGCACCATATGTGCCTCTTTGAACTGTGTTGATTTGACGTAGGTAAAATACATATGTTTGGCATCAATGCCGAGGTATTTAAGAGCAAAATATTTCGCGATAACATAATCTTCACAGTCACCTGCATCACGAGCCAAAAATTCCCAAGGCGTTGCCCAATAATCGGACATATTATAATTTTCTCTGTCCGATTTGTAGCTGACTTGATTGAAAAAAGTATTCACAGTATTTAGTTTTATAATGGTTGTTTTATCTTGGAGCCCATCAAGTTTATGTTCCATATCGATAAATCTATTTTCTGCGAATTTATTGTATTTCTTTGCGACATTATTGATCATATCCTGCGATACATACACTTCTGCATTTGCAGAAGTAAGCGCCAATATAAGGAGGATAATGTACTTAAATATCATGGCAATGATTATATCACAAGAACAAATAAAACTTTTAGCTACGGATTTGGTCCATTATGACACTTATAACAAGTTACCATTTCACCGGCTGCAAATGTTTTGGTTCCATTTTCGACACTAAAGCTTCTAGCTGCCCATGTTTTTGAGAGGAAGGTTCCTTTGTAATTACTTCCGTGACAAACAGCACAAGCATCAGTCCCAGCTCCTCTATCTGCACCCGCTGATTTAGCAGCATTTTTATGTGAACTTATCCATCCCTGACCGATGGTATGCATACCATGTGGTCCGCCTGTTGTCGTTGTCGGAACTGTGGTATGACAAGTCGTACACTCTGCGATGGTGCCCGTATGCCCTTGGAGTGCCATACTTTGGACATTGTCATTAGCATGAGAACTTGGGTATTCTGCATGAGTAGCTCCATGACACGATTCACACTGAAGATTTCCATGACCTTTACTAAAACGATAGAGAGATTTACCGGTTGCTGGAGTATTAGCAGTCGTTGCAAAACGGGAATCTACGGCCGTTCTGACGGTTGTGCCAGTTGTAAAAACAGAAGTAAATCTTGAGAAGGTATTGACACCCGCACTTGCTTTATCATGACAGTTTTGGCAATTTGGTTGATCCAACCAACCTTCGCGCCCCGTTTTGCCGACATTACTCATTTTTCCATGACAGCTTTGACAATCGATAGCATTTGCACCTGTGGAAGTTTTTGCATTTCCCATAGCTCCGCGAAGACATTTTGTCGCTGAACCTGGGTGACATTTGTAACATGAATCACGGTTTGTACTACTGTCCATAGACAGACCCGTTGTCGGATCAGTCACTGTTGCATGTTTACTGTGAAGTGCTTCAGTCAAAGGTTTTATACCTGATATTTGTGATGTCCCAAGCGCATTTGACTTATGACAAGCAGCACATAAGATCGGTTGACCTGCATCGGCGTTTGCCAGTAGGGTTATTCCTTTATTATATTTTCCGCTCATATTCGCAGTTGCAATCGCAGTTGGATGTTTCTCATCATGAAGTTTTAGAATGTTACGTTTCCAATCTTTTAAAGCATCAGCATCATTAACCCAGCCGGCTGTAGGTTTTGCAGCAGCAACACTATTGGTTGCATGACAAGTAACACAACTCATCTCATCTGAAACAGGAAGAACTGCATTTGTAGTTGCTAAAATCGTTCCAGCGCTATTCTTTGCGACAACTTTTACCATAGGATAGTAATTTTTATGTCCTTGATCATCATAAGGAAGTGCGGGAATCCCTTCTGCTTCCCACCATCCATTTGTTCCATTATATGTAAGTGGATATGGTGTTAAGTTTGGTGCCGGATTTGAGATTGAAGGATTTGAAAGATTTAATCCATGATTGACCGCAGGTGACTGACCAAAAAGTGATAGAACGTAAGTCCATAGATTTGTTTTACCTATACTTGTAGTATTGATCGAGCCAGTTGTATCAGCGACAGCCTCATAAGTTATAGTCACGCCGCTAGTAATATTTTTCCCGCTTGTAGCAGTTTTATTGATAAGATGAGCGTGGAGATTATTATATGGAGGAAGAATACTAAAGATGGAATAATCAGTTCCATCAACGCAGTGCATTCCAAGATCATTCCATGCAACAAGTGTGTAGTTACCACTATTTCCCATATTGCTAGGCGTGCCAGTTCCTGTACTTGTTCCCGTACCTGTTGTCGGTGGAATATAGGCTTGGCCATTATTAGATGGGGCATTGGGAGTGAAATTAGCTTGTGCCTCTGCAGGGGTTACGGTAAAATTATTTTTTCCAATCATCCCTAATACGGTACTATCATTTATATCAGCACTTGTTAAATCAACCCGTGGTTGTGTTTTCAAAGTAGCCGTCATTGCGAGATCGATTGTAATACCATTGGTCGGGTTGCCATCACTATCAAGTGTTTGAAGTGTTTGTAAAATACGAACAACTTTGGCATCCGAAATGTTTGATGTATTGACAATATCTAATGGTGTGACTTTACCATTTTTAGGTGCTGATGAACCTATGTAAAGGTTTCCGATATGAAAAGTAACACTTTCGCCTTCTTTGTAAGTAAAGTTTCCATTAACATCTGTGACACCACTTTGAGTAGCACTCTCAAATTCTACTCCTGTTACGGGAGAATCAATAAATGTAGCCGTGGATACACCAGTAGTTGTTGATGATGATCCGCCGCCACCGCCACCGCCACCACATCCACTTAGGACGAAAGAGAGTAAGCCGGTAATAAATATAAGATTTGTTGTTTTCATAATAACCCCTTAAAGAAATCAATACGGCAATTATGAAGGAAATAGATGAAGATTTTATGAAGATGATCTACTTCATTCTTAAGTATGTTTTGTCTGACGCTTGTTAAAAGTTGAGGTTATATT
>JAVHRU010000043.1:0-45793 GCA_036171835.1 Sulfurimonadaceae bacterium | reverse complement strand
CAATCAGAAACTTCACAATCGGTTTAGATGCATTAAAAAGACAAAAAGAGGAAGCGTAATTTGCTTCTTTTGATTTATAAAAATAAAATAAAAAATGGAGAACACTATGGCTGTTACTAAAGAAGACGTATTAGAATTCATATCTGGATTATCTGTACTTGAGTTATCTGAACTTGTAAAAGAGTTCGAAGAAAAATTTGGCGTATCTGCACAACCTGTTGCTGTTGCTGGTGGCGCTGTAGCTGCTGAAGCAGTTGAAGAAAAAACTGAGTTTGATGTTATCATCTTAGATGCTGGCGATAAAAAAATTAACGTAATTAAAGTTGTACGTGCTCTTACTGGTCTAGGCCTTAAAGAAGCAAAAGATGCAAGTGAAAACGTTCCTTCAACAATCAAAGAAGGCGTTGATAAAGCAACTGCAGAAGATGCTAAAAAACAACTTGAAGAAGCTGGTGCTAAGGTAGAAGTTAAATAATTATTTAATTTCTTTGAAGGCTCTGCGCCTTCAAAAAAGATACAGGCACTTTTGTGGTATGATTTACGTCATACTATAAAAGTGCCTTTCTGTCGTTTATATCCATATTAGCTTTAATTATGGTTCTGTTCAAGGACGCTTGAACACGATATTAATGATCTATTTTATAGATTATGCACTAACTTACTTAGAGGTAGCCCATGTTAAACACTTTATATTCTGGCAATCGTTTACGTGTAGACTTTGCAAAAACTCCTCAGCAAATCGAAGTTCCAAATCTACTCCAACTACAACAAAATTCATATGATAACTTCCTTATGCTCGATGGTGTTGACCGTTCAAAAAGCGGTATAGAAAATGTATTTCAATCAGTTTTTCCAATTCATGATTCTCAAAACAGATTAACAGTCGAGTATATTGGCTCAGAAGTCGGTAAGCCAAAATACACAGTTCGTGAATGTATGGAACGCGGACTTACGTATGCAGTTTCTCTTAGAATGAAGACTCGTCTTGTTATCTGGGAACGTAATGAAAACACAAAAGAGAAATTAGGCGTAAAAGATATTAAAGAACAAAGCATATTTGTTCGTGATATTCCTTTAATGACTGAACGTACATCTTTTATTATCAATGGTGTTGAAAGAGTTGTTGTAAATCAGCTACACAGATCACCTGGTGTTATTTTCAAAGAGGAAGAATCAACTACTTCAGGAAATAAACTTATCTACACTGGTCAAATTATTCCAGATCGTGGTTCTTGGCTTTATTTTGAGTATGATCCAAAAGATATTTTATACATGAGAATCAATAAGCGTCGTAAAGTTCCTGTAACTATTATGTTTCGTGCTTTAGGATACTCTAAACAAGATATATTAAAATTATTTTATCCACTACAAACTATTGCTGTTAAAGACAATAGTTTTATGATTGATTTTAAACCAGATGATTTCAAAGGAAGACTTGATTTTGATCTCGTTGATGATAAAGGAAATCTTTTAATTACAGCTGGTAAAAGATTATCTGTGAAAAAAGCTCAGAAATTTATTGAAGATGGCGTAACAAAAGTTATGTATCCCCTTGAAACTTTAGTTGATCGTCACTTAGCAGAGGCAATAATCAATCCAGAAACTGGTGAAGTTTTATTTGATACAATGACTTCAATCGATGAAACAAAACTTAAAAAAATGGCAGAAGCTGGTGTTACATCTTTTGTTATAGCGAATGACTTAGCAGAAGGCGTTGATGGATCGATTATTAATGCATTCATTGCTGATGCAGATTCACTAAAACTTTTAAAACAGACTGAAGATATAGAAGATGAAAATGATCTTTCAGCTATTCGTATCTATAAAGTTATGCGTCCTGGTGAGCCAGTAACTAAAGATGCAGCAAAAGCTTTTGTTAATCAACTATTCTTTGATCCTGAACGTTATGACCTGACTCGTGTCGGTCGTATGAAGATGAATCATAAGTTAGGTATGGATATTCCTGAATATGTAACAGTTTTAACAAATGAAGATATTATCAATACTGTTAAATATGTCATTAAAGTTAAAAATGGTCAAGGTCATATCGATGATAGAGATCACTTAGGTAACCGTCGTATCCGTTCTATTGGTGAACTTTTAGGCAACGAATTACATAATGGTCTTATCAAGATGCAAAAAGCTATCAAAGATAAACTCTCAACAATGAGTGGACCGATGAGTGAGCTTATGCCTCATGATCTTATTAACTCTAAGATGATCACATCGACTATTATGGAGTTTTTCTCCGGCGGACAATTATCCCAGTTTATGGATCAAACGAATCCTTTGTCTGAATTAACGCACAAACGTCGTTTATCTGCACTTGGAGAGGGCGGTCTTGTTAAAGAGAGAGCTGGCTTTGAAGTGCGTGACGTCCACCCTACTCATTATGGTCGTATTTGTCCGATTGAGACTCCTGAGGGACAAAATATTGGTCTTATCAATACGCTTGCAACTTACTCTAAAGTAAATGAGCACGGATTTATTGAAGCACCATATAAAGTTCTAAAAGATGGTGTAGTTACAAGTGAAGTTATTTATCTGACTGCTACGCAAGAAGAGGGCAAAATGATTGCGGCTGCTTCAAATAAACTTGATTCAAAAGGTCAGTTTATAGAAGATTTAATTGCAGTTCGTCAAGATGGTGAAATTATTTATCGTTCTCCTAAAGAGTGTGAATATGCCGATCTTTCTTCTCACATGGTTGTTGGTGTTGCTGCATCGTTAATCCCATTTTTGGAACACGATGATGCTAACCGCGCGCTTATGGGTTCAAACATGCAACGTCAAGCAGTACCACTTATTCGTCCACAAGCTCCAATGGTTGGAACGGGTGTTGAAAAACTGGTTTCTCGTGACAGTTGGGAATGTATTTATGCGAAGCGTTCAGGTATAGTTGAAAAAGCTGATGCAAAACATATCTATATCAAAGGCGAAGATGAAGATGGAATCTTTATAGATTATTATCCATTACAAAAAAATCTTCGTACGAATCAAAATACATCATTTTCACAAAAACCAGTTGTTAAAATTGGTCAGTTTATAGAAAAAGATCATATTATTGCTGATGGTCCAAATATGGATCAAGGTGAACTTGCTCTTGGTGTGAATGCTATGGTTGCCTTTATGCCATGGAACGGTTATAACTTCGAGGATGCTATTGTTATCTCAGAGCGTATGATCCGTGAAGATGCTTTTACTTCAGTACATATCTATGAAAAAGAGTGTGAAGCGCGTGAACTTAAACATGGTGTTGAAGAGATCACTCGTGATATTCCAAATGTTCGCGAAGAAGATTTAGCTCACTTAGATGAAAGTGGTATCGCAAAAATTGGTACAAACGTCAAAGGTGGAATGATCTTAGTTGGAAAAGTAAGCCCTAAAGGTGAAGTAAAACCAACTCCAGAAGAAAGATTACTTCGCGCAATTTTTGGTGAAAAATCTGGCCATGTTGTAAATAAATCATTGTATTGTCCTCCATCTATGGAAGGCGTTATTGTTGATATTAAAATCTTTACAAAAAAAGGTTACGATAAAGATCCTCGTTCACTAGAACTTGAAAAAGAGGAACGTGACTATTTAGAGCGCGAACATTACGATCGTCTTTTGATGATTGATAAAGAAGAGATCTTTAGAATAACTGCTCTTTTAACAAAAGAACCTTTAGGTAAAGATATAAGTGTAAATGGAACTGACTATAAAAAAGGCGATATCATCAATGGTGAAGATCTTAAAGATGTAAACCGTTTCGCTATGAATAACATTGTGAAGTCATTTACTGATGAGATTCAAAATCAATATAATGTTATGAAAAACTATTTTCAAAAACAAAAAAGAATTTTCCGTGATGAGCATGAAGAAAAGCTTGGAATTCTTGAAAATGATGACATCCTTCCAACCGGTGTCGTGAAATATGTAAAAATTTATATAGCTACAAAACGCCAACTAAAAGTCGGTGATAAAATGGCTGGACGTCACGGAAATAAAGGTATCGTTTCAAATATCGTTCCTGAAGTTGATATGCCATATATGGAAGATGGACGTAGTGTTGACGTTTGTTTAAATCCTCTAGGGGTTCCATCTCGTATGAATATTGGACAGGTTCTTGAGATGCACCTTGGTATGGCCGGTCGTGAACTTGGTCACCAGATTCAAGCAGAGTTTGATTCTAAACAAGCTGACTTCCTTGAAAATATCCGTGCAAAAATGATAGAGATATCTGATGTAGCAGGACTTATGAATGGTGCAGAAGTTTTAGGAAAAATGAGTAATGATGAACTTCTTAAATATGCTCGTGATTGGGCAAAAGGTGTTAAATTTGCAACACCTATTTTCGAGGGTGTAAATGAAGCTGAATTCGCGAAACTTTTTGCAATGGCAAAAATGAGCACTGATGGAAAAACTGTATTACATGATGGTAGAACTGGTGAGAAAATGCGTGAGCGTGTAAATGTTGGTTACATGTATATCTTGAAACTACATCACTTGGTTGATGAAAAAATTCACGCTCGTTCAACTGGACCATACTCTTTAGTAACACAACAACCAGTCGGTGGTAAAGCACTCTTTGGTGGTCAAAGATTTGGAGAGATGGAAGTCTGGGCTCTTGAAGCTTATGGTGCATCTGCAGTTCTAAAAGAGATGTTAACTATCAAGTCAGATGATGTTGACGGTCGTGTACGTGCATATAAAGCACTTACAAAAGGTGAATTGATTCCAGAATCTGGGATACCAGAAACACTGTTCGTATTGACAAAAGAGCTACAAGCATTGGCTCTTGATGTAGAGATTTTTGACGAGGTTGAAGACGATGAGTAAATTAGTAGCAATAGAAGTAGCAGAAGATAATCGCCCAAAAGATATTAAACAGCTGCAGTTTCGCCTCGCATCTCCAGAGAAAATACTTTCTTGGAGTCATGGTGAAGTAAAAAAACCTGAAACAATTAACTATCGTACGCTTAAACCAGAGCGTGATGGTTTGTTTTGTGCAAAAGTTTTTGGTCCTGTACGTGATTATGAGTGTTTATGTGGTAAATACAAAAAAATGCGTTACAAGGGTGTTGTGTGTGAAAAATGTGGTGTTGAAGTGGCAAGCTCCAAAGTACGCCGCGTTCGCATGGGACACATTGATCTTGTAACTCCAGTTGCACATATTTGGTATGTAAGTTCATTGCCGTCTCGTATTGGTACACTTTTAGGTGTCAAAATGAAAGACCTTGAGCGCGTACTTTATTATGAGGCATACATCGTAGAACAGGGCGGAGAAGCATATTATGATGCAGATGCAAAAACACCAGTTGCTAAATACGATGTTTTAAATGAAGAGCAATACCGTACTCTTGTCCAAAGATTTGGCGAGCTAGGATTTAAAGCAAGAATGGGTGGAGAAGTTGTCCGCGATATTCTTGATGATATCGATCTTGTTGAGCTCTTTTCAAAACTCAAAGAGGATATTGAGGCTACAAACTCTGAAGCAAAACGCAAAACAATTGCAAAACGTCTTAAAGTTATTGAGTCATTTTTAAATAGCGGAAATAACCCTGCATGGATGATGCTAACAGTCTTGCCAGTGCTTCCACCAGACCTACGTCCACTTGTCAGCCTTGATGGCGGAAAGTTTGCAGTTTCGGATGTCAATGATTTATACCGCCGTGTTATCAACCGTAACCAACGTCTTAAACGCTTAGTAGAGCTCGAAGCTCCTGAGATTATTGTGCGAAATGAAAAACGCATGCTTCAAGAAGCAGTCGATGCACTCTTTGATAATGGCCGCCGTGCCAATGCCGTAAAAGGTGCCAATAAGCGTCCGCTTAAATCTTTAAGTGAGATTATTAAAGGGAAACAAGGACGTTTTAGACAAAACCTTCTTGGAAAACGTGTTGACTTTTCTGGACGTTCTGTTATTGTTGTTGGTCCATCTTTACGAATGGATGAGTGTGGTCTTCCGAAAAAAATGGCGCTTGAGCTTTTTAAACCGCATTTGATAGCAAAACTTGAAGAAAAAGGTTACGCAACAACCATCAAAGCTGCAAGTAAAATGATTGAAGCAAAAACAAATGAAGTTTGGGAATGTCTTGCTGAAATCGTTGATGGGTATCCAATTTTACTCAATCGTGCGCCGACGCTACACAAACTTTCAATTCAGGCGTTTCACCCTAAATTGATCGATGGAAAAGCGATTCAGTTACATCCACTCGTTTGTGCGGCTTTCAATGCCGACTTCGATGGGGATCAAATGGCGGTTCACATTCCCTTAAGTACTGCTGCTATTGCAGAAGCAAAAGTTTTGATGCTTGCATCTATGAACATCTTGCTTCCAGCATCAGGAAAAGCGATTGCTACTCCTTCACAGGATATGGTTCTAGGGATCTATTATACTACTTTGGAAAAAAGCGGTGTAAAGGGTTCAAATAAACTATTTGCAAACGTTGATGAAGTTATGATCGCTATCCAGCATGGTTCATTGGACCTTCATGCTAAGATCCGTTCAAGCGTAAATGGAAGATTGATTCATACAACTGCTGGACGTTTGATACTTAAAGATATTATTCCAGACTTTGTTCCAGTTGAACTTTGGAATCGTGTTATGAAGAAAAAAGCGATCAATGAGCTTGTTGATTATGTTCAAAAACATGGTGGTATCGGTATTACTGCATCATTCTTGGATGCGCTTAAAGATCTTGGATTTAAGCAAGCTACAGAAGCTGGTATATCAATCTCAATAGATGATATTATCATTCCTGAGACAAAAGCGGCTAAAATTGATGAATCTAAAAATAAAGTTCGTGAGATACAAAAACAGTTCGAAGCTGGTCTTTTAACTGAGCAGGAACGTTATAATAAAATCATCGATGTTTGGACAGATACAAACAATATCCTTGCTGGACAGATGATGACTTTAGTTCAAACTGATAAAAAAGGTTTTAACTCTATTCATATGATGGCAGATTCTGGTGCTCGTGGTTCTGCTGCACAGATCCGTCAGTTAGCTGGTATGCGTGGTCTTATGGCTAAGCCAAGTGGTGATATTATTGAGACTCCGATTATCTCTAACTTTAAAGAGGGTCTAAACGTTATTGAGTACTTTATTTCTACTCACGGTGCGCGTAAAGGTCTTGCGGATACGGCTCTTAAAACAGCGAATGCGGGTTACTTGACTCGTAAGCTTGTTGACGTTGCACAAAACGTAAAAGTTATTGAGCATGATTGTCATACTCACGAAGGTATCGAGATTTCAGATATTTCTGATCACAACTCATTAATCGAGTCTTTAGAAGACCGTTTATTTGGACGTGTTCTTGCAGATGATGCAATCGATCCAATCACAAATGAGATCCTTTTTACTGAAGGAACTATGATTGATGAAATAAAAGCTAAAACAATCGTTGAAGCTGGAATAAAATCAGCATATATCCGTACTCCGACTACATGTAAGTCTGAGGGTGGTGGAATTTGTGCTCTTTGTTATGGACTAAACCTTGGTACTGGTGAAATGGTACGTCGTGGTGAAGCAGTCGGAATTATTGCTGCTCAGTCAATCGGTGAGCCAGGTACTCAGCTTACTCTTCGTACGTTCCACGTCGGAGGAACTGCATCAAGTACTCGTCAAGAGCGTCAAGTTGTTGCGACTAAAGAAGGTTTTATCCGTTACTATAACTTCAAAACTTACACTTCTAAAGAGGGTAAACAAATCGTTGCTAACCGTCGTAATGCGGGTATCTTATTGGTTGAACCAAAAATTAAAGCACCATTTGATGGTAGAGTTGAAGTTCAATCTATCCACGATGAGATGATCATCAGTGTTGTTGGTGAAAAAGAAACAATCCGTTATACACTTAGAAAAAATGAAGTGGCTCGTCCAAATGAACTAGCTGGTGTAGGCGGACATATTGAAAGTAAACTGTATTTACCATACAAACATGGTGAAATGGTTAAAAATGCAGAATCTATCGTTGAAAAAATCAATGATGGATGGAATGTTCCAAATCATATTCCATATGCTTCAGAGATCATGGTTAAAGATGGCGATCCAATAACTCAAAAAATAAGAGCAAAAGAAGCGGGAACTATCAAGTACTTCCTACTCAAAGGTGACTACTTAGAGAGATATGAAGGTGTTAAAGCTGGACATGAAGTAAAAGAAAAAGGTCTATTTGCAAGTATTGTTGATGAACTTGATCATGAAGCTATCCGTCACTATATTGCTCGTGGCTCAATCGTTGAACAAAACGATGATGTACTTGTAGAAGCAGACACTTTAATTGCTAAGCCTTCTAAAGAAGAATCAATCGTAATCGCTGAATGGGATCCATATTCAAATCCTATTATTTCAGAAGCAAACGGTAAAGTTAGTTTCGAAGACGTGATTGATGGCGTTACTGCATCATCTCAGTATGATGAATTAACAGGTAAAACGCGTTTAATGATTAATGAGCATATTTCACCTGAGTACAAGCCGACAATTGTTCTTGCAACGAATGATGGAGAGATCATCAGATATGCGATCGATCCTAAATCATCTGTTTATGTACAAAACGGTGCAGATGTTAAAATTGCAGATACTTTGGTTAAAACACCAAAAGCACTTCAAAAATCAAGCGATATTACTGGAGGTCTTCCACGTGTATCTGAACTTTTTGAAGCACGCCGTCCAAAAGTAAATGCTGTTATTAGTGAAATCGATGGTATTGTGAGTTTTGGCAAGCCGTTACGTGGTAAAGAACGTATCTTGATTTCATCTGAAAATGGTGTGATTAAAGAATATTTTGTTGATAAATCTCTTGTTGCACAAGTAAACGTTGGCGAGTATGTTCACGCTGGTGAGAAACTTACAGATGGTCTTGGCTCTCCACATGATATTTTAAGAATATTAGGTGTTAAAGCACTTCACAACTATCTTGTAAGTGAAGTACAACAAGTGTATCGTTCTCAAGGGGTTAATATCGCAGATAAGCATATTGAGGTTATCTATACTCAGATGTTACGTCAGATTAAAATTCTACATTCTGGTGATACGAAGTTTATTGAAGGTGATTTGATATCTCGAAATAGATTTATTGAAGAAAATGAGAAAATTCTTCGTCTTGGAGGACGTCCTGCAATTGCAGAACCATTCCTAGTTGGTATTACTCGTGCTGCAGTCTCTGCAGATAGTATTATCTCGGCTGCATCATTCCAAGATACAACAAAGGTATTGACAGAAGCAGCTGTCTCAGCGAAATTTGATGATCTTACAGATCTAAAAGAAAATGTTATTATCGGACGTACGATCCCAGTGGGTACTGGTATCTATAAAGATGATATCTTAAGATTTGAAGACTACACAAATTAATCAACCTTCTTACATGTAAGCAAAGCGCTTACATGTAAATATTCTCTCCACTTCATTTACATCACTTTAATATATTCTTAAAATAAGCAAACTTTAATCGCTTATTCTGTAAAATTACGCGTTTATAATTCTCTCATCTTTGCCGGATGTTGAAGAGTTAAATTCTACTGGAACATTTAAGAAAGGAATTGTATGCCTACAATCAACCAATTGATTCGTAATGAGCGTAAAAAAGTGGTTAAAAAATCTAAATCACCTGCGCTTGTTTCGTGTCCACAACGTCGTGGTGTTTGTACTCGTGTTTACACTACTACACCAAAAAAACCTAACTCGGCTTTACGTAAAGTCGCAAAAGTTCGTTTAACTTCTGGATTCGAAGTTATTTCATATATCGGTGGAGAGGGTCACAACCTTCAAGAACACTCAATAGTACTTGTTCGTGGTGGTCGTATTAAGGATTTACCAGGGGTTAAATATCATATCGTACGTGGTGCGCTTGATAGTGCTGGTGTTAAAGACCGTAAAGTTGCTCGTTCTAAATATGGAACTAAAAAACCTAAAGCTGCAAAATAATCTCAAAGTTTGAGATGTTTGCAAACACAAGATTCAAGCGAGCACAGGATGAATTCTCTTACAAAAGGGAAGCATTTTGAGTAAATTTGATAAAAATTGAAGATAAGGAAAAATATCAGATGAGAAGAAGAAAAGCTCCTGTTCGTGAAATTATGCCTGACCCGATTTACGGAAGCAAAATTTTAACGAAATTTATAAACAAAATCATGCTAGACGGTAAGAAAAGTACAGCTGAAAAAATTATTTATAGTGCGTTAGACATCATTAGTTCTCGTGGTGAAAAAACGGGCATAGATACATTTAACAACGCTATCGATAACGTTAAGCCTATTATCGAGGTCAAAAGCCGTCGTGTAGGTGGTGCAACATACCAAGTTCCAGTAGAGGTACGTCCAGTACGTCAACAATCATTAGCAATCCGCTGGTTAGTTGACGCATCTCGTAATCGTAATGAGCGTACTATGGCAGAACGTCTAGCGAATGAACTCATGGATGCAGGTAGCGAAAAAGGTACCTCATTCAAGAAAAAAGAGGATACTTACAGAATGGCTGAAGCGAACAAAGCGTTTGCTCACTATCGCTGGTAATACCTACTTTTTGTTGAACTTCACCTTGTGTGAAGTTCCTACATGTAAACCTCTTTTCTAAGATGAAATCTTCCTTTTAGAAAAGAGGTTCAGCTCTTCAAAATCAAAGTTTTTTTTAAGGTAATAATATGGCAAGATCACACAAGCTAGAAGATGTAAGAAATATCGGTATTGCTGCACACATTGATGCAGGAAAAACAACAACAACAGAACGTATTTTGTTCTATACAGGTGTTGAACATAAAATCGGTGAGGTTCATGACGGTGCTGCTACTATGGACTGGATGGAGCAAGAACAAGAAAGAGGTATTACAATTACTTCTGCTGCTACAACTTGTGAATGGGATGGAAGACAGATTAATATTATTGATACTCCGGGCCACGTTGACTTTACAATTGAAGTTGAGCGTTCTATGCGTGTACTTGATGGTGCAGTTTCAGTATTTTGTGCAGTTGGTGGGGTTCAACCACAATCTGAGACAGTTTGGAGACAAAGAAATCGTTATGGCGTACCGTCAATTGTATTTGTTAACAAAATGGATAGAACTGGTGCAGACTTTTATAACGTTGAAGGTCAAATTCGTGATCGTCTAAAAGGTAATCCGGTTCCTATTCAACTTCCAATCGGTGCAGAAGATACATTTACAGGTATCGTTGACCTTGTAAAAATGAAAGCTATCGTATGGGATATAGATGCAGCAATGGGTTCAAACTACCACGTTGAAGAGATTCCAGCTGATATGGTCGACAAAGCGAATGAATACCGTGAGAAAATGATTGAGTCTATCTCTGGTGTTGATGGTAACGAAGAGTTGATGGAAAAATTTCTTGAAGGTATTGAACTTACTGAAGAAGAGATTATTGCAGGTATCAAAGCAGCAACTTTAGCGATGGAAATCGTTCCAATGACTGCTGGAACTGCATTTAAAAACAAAGGTGTTCAAACTTTACTTGACGCTGTTGTTGCTTATCTTCCATCACCAACTGAGTGTGCTCCGATTAAGGGTACGATGATGGATGATGAAGAGATTGAAGTAATTGTTCCTTCTACAGATGAAGGAAAATTTGCCGCTCTAGCTTTTAAAATTATGACAGATCCATTTGTTGGAACTTTAACTTTTATCCGTGTTTACCGTGGTTCACTAGAAGCGGGTTCATTCGTGCATAATACTACAAAAGATAAGAGAGAGCGTATTGGTCGTATCGTAAAAATGCATGCGATTAAACGTGAAGAAGTAAAAGAGATTTACGCTGGTGAAATCGGTGCAGTTGTTGGTTTGAAATATTCAACAACAGGTGATACTTTATGTAGTGAAGACGATAAAGTAATCCTAGAGCGTATGGTTTTCCCTGAACCGGTTATCTCTGTTGCAGTTGAGCCAAAAACTAAAGCTGACCAAGAAAAAATGGGTCTTGCATTAAGTAAACTTGCTGCAGAAGATCCATCTTTTAGAGTTCATACAGATGATGAAACAGGTCAAACAATTATTTCAGGAATGGGTGAGTTACACCTTGAGATCATCGTTGACCGTATGAAACGTGAGTTCAAAGTTGAAGCTGAAGTTGGTGCTCCACAAGTTTCTTACCGTGAAGCGATCAAAACTGAAGTTGCTCAAGAGTACAAATACGCAAAACAATCTGGTGGTCGTGGACAATTTGGCCACGTATTCTTACGTATCAAGCCAAACGAAGCTGGCGCTGGATTCAAATTCAACAATGATATCAAAGGTGGAGTTATTCCAAAAGAGTATATTCCTGCAATTGAAAAAGGTATCGTTGAAGCAATGCAGGGCGGTGTACTTGCTGGTTATCCACTTGAAGATATTGAAGTTTCTGTATATGATGGTTCGTACCATGAGGTCGACTCTAATGAGATGGCGTTTAAACTAGCTGCTTCAATGGGATTCAAAGAGGGTTGTAGAAAAGCAGGCGCTGCGATTCTAGAGCCATTGATGAAAGTTGAAGTTGAAGTTCCTGAAGATTATATGGGTGATGTTATCGGTGACCTTAACCGTCGTCGTGGACAGATCAACAATATGGGTGACCGTTCTGGAAACAAAATCGTTGATGCTTATGTTCCACTTTCTGAAATGTTTGGTTATTCAACTGACCTTCGTTCATCTACTCAAGGACGTGGTACTTATTCTATGGAATTTCACCATTACGAAGAAGTTCCAAGAAACGTTTCTGAAGAGATTATCAAAAAACGTAACGGCTAGTCTTTCACTTTGTTGCCCCTTTTGGGGGCAATCCTAACTCCAACTCTTTTTCTCAATCTCATTTTTTACACTCAACACAATCTTCTTATATTAAAGCTATTAATTCCAAATGTCTTGTTCTAGATCTGTTGGACGGTTTTGTAATATCCTATATGGTGAGAATTGATTTTTATAAGATAAACTCGGACAATCTTTGACATAGTATCCAAGATATATCCAAGGTTTTTTGAGCACTTTCGCTAGATTTATTTGTCTATATAGTGAGTATTTACCAAGGGAAAGATGTTTGTACTCAGGGTCATAATAAAAGTAAATTGATGAGATGCCATCTTCTAAGATATCAATTAAATCAACCCCAATTAGCTTATTTTCATCATAATATAAAATCTCATATCCAAAATTGTCATGTCCAGAAACAAAAGAGGTGTAATAATTTTTAATGTCGGTTTGATTATTGTCCCACTTTTTATTTTCATGCATATAATCATGATATTTATTAAATAGATTAATATGCTCATAACTGACTGTTGGTGTTTGAATAATCGAGTTTATACTACTGTTTTTTTTGATAATTCTTCTTTCAGATTTTGAAAAATTATAGTTTATCACATCAATTTTTATACTTTGACACTCTTGACAATCTGCACATATCGGTCTAAAAAACATCTTTCCAAATCTTCTCCATCCTCTTTGTACAAGAGTGGTACAATATTCAGTACTACATTCGGAGAGGATTTTATAGTGTGCAGTTTGCTGCTTATCTTTGAGATAAGAGCATTTGTCGGTAAATGTACATTCACTTAGTAATTTCATACGGGTATTTTATTTCAAAAATATATATTATGAAGATCGGTTTTGTGCTATGAGAACGCCTTCGATCATAGCATCAATATCTCCATCTAAGATAGCGCTGACATTGCTAAATGCCTCATTGCTTCGAGTATCTTTGACCTGCTGATAGGGTTGAAGTACATAGGAACGGATCTGGTGACCCCAGCCGATCTCACTTTTTTCGATTCCTGCTTCTTTTGCTTTTTGAATTTCAAGTTCATACTCATACAAACGTGATTTCAACATTTTCATCGCAAAAGCTTTATTTTTATGTTGACTTCTGTCGTTTTGACACTGGACGACTACGCCAGTTGCAATGTGTGTGATACGGATTGCAGATTCTGTCTTGTTAACATGTTGTCCACCTGCACCAGAAGCACGATAAGTGTCTATACGAATATCTTTATCTTCTATCACGATGTTAATGTTGTCATCGATTTCCGGAGAAACGACAACTGAGGTAAAAGAGGTGTGGCGCTTAGCGTTTGAGTCAAAAGGGGAGATACGCACAAGACGATGAATCCCACTTTCAACTTTGAGATATCCATAAGCATTTTCACCCGATATTAAAATTGACGCATCTTTAATACCCGCTTCCTCTCCATTTTGATAATCAAGTGTTTCAACTTTAAATCCGTGTCTCTCAGACCATCTTGTATACATTCTAAGAAGCATAGAAGCCCAGTCTTGTGACTCCGTTCCACCAGCTCCAGGGTGAATAGAAAGTATGGCATTATTTGCATCTGTTTCACCGCTTAATAAAACACTGATCTCCATCTGTCTTACATAGTTCTCTAGGCGCTCAGACTCATTAAAAAGTGTCTGTACTGTCTCTTCATCGCTTTCATCTTGAGCCATCTCATAGAGCTCTTGCGCATCTGTGACAGCAGCTGCGGCATCATGATATCTTTCTAATTTTCGTTCAAGTTGAGTTTTTTCTTTTTGTACGATCGCTGCGTTGGCTGCGTCGTTCCAAAAATTCTGATCATTTTCCATCTCTTTTATTTCTTGCAGTTTTGCTTCAATCTTTTTTGGCTCAACAACACCTGCAATATTTTTCATTTTTAGTTGTAATGTTTTTAAAAGTTCCGTATATTCATAATTGTCCATAGGTTCTATCCTGTCATATAGTATAATTGCGATTATATATCACAGAGGCTTAAAAATGAGAGTTTTTCAATCGCCACACGAGCTTAAAGATGAGCTAAGAGCTTTACATGTAAGCATTGGTTTCATTCCTACAATGGGCGCACTACATAGTGGACATCTATCATTAATCAAAAAAGCAAAAGAGGAAAATGAGATTGTCGTCGTCTCTATTTTTGTAAATCCAACACAGTTTTTAAAGGGTGAAGATTTAGAAAAATATCCAAGACGTGAACAAGCAGATAAACGTGTATGTGAACTTGCTGGAGTTGATTATCTTTTTTATCCAAGCGCAGAGGATATTTATGAGAAAGATGAAGTAAGAGTTTGCGCTCCAAATGTGCGTGGTTATATCCTTGAGGGTGCAACGCGCCCCGGACATTTTAGCGGTGTTTTAACTGTAGTGATGAAACTTCTTAACATCGTCAATCCGACAAATGCCTATTTTGGAAAAAAAGATGCGCAACAGTTAAAACTGATTACTTTGATGGTCAAACAGATGTTTATGGATGTCAATATTGTGCCCGTTGAAACGATGCGCGATAGTTTAGGTTTGGCACTAAGCAGTAGAAATGACTATCTTAGCGCTCATGAGAGAACTGAAGCGCTAAAAATTCCATCAGCTTTAAAAAAGGCGACGAGTTTAGTTATAGTAAAGGAGTATGATGTTGAGATCATCATTAAGGAGATGGAAGCTATCCTAGCTCCGCTGGAAGTTTCTTATATAGCGATTGTAAATCGCGAGTTTGTCCCACTTACAAAGGTAGAAACAGGCAACTCAATGATTTTGGTGGAGGCTGTTGTTGGCGTCACTCGCTTGTTGGACAACATTTGGCTTTAAGTATTTTTCTTCAACCATAGTATCAATGATCTGTTTAAAGATAGGAACAGATGTTTGTGCGGCAAAGTACTCTCCTTTTGGTTGAATGACGACAACACCTATCGTATAGCTATTTTTTCCATCATTGGCAAAACCTACAAACGAAGTATTGTACTTAGCAACATACGATCCTGATTCTACAATATGCGCAGTTCCGGTCTTTCCGCCTATCTCTAATCCTGGAGTGCTCGCCTTTGTTCCCGTTCCTTCCATCACAGTTTTAATAAGAATTTTTTTCATCATACTTGCCGTTGTAGGGCCAACAACCTGTTTCCCAGGGTCAATAGGAATCGGAGTTACTTTGCCAAATTTGTCGATAAGTGAATTTACTAAGACAGGAGTAACCTCTTTCCCGTTGTTATTAAAAGCATTGTAGGCATTGACAAGCTGCATCAGTGTCACTTTCATTCCATATCCATAAGATGCGGTTGCCTTGTATATTTCATCGCTGAGTTGTGATGAATTAGGAATCTGCCCCTCTTTTTCGTATGAAAGATCGATATTGGTTTTATGTGCAAGCCCAAAGTTAGAGAGTCCTTCATAAAAGTCCATTCCTGTAAGTTTTTGTGCAAGTTGCGCCATACCGATATTTGATGAGTAGACGATAACATCCTCGGCACTGAGCATATCAAACTTATGCTCATCCGTGATCACTTTTCTACCCATTTGAAATTTTCCGCCATGCCCATTGACCATATCATAAGGATTGATGAGATGTTTTTCTAGTAATAGAGTAAATGTCAGTGGTTTGATAACAGAACCAGGTTCAAAAGCATACTCGATAGCCCAAGTATTAAGCGAAGGATAATCCTGTTTTTGTATATTTTGTGGAAGAAATCTATTTGAACTCGCAAGTGACAAAATTTTGCCATCTTTTGATGACATAACAACTATCATAATATGCTCTGCGTTGAGTTTTTCTTTCATCTTGTCTAAAATATTTTCTATTTTTATTTGAAGCACAACAGGAATATTTAATTTAACATCTAAGCCGTCAGTCTGGGCTTTGGTATAGCTGTCTTTATTGAGTATCATATAGTTATTAACATCGCGCGGAGCAAACTGTTTGGCATCTTGTTTTGATGAAAGTTCATCTTCATACCGTTTTTCAACACCTTTTACTCCGCGTATTTTGGTATAACCGTCTTCTTCTATTTTATGTGGATATCCTATGACAGGTGTAAGCAAAGTTCCATAAGGATAAATCCTAGCTTCTCCACTTTCGATGACACTAAGACCCTGTGTGACACGGGTATGTGTTGTAGGATTTTCTATCTCTTGAAATACCTTATATCTTCTTAACTCAAAGCCGAGATTTTTCAGAGACTGCGCCTGTTTGGAATTGAGGTTATAGCTTAAAACGACAATCCCATTTTTTTTGTTTAAAAGAGCTTTCACAGTTTGTGGATCGACATTACTATATATACTATAAAGCTGAATGAAAAGATCCATCTTATTTGGATCTATAAAGCTGGTATTGACTATCGCTTTGTAAAGTTTTTGTGTCGTTGCAAGATGAAATCCATCAGCACTGATGATGCTCCCACGTTTAGCGACAGATGTTTCAGAGGTGAAAAGTGAAGGAATCTCACGAGGATTGATGGCAGTAAAAAGCATTACGCTTAAAAAGACGAAAAAACCGAGAGAGATAATAGAAAAGAGTAAAAACGTCTTTTTTGATTTTGTTCTGTAGGAAATACTATGCATTAAAAACGGGTTACTTACATCTGAGTTCGGCTGATTTGTTGATACGCATTCAATGCTTTATTTCTAACTTCAAGCATCAGTTTCATACTTATTTCTGCTTTGTCGATAGCAAGTGCCGCTTGATGGAGATCTTTAACTTGACCTGTTGCTATGTCACTCATAGCTTTTTCGCTTGTTTCTTGCATGTCATTTACATCATTCATAGCCGATTTTAGAGACTGAGCGAAAGCGTCTCCAGTACTTGGAGTTTGCGCTGATGATAATTTATTTTTTAAAATATCTGTAGATGAAAGAGTATCGATACTAGTTATTGCCATAATTTATTCCTTGTCTACTGTAAAAGAGAAATGGCGCTAGTCGCCATATTTTTAGCACTCTCGAATGCCGCAACATTTGCTTGATATGATCTTGTTGCTTCTACTAAATCGGCCATTTCCACTACAGGATTAATATTTGGGTACGCAACATAACCCTTTGCATCAGCATCAGGACTTGTCGGGTCATATTTCATTTTCGGCTGTGAATCGTCACGTGATATTTTATCAACTTTAACAGTCATTATAGCAGGGTTTACTTTACGGCCGGCTTGTCCTTCACTCAAAGGATCTTCATATTTGTTTGAAGAATTTTGGTTGTTGATCGCTGTATTTATAGCATCATTGAAATTGATAGCTTTGAAGATAACTTCTCTCCGGCGGTAAGGTCCACCCTCTTCAGTACGGGTTGTTTGTGCATTTGCGATATTTGAAGAGATGACATTTACACGAGTTCTTTGAGCAGAAAGCCCATAACCGCTGATATCAAAACTACTTAAAAAATTGCTCATAATCTATCCTTAGCTTAGTTTCGCAGATGAGTCGATAACACTTTTATAGATGTTTTCATCTTTTTTAATCGCTGCGATAACAGCATTGTACATCGTAGAGTTTTTACTCATCTCTGTTGTTTCTACGTCTATATCCACACTGTTTCCATCGTTTCTCGCCATATGTCCGTCTCTAAAAAAGAGAGATGCGGTTGAGTTGTCAAGCTGAGGAAGCGCATCAAGATGTTCTCCATCTGTTTTTGCCATTTGAAGTGTTTGCGTACTACTTCCAAATGCCTCTTTTTGTTTTTGTACAAGAGTTGATTCAAAACTTACATCACGCGGTTTATAATATGGAGTGTCTGCATTAGCGATATTTGATGCAATCATATCCTGACGCATAGATCGATAATTTAGAGCTTGTTCCATTAGAGGGCGCGCTTGTGATATTTGAAGACTCATATGCAAACCTTTTTTATTTATTATAACTGTAAAAGCAATTGTTGTGCCAATTTTTCTTAGATTATCGCTGTAGTTGTTTGCTTATATAAAAAAACCGAATACTTGAAATATTACAATAGTATCGTCACTTTAATATAACTTTAAGATAATCTGACTCATAATGTGCCTTAAGGTTACTGGTGTGACCCAATTTTTTAAACTAAGGAGTTCTTATGAAAAGAGCTGGTTTTACAATGATCGAATTGATCTTCGTTATCGTTATTTTAGGTATTTTATCAGCGGTTGCATTGCCGAAATTCATCGGTGTTTCTGAGCAAGCACACGTTGGTAAATTGAAAGCGTATGTTGGTACGTTAAACAGAACTGTTGCGCCTGCGCTTTGGTCTGAGTCTATTTCAGCCGACAAAAATGGTTCTGTTGCGGCTTATGCAGCTGCTAAGTTAACTTCTCAAATTACTGCACCAAGTGAAATAGATGGTGGAACTGTTAATCTTGCGAATTGTACTTTGAATTATCCAACGTCGTTTGCTATTGGTGCTAAAGATACAAATAATAGTCTGGGTACTGATAATGCTTTTGCTAAAGCAACTACAATTGGCGCAAGTCAGTATTACATAGGTTGTGCTGATGGTAACTCAACTTCATCTCCACTTTTCTTCTTAGAAGATCAAAATGGTACTATTTTAGTAAAATAATCTCAGTGTAATAACAATCCCTTCGTGGGACTGTTATACTTTTCTCCTCCCACTATCTTAACTTGTTAGGTTGCCTATGTTAGATAAAACTTCACGAAATGCTTTTACGATGATAGAGCTCATTTTTGTTATTATTGTTATTGGTATTCTTGCTACTATTGCTATTCCAAGATTTGCAGGTGTCTCTGAACAAGCTGTCATTGCAAGTGGACGTTCAGATGTTATGTCGATCCGTACAGCGATCTCTACTGAAAGACAGAAGCGTTTTATGAAGGGTGACAGTAGTTATATTAGTCACTTAGATGGCAATGCAACAGCGGTTCCAGGATCTGGAGCAATTATATTTGATAACAATGGTACAAGCACAAATAAACTTTTAACTTATGGAATTACGACAAAAGCAACTGATGGTGGTTGGATGAAAACAAATACTGATGAATATACTTATTACGTTTCTGGGACTCCAAATGTATTTAACTATAACATTCTCGATGGGACTTTTAATTGTACTTCTGGAACATACTGTAGCAAACTGACTAAGTAAAGTCAGTTTCAAGTATAATTCTTTTATGAATTATTACTTGCTTTCTCTTTTAAACGCTCCATTACAACCTTTAACTTACCAAAGTGAACTTTACCTTGAAAATGGCTACCATGTAGAGGTTCTACTTCAAAATAAAACGGTTCAAGCGGTAGTTGTAGATTCGTGCGAAAAACCAGAATTTAATACGCTTGATATCTTGCATGGTAGCAATCTTTATTTTTCAAAACCTCAAATACAACTCGCAAATTTTTTATCAAACTACTATCTCTGCTCACTCGGCGAGGCTTTTTCTTTACTTGTTCCCTTTGATAAAACCCTTACATGTAAGGATGTTTTAGTTGATTTTAAAGATACTATAGAACTCTCAAGTAAACAAAATGAAGCTGTTGTATTTACTCAAAAAAATGATGTTGCTTTGCTTTTTGGAGATACAGGAAGCGGTAAAACAGAGATCTATATGAAGCTTTTTTCACTTGCGATACAAGAGGGAAAAAGGTCGATTTTTTTGATGCCAGAAATCTCGCTTACTCCGCAAATGGAGCAAAGACTTAGCGCTCATTTTGGTGAGCGTGTCGTGATGTGGCACTCAAAAATCACAAAAATCCAAAAAGAGAAGATTTTAAAACGCATAAGAGATGGAAGTGTAGATGTCGTAGCAGGTGCAAGGTCAGCGCTTTTTGTTCCTTTGCATGATATCGGTTTGATAGTTGTCGATGAAGAGCATGACGACAGCTACAAATCATCGAGTAAACCGCGATACAATGCCCGTGATATGGCGATCTACATGGGAAAATTATATAACGCAAAAGTAGTTTTAGGAAGTGCGACACCTTCACTTACGAGCTATGCAAAGTTTCCCTCTTTTCGCCTTAAAGGCGGATATTTTGAGTCCAATAAAGAGTATATCTATCAAACTTCGCTCGAAGCGATAACGCCGTTGATAGAAAACGAGATCATAAAAACGAAACAAAAAAATGAACAAAGCATCGTATTTATTCCAACGCGCGCGAACTTTAAATACCTTATCTGCTCAAGTTGCGGGCATAAATATCTCTGTCCATATTGTAGTGTCGGCATGAGCGTGCATCAAAAAACTAAAACGCTCAAATGCCACTATTGTAACTTCGCAACACAGATTCCACAAGTGTGTCCAGAGTGTAAAGAGCCCGCACTTAAAAGTGCCAGACTCGGAACAGCTGAGGCTGTAAAACACTTACAAGAAAATCATCAATCCTTATACCCAGAGGGCACTTTGCATGTAGAACAGTTTGACCGGGATGTGATAACCACGCAAAATAAACTGATCAAGACGCTTAAACGTTTTAACGACAAAGAAATAGATGTGCTTGTGGGAACGCAGATGCTCTCTAAAGGACACGATTATCACGATGTAACCTTGGCAGTTGTGTTGGGACTAGACAATATGCTCAACATGAGCGATTACAGAGCCAGAGAAAAAGCACTTTCCTCACTTGTGCAAATAGCAGGACGAAGTGGACGTAAAAAAGAGGCAAAAGTAATTGTGCAGACTTTTAATCGTGAATTTTTTGAGGCTTATATAGATGACTACGAAAGATTTTTAAAAGATGAGTTGGAGTTTCGCCGAGGTTTTTATCCACCTTTTAAAAAGCTTGCTAGAGTTTTATTTGCTCACAAAAATGGGATCAAAGCGCAAGATGAGATGAATGCAATGGTAGAAAAATTAAAATCTTTCAGCACTGTAAAAGTCATTGGTTTTGGACCATCTGCTATAGAAAAAATTGCAGATAAGTACCGTTTTATGGTACTTTTACGAGCTGATAAAAGTACCGATCTCATTAAAGCTTTGCTTACATGTAAGACATCTCTTTCTCAAATTGATATGGATCCGATAGAGTTTTCGTAATATTTTTTCTTACATGTAATGCTTTGAAAATACTTTCAATGTGATTTTTTCTTATAAGACCTCTCTCATACTTTTTTTTCCGCAAAAAAGTATACAAAAAAAGCTCGTGTCAGCAGTTGGATTTCTTAACGCTTTATTTCGGTTGCTTCGTCTAAAAATGCAAAACTCACTTCGTTCAAACAGTTGCATTTTCTTTACGACTCCACTTGGTCAAAAAAGCTAAAATCCAAAAAAAACTTTACATTACTGTTTTCAAAAAAGCAAAAGCAGTTTTTTATCCCAAAAAAGATATCATCCTTCTTATGATAAAAAGATACGAAACTAAAAAAATTTATGTTGGAAATGTAGCCGTCGGTGGGGATGCACCTATAAGCGTGCAGTCGATGACTTACTCAAATACTCGTGATGTTGAAGCGACTGTTGAGCAGATCAATCGTTTGCATTTTGCAGGTTGTGATATCGTGCGTATTGCAGTTCCTGATATGGAAGATGCGCTCGCTCTTAAAGCGATAAAAGAGCGTATCTCTTTGCCGTTAATCGCAGATATTCACTTTAATCACAAACTCGCTCTCATTGCGGCTGAGGTGGTGGATTGTATCCGTATCAATCCAGGAAATATCGGCTCAAAAGATAAAGTTCGTGAAGTTGTAAAAGCGTGTCAAGAGCGTAATCTTCCTATACGCATCGGTGTGAATGCAGGAAGTTTGGAAAAAGAGTTTGACAATAAATATGGTCCCACTGCTGAGGCTATGGTGGCTTCTGCTGAGTACAACATCAAATTTTTAGAAGACCTTGGATTTGATGATATCAAGATCTCTCTCAAAGCCAGTGACGTGCAAAGAACAGTGGATGCGTATAGAATGCTCCGTCCAAAAAACCATTATCCGTTTCATTTGGGTGTTACGGAAGCTGGAACTATCTTTCATGCGACAGTGAAGAGTGCCATCGGTTTGGGTGCACTTTTGCTTGATGGTATTGGCGATACTATGCGTGTTTCCATTACGGGAGAACTAGAGGAAGAGATAAAAGTTGGACGCGCGATTTTAAAAGACAGCGGTGCGGCGCCTGATGGACTTAACATCATCTCTTGTCCTACTTGTGGGCGTATAGAGGCTGATCTTGTGACTGCTGTGAGTGAGATAGAACGACGAACGGCGCATATAAAAACACCTCTTAATGTCTCAGTAATGGGCTGTGTGGTCAATGCCATCGGCGAAGCGCAACATGCAGATGTGGCGATCGCTTATGGAAAAGGTAAAGGGCTTGTGATGGTCAAAGGCGAAGTCGTAGCAAACCTTGATGAGCATGAACTTGTAGACAGATTTATAAGTGAAATAGAAAAGATGGCAGAAAATGACGGAAAATAATCTTTATAATCTCACTTTTGAAAAATCGGTTCTGAGCTCCATAGTTTTTGATCCAAAACAGTTTGATGACCTTTCTTCGATTTTAAAATTTGATGATTTTTATCTTCCAGCGCATCAGGATATTTTTAAATCGATGCTCTCTTTAACACAAAAAAATGAGCCGATTGATGAAGAGTTTATCAAAAAAGAGCTCTCACGTGCGAAGAAATTTGATGAGAGTGTTATGCTTGATATCCTCTCTGCAAACCCTATTGCAAATATCAAAGCTTATGTAGATGTGCTTAAAGACAAATCACTTAAACGCCACCTTTTAACACTCACAACTGAGATAAAACGTGTAACTTTGGAAGAGGATTTGCCGAGTGAAGATGTAGTGGATATGGTGGAGAAAAAACTCTATCAGATCACGCAAAACTCGCAATCAAGCGACTTTAAAGACTCGCCAACCGTGACTTTTGACACGATGGAATATATCAAAGAGATGAAAGCGCGCGGAAACACCAAGCTCGTTGGTGTGGATACGGGATTTGATAAGTTAAACGAGATGACGACAGGTTTTGGAAAAGGGGATTTAGTCATCATTGCGGCTAGGCCTGCGATGGGGAAAACCTCTTTTGTCTTAAATACGGTCAATAACTTAATTGTAAAAGGAAAAGGTGTCGCGTTCTTTTCACTTGAGATGCCGGCTGAACAGTTGATGCTTAGACTCCTGAGTATCCAAACATCAATCTTCTTGCAAAAATTGCGTGTAGGGGATTTGAATGATGATGAATGGAGCAGACTTACAGGTGCGATAGATAAGATGAATCGAGCAAAACTTTTCGTTGATGATCAAGGTTCTCTCAATATCAACCAACTCCGCTCGAAACTCCGAAAGCTGAAAAATCAGCATCCAGAGATCGAAGTAGCAGTTATTGACTACTTGCAGATCATGGGCGGAACTGGTGGGAAAGATCGTCACTTGGAAGTTAGTGAGATTTCTCGTGGTTTGAAGATGCTTGCGCGTGAACTTGGCATTCCTATCATCGCTCTTTCTCAGCTCAACCGTGGGTTAGAGTCAAGAAATGACAAACGTCCAATGCTCAGCGATATCCGTGAATCGGGTTCTATCGAGCAGGATGCGGATATCATTCTCTTTGTTTACCGTGATGATGTGTATCTTTACAAAGAGGAAAAAGAGCGCGAAAAAGCCGCTAAAGCTGAGGGCAAAGAGTATAAAGGTTCGTTTGTCGAAAAAGAGGAAGAGGAAGCTGAGATCATCATCGGTAAACAGCGTAATGGTCCGACAGGACACGTGAAGCTCGTGTTCCAGAAAAAACTCACCCGCTTTGTGGATGCTCCATCTTTTGCGCGCGGGATAGAGACTGTCTATGAAAATATCGATACACGTTCAGCGAGTGTTGATGTAGGTAATGACTCCATATCGATGTCCATTCTTTAAACTATGATAGCACGTCCAGAACTTTTTCGAGGACGTGATTTTTTTTATGCTCTGCTTGGTTTCTTTTTAATCTTTCTTTTTTCACTTTCATTTGAATATTTTTCCTATAAAAAGTTTGCCTCACAAGAAAATGTAACGCTTACATGTAAGGTTTTAAACCAATATGAAAAAAGTGGCTTTGCTAATTATTATATGCTCAAACTTGATTGTGGAGAAGTGAACATCTACACTGCAAAAGGGCTTAAAATTGGCGAGGTGATGGAAAAAACTATACGAGCAGAATTTGATCTGAGCCGACTTGATTTTCTTGGCTATCTCAAAGGATTTTATGCCAAAAGTAAAGATTTTCAAGTTAAAAATGAAGAGAGTTTTAAAGCAAAACTCAATGCATCCATAGCATCTCAGCACAAAAATAAAGATATAGCCACCATCTACAAAGCACTTTACACAGCTGGACCGCAAGACTTACAACTGCGTCAAAAACTTTCATCTCTTGGCGTAAGTCATTTGATGGCTATTAGCGGATTTCATTTAGGAGTTCTTAGCGGAGTTCTCTTTTTTCTTTTTGGCTGGATTTATAGACCGATTGCTGGAAGATTTTTTCCATATAGACATGCCAATCGCGATCTTTTTTTTGTTGTCGCAATTTTTTTATTTGCCTATGTCTGGTTTTTGGATTTTACACCCTCGCTGATCCGCTCTTTTGGAATGCTAGTCGTTGGATATTTTCTCTATGATCGAGGCTTAAAGATTATCTCGATGCAGACACTTTTTTTGACTCTTTTACTACTCGTTGCACTTTTTCCAAGATTGCTTTTTTCGCTTGCGTTTTGGCTCTCGGCTTCTGGAGTCTTTTATATTTTTCTTTTTTTACACCATTTTAGTAGAATCAATAAATTCGTTATTTTTGTTCTTCTTTCCATATTTGTGTATCTTGCGATGTTGCCGTTTTCGCTTTACATCTTCGGAATATTTTCTCTCTCACATCCGCTCTCTATCCTTTGGAGTGCACTTTTTAGCATCTTTTATCCGCTCAGCATTCTCTTACATGTAAGCGGTTTTGGAGGAGTTTTTGATGTGTGGTTAGTGAAACTCCTTTCACTTGGCGAGGTGACAAACAGCTTACATGTAAGTAGTTTTATCTTTTATTTTCACGTAGTTTTGTCGCTTTTGGCTATAAAGTGGAAGAGCTTATTTTATATCCTTGTGTTTGAGAGCACGACGATCTTCATATATGCGATGCAAAATATAGCATAATTTCATCCCATAAATAAAGATAATCCATGATATATAGATCCAAAAAAAGATAAAAATCACCATAGCAAAAGAGCCGTAAATAGTAGAATAACTTTTATTGTAAATGACGTAATAAATAAAAGATGATTTAGCGATTGAAAATATTGAAGAAGTTATAAATGAAGCGATGAGTGAGGCTTTTGGCTCTATTTTGACATTTGCGGCGATCTGATAGATAAGAAAAAAGAGCGCCCAAACGATGATATAAGGAAAGATTTTGATGATATTTATCCAGCCAGATAAGCCACTTTCATTGACGATAAGGGCAAGTTCAGTGGAGATATAAAAAGAGACACCAAGTGCGATGGGCGTAAGGGTAATAAGTGTCCAATAGGTTGTGACAGATTCCCAAATAGTTCTTTTCTCTGCATGAAAAATACGGTTGATGATATATTCGAAATTCTGAAAAAAGAGCAAAGAAGCGACGATAACACTCGCAAAACCGATAACACCCATCTTTACAGAGTTTTGTAAAAAGCCGTCGATATAACCCATCATTGCCCCAGAATTTACAGGCATAAGATTTGAGAAGATAAATGTTTTAATCATCTCATAATGATCGCTAAAGTTTGGAAGTGAGGTGATGAGAGCCATGACGATCATCAAAAGAGGGATGATAGTAAAGATGGTGTAAAAGCTGAGGCTTGCGGCAAAAAGGGTGAGTTCCTTATCTATAAATCCCTCTAACATAAGTTTGAGGTCATATGCTAATTCTTTTATTTTTGTCTTCATTTTATTTTACATCCTTCACTATTTGATGAACATTTTTTAAATTCCGGAAGTGATATTTTGAGTGTTTTGATCTCATCAAGGGCTTGAATGCGAAATCTGTCCAAAGGTGCTCTAATAGAATAATATGCCCATGTGCCCTGTCTATCGACTCTTAGAAATCCTGCATCTTTAAGTATTTTCAGGTGGCGAGAGAGACGTGATTGGATCATTCCAAAGGATTCTTGTAGGTCGCAGACACACATCGAACCGTTTTCATCGATAAAGCGTAAAAGCTTGACACGTGTTTGGTCATTGAGTGCCGATACTGTTTTTAAAAATATTTCCATAAGGAGGATTATAACGTAATTTTTATATATCAAGATATATTGATTTATATAAGAAAACTATGCTATAGTTCGTTCACATATAAAGGATTGAAGATGCAAAAAGAAGTAAGTAAAACAACAAATGGCGTGAAAATATCATTTTTGGGTGAAGTTAAAAAAGCGAATATTGTCTCAATGGTGCAAAACTGCCAAAGCGGCGGATGCGAATGTATGAGTGATGCAACGAAAGAGAAAATAAAAGATATCCAGATAAGCGGAGAAGATGGCGATGTCAATCTTACTCTCAGTGGAGATATTTTAAAAGAAGAGATCGAAGAAGCACTTGCAAAATCAAAAGTGATCAATAGCTAATGCTCTTAGCAAGTTCTATTTTTTTTATCACCCTGTTTTTTATTATCTGGCAGCCTAAAGGGCTTCAGATTGGTACGACAGCGGTTGTTGGCGCTTTCGTAAGTCTTGTCCTTGGAATAGTGAGTTTTAGCGATGTTATTACTGTAACAGGTATTGTCTGGGATGCAACACTCTCATTTATCGGGATTATTCTTCTTTCTATGGTACTTGATGAGATTGGTTTTTTTGAATATGCCGCACTCAAGATGGCAAGACTAAGCCGTGGAAATGGGCATTTAATGTTTGTCTATATCCTTCTTCTTGGAGCCCTCGTAGCGGCATTTTTTGCCAATGATGGAGCGGCACTTATTCTTACACCTATCGTCTTGGCAAAGATAAAACATCTCAAACTCAAACCTCTTGCAGTATTTGCATTTTTGATGGCGGGTGGATTTATCGGAGACAGTGCGTCCAATCCTTTAGTGATCTCAAATCTTACAAACATCGTAACAGCGGGATATTTTCATATAGGTTTTAGCGAATATGCTACCCATATGTTTTTGCCGAATCTACTTAGCATCATCGCTTCTATCATTGTTTTATGGGTCTATTTTAGAAAAGATATTCCTACTTACATCGATATCTCTGTACTAGCACAACCTCGCTCAGTCATCAAAAGTATGCCGATGTTTCGCATCTCATGGTTCTTTTTAGGATTTTTGATGGTGGGATATTTTCTAGGAGACAGATACCATCTACCGGTTTCACTTTTTGCCCTAGGCGGAGCGATTCTCTTTTTACTTATTGCAAACCACTATAAAGCAGTCAAACCTTTTATGACGATCCGCGCCGCACCTTGGCAGATAGTATGGTTTTCTATCGGGCTGTATGTCGTCGTTTACGGACTGAAAAATGCCGGCATCAGTGATGTGATAGCTTCTTGGATCAAAGCACTTTTAGAGCAGGGTGATATGGCAGCTATCATAGGAACAGGATTTTTATCAGCGATTATAAGTTCTGTGATGAACAATATGCCAACTATTATGCTGATGGATATCTCCATCGCTCACGTGGGTTACGCAGGACATGAAGCACTTGTATATGCAAATATTTTGGGCTCAAATCTTGGCCCAAAAATGACACCGATCGGTTCACTTGCAACACTTTTATGGTTACATGTACTAGCTCAAAAAAATGTCAAAATTGGTTGGGGTGAATATATGAAAGTAGGTCTGGTTATCACGCCACCTGTGCTTTTGATTGCACTGTTAGGTTTATTATAAAAATACATATTTTTGCATAAGCTATGATATGAGATAATAGACTTATGTTTTACAATTTAGAATTTTCTTTTTGGTATCTGTTGCTGGGGTCGATTCTTACCTATTTGGTGTGGGGGTTTATCGTCGCATTTGAGGTCATTCTTGGAATGAGCGGTTCAAAGGTAGGTCTAGTGTGGCTTAAAAAACGTCACACATATAAAATGCTTTATAGAGAAGTCGCTATTTTTTATCCTATGATTCTCGTTGGATATCTCTTTTTAGAAGTGATTCCACATTATATTTTTCGTATCGAGCCATTGGTAAAATTTGATTTGGATAAACTATTTAGGGAGCTGTACGGTGAAGATTGAAAAACAAGAGCTTGTAAAATCACCTTTATCTAAAGAGTCATTGAAACTCGCACAATCGTTGTATAGTACCTATATACAGAGTGATAAAGAATCTTTGATGAGTATCCCGTGCAGCAAACTCTACCATCTTTTTGGACTGAGTGATACTCCCTTTTCGAGTAGTAAACTTCTTGAAATATTTGATGATTTAAATGAGCCTATGATGGTCCATGATTTTATTTATAAAGGGAAAAAATATCCTGAAATCGTTCTTACTTTTTGCGAATATGAAAAGGTATATAAGGATGGCATGAACTATTTACTCATCCAACTAAACGAGATGTATCTCGAGGCTATGAAAAACTATATGCTTCATCCATTTTTAGAAATAAAGCATTAACGAAAGAGGCAAAATGGCAAAATATATAATTTTAGATACAGAAACAACCGGTGCGGGCGAAAATGACCGCATTATTCAGCTTGGCTATATGGTCCTTGGCGGCAAAGAGATAGAAGTACATAATGAGTTTTGTTCATCTGAAGTTCCTATCTCTTATGGAGCAATGGAAGTGCATAGTATCACGCCTGATATGATAGAAGGAAAGCCTTTGTGTACACAAACAGAAGCCTATAAAAGACTTCTTGAACTCAACACTCCAGATAACTATGTCATCATTCACAACGCTGTTTTTGATATTGGTATGCTTGGAAAAGAGGGTTTCTCTCTAAATATGAAACTCATAGACACGCTTCGTTGCGCGAGACATGTTTATGCTGATGAAGAAGCGCACAGACTTCAGTATTTTCGCTATAAAATGGGACTCTATAAAGAGGAAAAAGCTGAAGCTGATAAACTTGGTATTGAGGTAAAAGCGCATGATGCTATAGGTGATGTTTTGACCTTGAAGCTTTTTTTAACCGAGCTTCGCAAATCGGTTCAAGAAAAGTTTGTAGGCGAAAATCCGGTTGAAAAAATGGTAGCTTTGACACAAGAACCGATCTTTGTTAAAACTTTTAGATTTGGAAAATATAAGGGCAGAGATCTTAGTGATGTGGCGCATGAAGATGCCGGATATTTAAGATGGATGCTAAAATCCATGGATTCTCTGGACGGAGACTTGAAGTATTCTATAGAAAAAGTGTTAGTAAACTAAAATGGATGCCATTACTTTAGAAGAGTTAAAAAATAAAAAGATTCTTCTTTTTGGAAAGCCAAGGGCTTTTAATCAAGAGGAGTTCAGCTATCAGATACAAGAGTGTAACATCACACTAGTAAGTAAATATGATGAGGATGTAGCTTTCATTGCTGAGGGCAGACTCATCACTCCTTATGAACAAAATGATTTTGATGCACTTTATGAGGCAGGCTTAAAAGAGAAATTTATCACCATCGATGAGCTTGAAAACATACTCATCACAAACATTGATGAAGATACGCTTTTGATGAGTCTCAAACTCTCACATGATAAAGAGAGACTCTTTGCATACATAAAAAATTCACAGATCAATGATACGCTTTTTTTAAAACTGATCAAGCTTTATGATTGGCAAAACGAGGGATTTTTTGATAACGATGAAAACCGTGATGTCACCGCGGCACTGATCTCTAGATTTTATACCAATATCGAGAGAAATCATAATGTCCAGTATGCGACTTTGGGGTTGATGCATCTAGTTGAGCAAAGCAATAATCGTGATCTTATAGAGGTGATCGCGGGATTGGAACCCTTAAAAAAAGGGCTTTCAAATCAAAGCTTATACGCAATACTTCTTTCTATTTCAAAAAATAAAAACACTCCCGATGTAGTTTTGAAGATGCTTCTGAAAAATGGCAGTTTAGAGATAAGAAAGATTATTGCATTAAGAAAAAATCTAGATAAAAATTTGCAAAATATGCTCTTTTCTCTTGATGATGTCACTATTAATGAAGCGTTATGTGAAAATGCAGATCTTGATATCGCTTTAGTGGAAAAACTTCACGAAAAGTATCCCGAGAGTATTGCTGAACATATCAGACTTGATAATGCTCTGTTTGGAATGTTCTTGCAAAAATCTGCGAGTGCTCTTGCTAAAAATATAACCCTTACATGTAAGATGCAAGAGGAACTCTTAGCTCTTGATAGTAAAGAGATAATAGTTACTTTATGTGACAACAAAAATCTTTGTGAAGAAGTTGCACAGATGATACTTTCACTTGGTAATGATGAGATCAATATTTCACTTTTTTCTAATCCACGAGTCAAAGAGCAGACTCTTCGTGAAGCGTATTTAAAAGAGAAAAATCATCTTTCCCTTGCGCAAAATCAAAAAACACCTGTGGATATTTTGGAAAAACTCATAAGTTCTAAAGAGATTGAGGTCTTAAAAGCTTTGTGTACAAATTCTTCAACACCCGTGGAACTTCTTTATGAACTCAGACTCGATCAGAGACTCGATCGTCTGGTGAGTGAAAATAAGACTTTTGGTAATCATATAAAAACAGAAAATATAGGATGGCAAGATTGAGAGCAAGTGATATAAGAAGCGCGATTGAAGCGATGATAGAGCAAAAAATTCCAACTTTTCTTTGGGGCGCTCCGGGGATTGGAAAATCCTCTATCATCAGACAGATCGCCGATGAAAATAAGATGGGATTTGTGGATCTGCGTCTTTCATTGATGGACCCGACAGACTTAAAAGGGATCCCGTTTTACGACAAGCACGAACACACCGCAGTTTGGGCTTCCCCTTCGTTTTTGCCTCGTGAGGGAAGCGGAATTCTGTTTTTAGATGAGTTGAACTCCGCGCCTCCCGCTGTTCAAGCCTCGGCGTATCAGTTGATCTTGGATAGAAAAGTTGGCGAGTATGAGTTGCCTGAGGGCTGGGCAATCGTGGCGGCTGGAAATCGTGAAAGTGACAGAGGCGTCGTGTATAGAATGCCTTCTCCTTTGGCAAACCGTTTTGTGCATTTAGAGATGGGCGTAGATGTGGATGATTATAAATCGTGGGCGTATAAAACTCTTATCGATGAGCGCATCATCGCTTATATTGGGTATAAAAACGAAAATCTTTTTACCTTTGATGCGACAAAAAACGAGAAGAGTTTTGCAACACCGAGAAGCTGGGAATTTGTGGATAAACTGCTCAAATCAAGCATCAATGAACAACTGTTAATAAATACGATAGGCGGAGCAGTAGGGCATGATATCGCAGTGGATTTTCTTAGTTTTTGTAAAGTCGTCAACAGACTGCCTGATATCGAAAATATTTTACAAACAGGCGAAGGCGAGTATCCGAGTGATGTGGATGTGTTATATGCACTTAGCGCTGGGCTTGTAAGCAAAACACTTCATAACCCAGAGTATCTTGAAAATCTTTTGAGCTATACGATTGAACTTCAAAGCGAGTTTGCCGTGATGATAGTCCAAGAACTCCAACGCAACGGTGTACGTATGGAACACTCAGAAGTGTTTAAAATCTGGGTACGAAAGTTTAGTTATCTTCTCTCATGAGTCTACATACGGAGTGCCCTGTGGGTGTAAAGAAGTTGCAGACAAAGATATCTCAGGCTAAGGCAAAACTGCTTGTCGATTATCCCTATTTCGGAACGCTTGCAAGCCGTTTGGAGCTTGTCAAAAACGATAATATCGGCGCGTTTTTAAGCGATGGTTTGAGACTAGAATATAACGACGAATATCTCGAAGATTTAGAGATAAGTGAGTTGGAATTTGCTCTTAGTAACGGCGCTATGCACACAGTTTTATCGCATCAAAATCGTAAAAACTCTCGTCAGGGGTGGCTTTGGCAACTTGCAACGGATTATGCTATCAATGCGATGCTTGTCGAAAATGGACTTAATAAACCTTTTGGTGTGAACCATGATCCGCGATTTGATGGTCTGTATGCTGAAGAGATTTATGAGATACTCAAAGATGAGATCAAAAACGAAGAGTTCAGTGATGACGAGAGTGACGAAACGGGTTTTAATGAAGAGAATAAACGTCAAAACAACAAGCAAAACAATCCACAATCTGATGATAAAAAAGATGAAAATGCTCCAAAGATAGAAGTGGAAAATGTGGTCGATGAAGAGCTATTTTCACAGATCAATGAAAAGCTTTTGCAAGATGAGCTGAGTCGCGGTGATCTGCCTCTTGGGATGGAACGTTTCTTTGAACTCACATCTACATGTAAGGTTGATTGGAGAGAAGAGCTTTCCCATGCGATAGATAGATTTTATAGAGATGATTACAGAGTTTTACCACCTTCAAAAAAACTGCTTTATCTTGGAACGTATCTCCCTTCGCTTACGAGTAACCGCTTTAAACTCACCATCGCCATCGATAGTTCCGGTTCTGTAGATGAGGTGCTTTTGGGGAGTTTTATGAGTGAGATTAGCTCTATTATGCTCTCTATCTCTAACTATGAGATCGACATCATCGTCGCAGATGCAAAGGTGCAGTCGCATTGGACTTTTTATGAGGGCGATGAACTGAGCTACTCTTTAAAAGGCGGAGGCGGAACAGATTTTAGACCAGTATTTGAATATATAAATCTTCATCTTTACGATGCATCTCTACTTTTGTATTTCACTGATTTAGATGGATTTTTTCCAAGCGAAGAACCGCTCTTTGAAGTTGTTTGGATATCGCCACGTGAGGAAGAGATTCCTTTTGGACGTTTAATTCTTTTAGGTTAATCTGAGATAACCTGATTTCTTCCGCCATTTTTTGCATTATATAAAAACATATCTGCAGTATTGATCGTTTCCTCCAAACTGTCCTCGGCTGATGTGACAACACCGATGGAAACTGTAAAAGAGATCTGTTTATCGTGATCTTTAATGGAAGATTTTTCTACTTTTTGTCTTATAGTTTCAAGTTTTTCTTTTATGGCATTAGCGCTCATATCTTTTAAAATGATACAAAACTCTTCACCGCCAAATCGTGCGACGATATCTTTTGCATCCACGTTGGTTGTGAGTATCTGAGAAAGATTGACAATCGCTTTGTCTCCCGTGTCATGTCCGTAAGTATCATTGATCTTTTTAAAGTGATCTATGTCTATCATAGCGACGCCGAAATTTTGTCCGCTTTGTTTTGCTTCTTGAAAGTACTCCTGTGCATTTGTGTAAAAATATCTTCGGTTATAGACCCCTGTCAAGAAGTCTCTGTTCGCATTATTTGTGATCTTTTCTATGTTTTCCAAAGCTTCGATGGTGTTGTTGAGACGGCAGATAAACTCCTCTTTTGAAAAGGGCTTATAGATATAATCATTCGCTCCATTTTTTAGAAAAAGTGCTGTGATCTCCTCATCTTGATTGGAGGAGATTGTAATGATACTAAGATCATTTTTAGAGTATTGTTTTCTGATCTCTTTTGTCAGCTCGAGTCCATCCATAACTGGCATAAAGTAGTCTGCAAGGACTATTTTGATATCTGGATGCGCCTGTAACATTGCAAGGGCTTCTTCGCCGTGGGCAACAGTGATGACCTGAAAAAACATATTTTTTACCATCTTTTGCATCTGATTACGAAAGACTAAAGAATCATCAACGATAAGAACTTTGTGTTTTTGATTGTCATAAAGTCTTTTGATGGTGGAGATAATATAGTCAATAGATCCGATTCCATCTTTTTTAATATAATCGATAATATCTTTTTGGATCAGTCTCTTTCGTAGTTCTTTATCTACAATACCACTTAAAATTATGGACGGAAGTTCACGTTCTAAGGCATATTCTACGACTTCTCCATTTGGAGCATCGGGAAGATTGAGATCAAGAAGGGAAAGAAAATAATTATATTTTTTGATGAAAAGTTTTGCTTCTTGGAAAGTATAAGCGATATCTATTTCAAAATCTAGTTCAGCACCCATTTTAAGTGAAATGAGTTTTGCCAGTGCTTTGTTATCTTCGACGATTAAAATTCTATTCATCCGTTTTCTCCAAATACTAAGTGGATGATTTTATCTTTATAAACATAATAATCTTCTATTTATGGACTTTTATGTAAAATACTAGACTAATCAAGGAGTTTTTTATTGAGTAAAATTATTAAAATTGTCTATTTTGCTTTATTTTTTTCTATACTCATGGCAGTTGTGTATATATCAAATATCTATAAAGATGAATTGATCCAAGAAAAACAAAATGAATATTTCACTACAAATACAGCAGAACTCAATAGACAAGTAAATAAGTTGATCTCTGAGAAAAAAGCAAGTCAGCTCATGATGCTTCAGCAACTTGTTTCAGATCATAAAGTATTAGAACTTATAAAAACAAGACAATTCAATCAAAATTCATACAAGTATATCTTTCAAAAATTACAGCTTTATGGTGAAGTTAAAGGCTCACGAGTACAGTTTATAGATTCTAAAGGGATCAGTCTGTGGCGGAGTTGGGACTCTGTCACAGGTGATAATCTAGCAAATATCCGCCAAGATGTATCGAGCATGATAAAATCTCCCAGAGTTATCAGCAGTATCAGTGTCGGAAAATACGACATGACTTTTAAGACAATGATGCCTATTTTTAGTGATGAAAATAATTTTATAGGCTTTATCGAACTGATCTCAAATTTTGATTCCATTGCTGATGAACTAAAAAATATAGGCTACAATCCTCTTTTTTTAGTTGATAAACAGTATAGAACGCAGATTACCTATCCAATTACGAAAACATTTATAGATGATTATTACGTAGCAAATACAAATGCCGATAAGCAGATGCTGCAACTCATCAAAAGTAAGGGTGTGACACATTTCATCTCTCCCTATCATAGTTATGTCATAGATGGTAATACAGCTGTTTTTAATTATGCATTGTTTGATCAAAAAGAGGTTTTTCTTGGGAATATCTTGCTTGCAAAGGATATCTCATCTTTTCATGACTCTCAAATTGAACAGATAGAGAGTAAGGTGCATGGCTTACTGGCGATTTTTATTATACTTATTAGTTTAAGTTTTTATGTACTTGCAAAAAATTACAGCATTCTTCTAAAAATGGATAAAATGTTTTTTTTCTCCTTAAGCATCTTTATATTCATTTATTTTTTCTATTTTCTGGCAGTACATTTTTACTATCAAGAGCAGGAAAACTCCTATATACATACATACAATGAGTCTGTAAAGGTTGATTTTGAGAATATTTCGAGTAAGTACTCTGATATTGCACAGATAATATTTAAGCTCGAGATTGAAAATGCCAAGATCTTTGAGATCCTTCAAAAAGCCCAAGACCCAAGTAAAAAAGATGAAGCCAGAGACGCGTTGTATGAACAGTTAAAAGATAAATATGAGCAAAATAAACTCTACGGCGTAAGACAGCTTCATTTTCATCTCTCAAATAATGAGAGTTTTTTAAGGATGCATAAGCCTAATCTGTATGGTGATAATCTAACAAATAGCAGGCCGACAGTACGTTGGGTAAATGAACATCATCAAAGGCTTGACGGATTTGAGGAGGGAAAAGTTTATAATGGGTTTAGACATATTTTCCCTCTTTTTTATCAGTATGATTCATCAAATAAGTTTTATATGGGAAGCGTTGAAATCTCATTTAGCTCTTTTTCTTTTATCAAAGATCTTGCAAGTACCGATAGAAGTAGGGGCAGCTTTTTAGTAAAATCAAATATTGTCAACACGAAACTTTTTACAAATCAGACATCAAACTATGAAAACTCCATATATGAGGGCTGGTCTTTTGATAAGGCGGTGATAGAGAAGTTAAAAAATCTTTCTATTGATGCGGACATCTCATTGATAGATCCAAAAGAGTATAATTTTATACAAGAAAATATTGATAAGGGAAAAGTGTTTTCGACCCGTAATGAAAATAAGGATTATCTTTTTACTTTTATTCCTTTAACAAATCCAATTACCAATGAGGTGGTTGCTGTATTTATCTTGCAAAAAGATAAAGCGATATTCTTAAATGTGCAAAACTCTAAGCGAATTGCTTATCTTGTCGGGTTTATTCTCCTTTTCTTCGTCTTTATGTACATGTACAAAGAGATTAGTCTTAAAAAAGAGTATAAATTATTGCTTCGTAAGACTCAGCGTATTTTAGATGCACAAGATTCTATAGTACTTATTATAGATAAAGAGGGGATCTTGGAAGTAAATAAGAAGTTTCTGGATTTCTTTGGTTATAACTCACTTGCGGTATTTAAACTTCATTACAGATATCTTTCAGAAAAGTTTTTGGATGATGATAGATTCTTTCATATGGAAAATATGGAAAATAAAAGAGACTGGATAGAAAAACTTTCTAAAATTGATCCTAAGGATAAAATTGTTTCAATGATGGATAAAAATGGAGATATTCATTACTTTTCAATACAAGAAAATAAAATGGAAGATAATTATCTTTTAGAGCTTTCAGATATCAGCGATACTATGAGAGAAAAGTTCCTTTTTATTGATAAAGCATATACGGATTCCTTGACAGGTGCATATAATCGTGAGTATTTTAATACGAATATTGAAACAATAATCAACTCCACGCACAATGGTTTACACCTGGGAATTATCTTCTGTGATATCGATCTTTTCAAAAATGTGAATGATACCTATGGACATGATGTCGGCGATGAGGTTTTAAAAAAAATGGTAAAGATCATGCGTAAAACTGTGCGTTCTAATGATCTTATCATTCGCTGGGGCGGCGAGGAGTTTGTGATACTCTTATGTGTCGAGTCCTTGAACGTATTGGTAAAAATCGCGAATAATATCAGAGGGGCAATAGCCGCAGAGAAGTTTGAAAATGTTGGCAAGCTTACATGTAGCTTCGGACTCAGTGGTTATCACAAAAGCGAAGATATACAAAAAGCGATAAAAAGAGCTGATGAAGCACTCTATGAAGCAAAAGAAAGTGGAAGAAATAGAGTGAAATTTAAATTTTAAGGAGAAAATATGAGCATTTATAGAGAGTATGATATACGAGGAATTTTTGAAAAAGAGCTCAATGAAGCAAGTGTTGTGCGTATTGGTTATGGACTTGCAAGTCGCATAGAAGGGAAGTATGTCTCTGTAGGATATGACGCCAGAAGTCATTCACCTATTCTTTTTGAGTATTTGGTTCGTGGACTCAACGCTGGTGGAAAAACTGTGCTTGATATGGCGATGGTGCCGACGCCTGTAAACTACTTTACTTCTTTTCAAGAGTGGGATGGCATCACGCCAGACGCGTCTGTGATGATCACCGGTTCACACAATCCTAGCGAATATAACGGCTTTAAGATCACAGTCGATAAAGCGCCGTTTTTTGGTGAAGATATTTATGCACTCGGACGTGAAATAGAAACGATGCCAATGCCGCAAACAGTTGCTCGCGATGTAATAGAGATAGACGCAGTAAGCCGTTATGTGGATTTTATGCTTAAAGAATTTACTCATCTTCGCGGCATGAAAGAGCGTATCGTTTATGACTGCGGAAACGGTGTAGCTGGAATCGTGACGGAGAAAATATTCGGCGGTCTCGGGTTAAATGCTAAGGGAATCTACATCGATCCAGACGGTACTTTTCCAAACCATCATCCAGACCCCTCAGATGAACACAACCTTGAAGATATCAAGAAACTTCTGGAAAAAGAGGGCGATATCGCTTTTGCTTATGATGGAGATGCTGACCGCATTGCTGTTTTGACGCATAAGAACAATATCAAAGGCGATATGATGGCGCTTTTGTATTCGATGAAGATGACAAATCCAGTAGTCGTAGGCGAGGTGAAATGTTCTCAAGTGATGTATGATGAACTAGAACGTCGCGGTGGCACGGCGATCATGTATAAAACAGGACACTCAAATCTTAAAGTGAAGATGAAAGAAGTTGGCGCGGACTTGGCATGTGAAGTCAGTGGACATGTGTTTTTCAAAAACCGTTACTTCGGATATGATGATGCGATCTACGCAACTCTTCGCATGCTTGAACTCATCCACGATGGCATGGATCTTGACGCAGAACTTGCAAAGCTTCCAGAGGTGTTTTCCACAGAAGAGATCAAAGTCGAAACGACGGAAAAAGAGAAGTTTCTTATCATCGACAGACTGAAAGTTTTACTGCAAAACCCTCCTATAGATTTTCCTCATATCAAAGATATCATAGATGTTGATGGCGTTCGTGTGATCTTTGATACAGGGTGGGGACTTGTACGCGCGAGTAATACGACACCGATTTTAGTGACTCGTTTTGAGTCTACATGTAAAGAAGATGCAGAGCTTTATGAAAGAGTTTTAAACGCACTGATCATAGAAGCAAAGAGATCTTTATGAAGCTTATGTTGACAGTTTTAGGCATCGCAGTTTTATTTAGCGGATGTGCACAAAAAGTAGAAATCAGAGCCCTTCAGCCGGCACAAATTGCACGTGCTGCAGATACTAAGAAGATCTCGGTTGTTGATTTTTTAAATGACAGAGTCAATCTTTCTGGCAAAATCGAAGCAAAGATAGCCCAAAGCAGAGTGGATGGAAATAACTATTTTACAACTATAAGCAGAAAAGATTTTGATCAAATCTTGGATGAACAAAAGATTCAAAATAGCGGTCTTATCGATCCCACGACTGCAGTGCAAATGGGACATGTCATAGGTGCGCAGGCGATCATCTCCGGAGATGTGTCACGTCCTTCTATGCAAGACACCAATTTTTATGAAAAACGTATAAAATGTAATAAAGACAGATGTTGGGAAGTTCGTGTTTTCTGTACAAGAGCTGTTGCTTCACTCACGGCAGAGATCAGGATGGTAGATACGGCCAGAGGTGATATTATCTATGCTGATACTCTCACTAGAAGCGGCTCATGGACACATTGTGATGATGATTCAAGATTGATTCCCTCTTTGTCTATGGCTGCTCAAGGTCTAGCTGAAGATATCAGCGAAGAGTTTGTTTCAAAGCTCGCTCCGCACTATGTTTATTTTAATGTAGAGCTTTTAGAAGATGCAGATATTGACTACAGTGACAGACAAAAAGTGTTGCTAAAAAACTCTTTGGAATATATCAAGCAAAACAGATTTGACAAGGCAGAGACTTTGTTGACACAGCTTATCGACTCTACGGCTGAGAGAAGTTACGTTCCGCTTTATGATCTTGGTGTGGTTAAAGAAGCGCAGGGTAAATATGCTGAAGCTAAAGCCTTGTATATGAAGGCAGATAGTCTGAGTATTAAACCAATTGAGCAAATAAATGTCGCGATCAACCATATCGATAGTACCATAGAGCAAAACAGACAAGCGCTTACTCAGATAAATAAAAAGTAGAAATAGCTATGAAACTTTTTTGGATCTTTATCGCAGTTTTACTTTTGTTTGTTGGATGCTCAAAACCGCCGACTGTTGAAGTGGCGCAAAAACCACAGCCTGTGTGGATGACAAATCCTCCCGCAGATGCTTCATCGCTTTATGGTGTGGGCGAAGGGAAAGATAAAGAGAATGCTCTTGCAAATGGGTTAAACTCCATCGCTTCTACTTTGAGTGTATCGGTAAAATCAAAGTTAACATCGGATACAACGGTGCATAATTATAATGGAGTCGAAAACTATACAAGAGACGATGAGCAAAAAATCGCCTTACATGTAAAAGAGATACGACTAAGTAATTATGAAGTTATTGAGAGTGAAAAAATCGGTTTTAACAGTTACGCCGTACTTGTAAAAGCAGACAAAGCGGCACTCTTTAACAGCCTCAAAGATGAAACAGACAAAACAATTGCTTTACTTAAAAATGATGAGTCCACAAGCAAGTCGGCAAATATTTTAGAACAGTTTTACTTTTATGAACATGCTTTATATATCAGTGATGACTTGCTTTATAAATCCATTGTGCTTAAAGTGTTAAGACCTTCGTTTGATGATGGATATATACTCTCAGAGATCAGCTCTTTAAAAAAGAGTTTTAGCACTCTAAAATCAAACATCACTTTTAGTGTCACAGCCGATAGTGAAAGCCAAAATCTCATCGATCCTCTCAAATCCATCTTGAGTGATAGAGGATTTGCTATCGCTCAAAAAGAGGATAGATATCACTTACATGTAAGCATCACATCCAACACCGTGTTTACTCACGCTTACGGATTTAACCTTGCAAGATCTGCCATAAATATTGACATGCGAGATAGTAAAAACCAGATAGTGCTCAGTAAAAAAGTCGATATCATAGGTCAGTCATCACAAGGAAACGAGGTCGCAAAACAAGATGTCGCTATCAAGTTTAAGCAGAGCGTGCGGGATATTTTGTAGTAGGCGTCTCACTTCAATTTGTTCAAAATATCTAAAGTGCTCATCTCAAACTTAGAAAATGCAAACCACTTTTTACCCAAATCTTTTAAACTTGCGCCTATTTTGCTTTCTGGTGTCTTACATGTAGAGTGGTATTTGTTTGTTCCGTTTATCTTTATCTTTGCTACTCTTGTTTCATTTATGATTACTGCTATTCAGATTGGAGTTTTTGTGGAGGGCAAACCGATATTTGGACTTACGCATATCTACAAATATCTGCCATACTTGACTTTAGCGATCTTTGTTTCAACCTTTTCAATGTGGTTTTTTAGAGTTTTTGCTGTCTAAAATTTTATTTTTGCTATACTTTAGACCTACAATAAAACAAGGAAATTTATGAAAACTCATACTCTTTTAATGCCACTAGATATGCACCTTCATCTTCGCGATGGGGTGATGCTTGAAAACATCGCGCCCCTTAGCGCATACAGTTTTAGCGGAGGTTTGGTGATGCCAAATCTTGTGCCTCCTGTGACTACAAAAGAGGAGCTTATCGCTTATAAAGAGCGCATTATGGTGGCAGTGCCAAATGACTATTTTGAACCTTACATGACCATCTTTTATCAAAACTATGACAAAAAGTTTTTAGAAAGCATAGTGGATGAGATCTTAGCTATCAAACTCTATCCTGCAGGCATTACGACGAATTCTGAGGGCGGAGTAACATCTTTTGATGTTGAAGCAATGAGACCAACCTTGAGCGCGATGAGTGATCTAGGCATTCCTCTTTGTATCCACGGTGAAACAGATGGTTTTGTGATGGACAGGGAAGCGGAGTTTATGAGCATCTACGAACTCCTAGCGACAAACTTTCCGGATCTGAAAATCGTCATGGAACATATCACGACTAAAGCGGCTGTTGATATGCTAGACAAACATAAAAACCTTTATGCGACTATCACGATTCATCATCTTATCATTACCCTTGATGATGTTGTAGGTGGGATGATGAAACCGCATCTTTTCTGTAAGCCTATCGCAAAACGTCCAGAAGACAGAGACGCACTTTTGAAAGTTGCTCTCGAGGCACATCCAAAAGTGATGTTTGGTTCAGACTCAGCGCCGCATCCTCAGCATAAAAAAGAGTCATGTGGCTGTGCGGCTGGTGTCTTTACGGCACCTATCGCTTTGCAACTTTTATGTGAAGTGTTTGAAAAGCATGATGCGTTAGATAATCTGCAAAGTTTTATAAGCGACAATGCCCAGATCATTTATGGAATCTGCCCTGAGTTTAAAGAGATTGTATTGGAAAAAGTGCCTTTTGTAGTTCCTGAAAACTACTCTCATGTTGTACCAATGTACGCAGGAGAAACTATAGGCTGGTCGATACAAAGTGTCGAATAAAATTCTTCTCTTAGAAGATGATGCTCTCTTAGGTGAGACACTTGTGGATCTTCTTGAAGAGGAAGATCACGCTGTGACTTACTGTAAGAATGGGCAGGAAGTGTTAGATATCACCTTTAAAGAGCGTTTTGATCTTTATCTTTTAGATATCAATGTACCTATGATAAACGGTCTCGATATCCTCCGTTCCCTGCGAAATGCCGATGATAAAACTCCCGCAATCTTTTTGACTTCTCATAAAGAAAAAGAGAAAATTTGTGAAGGATTTGAATCTGGAGCAGATGATTACATCCAAAAACCTTTCGACTCATATGAACTTCTTTTACGCATAAAAGCGGTTCTCAAACGTACAAACGGCGATACAAATGAGTGTATCAGCGGGCTTTGTCATGATAAAAAAAGAAAACGCATTTTTTATAAAGAGGTGGAACTTGATCTTTCGCAAAAAGAGTATCTTCTTCTCGCTCTTTTTATAAAAAATGTCAATCAAGTGGTTACAAAAGAGATGATCCTAGAAGAGCTTTGGCACAGCAGTGAAGATGTGAGCGATGGAGCTATCCGTGTTTATATCAACCGACTAAAACATTTTTTGGATGAGGCGATGATAGAAAATATCCGCGCTGTGGGCTACCGTCTTGTTTTACAATCTTAGACGTTATATATTTTTATACTACTTTATCACTGTTACTCTTTTTGGTGTGAGTTTTTACTACATTAAAGATGTGCAGAAATTTGATGAACTTTATCTCTTGGCTTTTATCTTTTTTGTACTTGTCATCATCTCGGGCGTTGTGATCTCCAAGTTTGCTATAGAACCGCTTGAAGAGTATGTGACAAACCTTGAAGAGCTTTCTAATGAAACACTGCATGAACTCAATCTTCCTATCGCGACGATAAAAACTAATGTCGATATGATAGAAAAAAATAACTCAGATGAAAAAACATTGAAGCGACTCTCACGCATTAAAACAGCCTGTGATATGCTAGCCCATAGGTATAGTGAACTCGATTACATGATAAAAAAACAGACAAAAAAAGAGGTACGCCAAAGATTTGATCTCAAAGATTTAGTGTATGAGAGAGTTTCCTTTTTAGGTAGTCTTTACAGCGGTGCACAGTTTACTTCTGATTTGGAAAGTTTTGCTATAAATATGGATAAAATTGGGCTAGCAAAAGTAATAGACAATCTTATCGATAACGGTGTGAAATACTCAGAGGAACCAAAGAAGATAGAACTTCATCTTCATAATGGAATACTGAGTATTAAAGATCATGGAGTTGGTATTGATGAGGTTATTTTACTGCGTATTTTTGACAGATATTATCAAAGTGATGATTCTATGCCGGGCTTTGGGATAGGTCTTTCTATGGTAAAAAGATTTTGCGATACAAACCGCATTAGACTTAATATCGAGTCGAAAAAAGAGCAGGGTACGACAATATTTTTAGACTTTAAAGGTTGTTAATGGAAAATTCGGATTTTATAAGTTACGCTGAAAATGCACTTGATTATGGGATTATGGGAATTCTTTTACTGATGAGTGTTGTGACGCTTTGGCTTTTTATCGAAAGACAGATGTTTTATAAAACTGTGAGACTAGATGATTATGAGAACAAAGATGCGCTGGAACTCGATCTCAGTGATAACCTTGCGACTATCAGTGCAATAGGTGCAAATGCTCCTTATGTTGGACTTTTAGGAACAGTTATCGGGATTATGTTGACTTTTTACTCTCTTGGCGATATCGGTGCTGTGGATGCTAAAAAGATCATGATGGGTCTTGCCCTCGCTCTTAAAGCTACGGCTTTAGGACTTGTCGTGGCGATTCCGGCTATCTCGTTTTATACGATTTTACTTCGTAAGATGGAAAAGATTGTCGTAAAATTTGACATTGCTCAAGAAGCGAAAAAATAGATGCGTCCAAGAAAAAGGTTTGATCAGATAAATGTTATCCCCTTTATCGACATTATGCTTGTACTTCTTGTTATGGTTCTCACCACTGCAACTTTTGTGAAACAGGGAATCATTCCGGTCGATCTCCCAAGCGCAAAAGCCAGTGAGAAAAATGAGCAACAAAAAGAGGTCGCTATCTATGTGAATTCCAAAGGTGAGATCTACTATGATAAAGGGAAAGTAAGTGTCGAGGAGTTGGAGCAAAAACTCTCCGCTATCCCTCAAAGTCAAGTTGTTGTACTCAGAAGTGATAAAGAGTCGAGATTTCAGGATTTTGTGAGTGTGATGAATATCTTAAAACGCCTCAATCACGAACAGCTTTATATCGTGACGAAAGACTAAAAAACGCTTAATACACATCTTTTTTCATAAGAACTACAGGAGATCTTTTCTCTTTTGTAGTGTTTTCTTCAAGCAAAACTGGTGCTTTTTTAAGTGTACCATTCGTATCGAAAATTTTTGTCTTTTCTTGCTTGATATCATTAAAAAGAGAAGATGCGATAAAAAAAAGTATCATAATAACAACGATGGCAATATAAAAAAGAATATAATTTTTTATCTGTCCGGATTCAAAAGGGTTGTCTATTTTCATCCTTTTAAGTTGTCTTTTTCTTTTTCAAAAAAGTAGTTTGTCGCTTCCACAAATCCTTCTACGCTTCCACAGTCAAATCTTTTACCTTTAAATTTATAGGCGAGCACTTTGCCCTGTTTTGCCATCTCTAAGAGCGCGTCTGTGATCTGGATCTCGCCACCTTTTCCTGGTTTTGTATCTCTGATAACATCAAAAATATCAGGAGTTAGGATATAACGTCCGATGATAGCAAGGTTTGATGGAGCATCTTTTGGATCTGGTTTTTCGACCATATCATCAACTCTTAAAACTCCATCTTCTATCTCTTCCCCAGCGATAACACCGTACTTGTTAGAGTCTTTTGGGTCTATCTCTTCGACAGCGACGATACAGCATCTGTATTTTTTATAGAGTTCATTCATCTGCGCAAGTATCCCTTTTCCATGGGAGTTGTCACAAAGGTCATCTGCTAGGATAACGCAAAATGCCTCATCAGCGATGAGGATCTCGCCTGAGAGGATCGCATGTCCGAGACCTTTCATCTCTATTTGTCTTGTGTAAGAAAAAGTACATTTGTCGATAACAGAACGTATTTCATTGAGATAATGCTCTTTTGAGGTTCCTTTGATCTGATGTTCAAGTTCATAAGAGATATCAAAATGATCTTCGATGGCACGTTTTCCTCGTCCTGTGACGATAGCCATTACATCACATCCAGCTTCTATGGCTTCTTCAACGCCGTACTGGATAAGAGGTTTTGTTAAAATCGGAAGCATCTCTTTTGGCATCGCTTTTGTCGCAGGTAAAAATCTTGTGCCATAGCCGGCAGCTGGAAAGAGACATCTTCTAATCATAAAATATCCTAATTTTTAATATATTGGAAATTATACTTTATC
>JAVHRU010000042.1:0-15905 GCA_036171835.1 Sulfurimonadaceae bacterium | reverse complement strand
TCGACGTTTCTTACACTTTGTACCATCTCTTTTAATTGTGTCGGAGAGAGTGAAAATGTACCATCGGGCGTATCGATATTTTCATCTGGGGTGAAGTGCTTTTCTATGACTCTAGCTCCTAGTGCCACGGAGGCGATAACGGCGTCATTGCCAAGCGTGTGGTCGCTGAGTCCGACCTCTGTGCCAAAACGCTCTTTCATATCGGCGATTGTCAGAAGGTTCATAGATTCCGGCTTTGCAGGGTAGGCACTTGTGCATTTTAAAAGCACGATATTTTTATTGCCCACACCCTTACATGTAGCAATTGCAAGCTCGATATCCTCTATCTCGCCGACACCTGTGGAGATGATAATGGGCTTGCCTTTGGAAGCGGCATATTTGATAAGCGGGATATCGGTAATCTCAAAACTTGCAATCTTGTATGCAGGCACATCGATGGACTCACATACATCCACAGCATCAAGATCAAACGGTGATGAAAATAAAATGATTCCAAGCTCATCGGCATACTCTTTTAAAGGTTTGTGCCACTCATACGGCATACATGCACGTTTGTAGAGATCATAAAGATATTCATCCTGCCATAGATCACCCGCTTTAAACTTTTCATCTTTGACATCAAGTGTGAGTGAATCAGGCGTATAAGTTTGGAGTTTTATGGCATCGCATCCCGCTTCGAAAGCTACTAAAACCGCTTTTTTTGCAAGGGAAAAATCTTGATTATGGTTCGCGGAGAGTTCTGCGATGATGAAGACTTTTTCAGATGTGTCGTGCGCAGCTATTTTCATTTTTTCTCGTTTTTTAAGAGTTTTGATATTTTAGCATCTGCTTTTATATAATCATCAAATTTCAATGTATAACTTTTATATTCTTCATATATTTCAATCTCTTTGTAGCCGAGTGAGAGATTAAAACGCACAGCTCTTTGGTTGTCATGCATAATCTTACATGTAAGAGTTTTGAACTCCTTGGAGTTGAAAAGATACTCATGAAAAATACTAACTATTTTGTATGGAGTGAGCGAGTTTTGTTTCGTTGAGTCATAGATATAAAACCCTGTTTCTACTGTTTCATCGCGTTTATTGAACCAAATAAGTCCGATGGGTTCATCTTTGGCATAAATAACAAAATACTTATCCTTTTTTTCTTGCAATGATTGAAACCACGCCTCTTGCTGCTCTTTTGTAATATAGTTTTGATTGAGCGCATAACGCTTCACTTCATCGCTATTACGCCAGTTTCGTACCATCTCAATATCCTTACATGTAAGCGATGTAAGCGTAATATCAAAACCCTTAAGAGTCAAATCCAGCCTTGTTTAAAATATCTTGGATACTTTTACAGTTTTCAAGCTCATCGATCTCCACATTGACTCCGATCTCATCAAACACACTGAGCGCGCCAAGCATCGCAAGTGAATCCCACTCAGCAATATCGCAAAGCATCTCATCTGCACTTAGTGCACGGTCTAGTTGTACTTCCTCAGCAAGACGTGCTAAAAACTTTTCCTGTGTCATCATAGTTCCTTTTTATAGAGTTCTGTTTTGGGTGCGTAAATATGGTCTGTTTGAATCACAGCTCCGCCCCAGCTTAGACCTATGCCAAAACCTGCAATGGCGATAGTGAGTTTTTTAGAACTAAACTCGTCGCTTAAAAAGCCGTTGATTGTTCCGGGAATAGATGCGGCATTTTGGTTGCCATATATTTGCCCAGTTTCGAGCGGTACTTTCTCTTTTTCTACTTTGAGACGTGAAGCGATTGTTTTTAGGATGTAAGGGTTTGCTTGATGCAGTACAAAATAGTCTATTTCGTCGTTCTCTTTACCCGCAAATTCCACTATTTCTTTGATAAGCGGAGGCACGGTTTTGATAGCAAAGTTAAACACCTCTTTGCCATCCATAAAGAGATCTTCATCACGGCGAATTCCGCCATCTTCTCTCTCTTTTGGTATGAGCGTTTCAGGCGTACTTGGAGTTCGTGCAGCTCCTGAGGGGACGATGAGATGTTTGTATCCGCTTCCATCGCTGTAAAGTGAAAAGAAGCTACGTGGCGCATCTTTTTTCTCGATGATAATGGCACTTCCCGCATCGCCCATAAGCGGCGTAAATATTTTGTCGCGCTCGCCTGAAAAGTAGCTATTCACATCGCCTACACATAACAAGACTTTTTTCATCCCACTGTTGACATAAGAAAAAGCTGTGAAAAGTCCGTAGATAAATCCGCTGCATCCAAGGTTAATATCAAATGCCGCGCAACTTTTTGGTAAACCCAAACGATCTTGCATGATGATAGCTGTCGAGGGAGCTTTGTAGTCAGGACTTTGTGTGACAAACAAAAGCGCTTCGATTTCCTCTTTTTTGATGTCAGTATTTGCAAAGATATTCTCGGCACTCTGCACGCACAGATCACTCGCACAAACTCCTTCATCGGCGATATAACGTGTTTTTAAACCAATGCTTCTTTGGAGTCTGGAAAAAGAATCATCATCAAATCCAAAACGCTCTTTTTCATCTTCAAGCTCGATGATATTATTGCCCACAGTCGTTGCCATCGCAGTGATAGCGATGTTGGCAAAACTAATTTGACTCATCGGCTATCCTTTGAAGCAGATAATTTTCTAAGGTCACTATGGTTTTAAAAGGGGTGTTGTTTTTGTCCATACTCTCCTCATTTGCAACGGCGATATACTCTCCCGTATGCTCTTCTAAAGAGGATTCAAGCTCCAAGATAAGATCAAGGGTTCCAAGCGAATCGAGGAGTTCAAAAAGCGGAGTCTCTTCGTGGATATTTTCCAACTCATCAATTTGGAGCTGTTTATTCACATCTTTTACGGCTTTTAAAATAATTGTTTTAAGATTCATAGTTAACCTTTATGTTTTCATTGATATCGGCAAAATTTCTAAATTTGTAATGCTTAGAGCCCTGAGCTTGCGTAAGTTCAAATCCATTTTTGTCATAGAACTCTTCGACGAGAGAGTTTTTCTCTGTTTTACAGTAAGTAGCACTTAGGTTTTGATGTCTGCGTGTTATAAACTCTAACACGCACTCTTCGATTCCACGACCCAAAATTCGACAGCTCATCAAGAAGCTATCGATTGCATTGTCTTTGATGATGACAACCCCGACAAGTCCCATATCTCCGAACTTATCATTCACGCTAAAGTCATAAACAAAACCCTCTTGCATCAGTTCTTTTATCTCGTGAAGCTCATATCTTTTAGTCGTGAGATTAAACTGGTTAGTCTTGTTTGTTAGTTGTGTTATACGCTCTAGGTGATGAGCATTGTTACATGTAACGCTTATCTCGATCTTTAAAGAGGTGATAAAATCATCTTTGCTTTGCAGAGTCGAACTTAAAGTTGAGCGTTCTTTTTCATCTTTATAAAGTGCTGTTTTTTTACTGTCTTCATCGCTTACATGTAGAGTTTTTAAAGCGGTGATATTTTTGAGCTTCTCAAGATTTTCGAGTGGATTTGAAGGGTTCATCTTAAAGCACTCTATCTGCATCCTTTGGTTCATCTCTTCGATTTCCGCAGAGGAATCATCAATGAAAATAATGCCTGTTTTTGTAAGGCTGAGTTCTTTTAAAATAGCGCTGAGGTTTTCACTTTTTGAGTTCCAGTTTATAGCAGTCGCTACAAAGTCATCCAACTTTAGTGGCATATTTTTTTTGCTAAATACTTCCTGTACTGCGCTTTCATCGTTTTTGCTTAGCAGTATAAGGACAATCCCGCTATTTTTGAGTTCTAAGAGATAGTTTTGAAACTTTTTGTAGATGATGCCAGGATAATTATTGTCTATTTTTATGCCGCTGATTCCATCTTCGCCGACGATTCCGCCCCAAAGCGTGTTATCCGCATCGACGGCAATTGCTTTGATACGAGGTGTGTGAAAAAGCGAAATCAGTTCTCTTATCTTTGCACTTAGAAGTTCCGTTGCCATTTTTGTGAAGGGTGTTTGAAAAAGGTAGCGGTTTCTTTGGCTGATGAGATTTTTACTTCCGTGCTCTTTGCAAAGTGCGTAAAAGTCCAAAACAGCGACATCTGCTACATCGTTTTGCAATGATACTATTTTTTGATTGAGTGTGAGAAGAGCCAATTCTTTGCTTACATGTAGAGGTATGAATATCTCGTTAAACTCTTCATTCACGGTATTGATGATGATTTTTGCGCTGTTACTTACACGGAAATGAAGCAGCGCATTTTTTAAAAGTAAAAAACTTTCATCGTAATTCTCGCTAAAAAAGCTCTCATCAAGAAGCAAGATGAGAAGCTCTTCTTCGACTTTCGCATAAAGCGTATCGATGATGGTATCAAGCGGAAAGTGCGTTAGGGAATACTCTTTTAAAAATCGTTCAAAAGGCTTTGTGATGGTGTTTGACACAAAAGCGATGCTATGTATATTCATGGATTATCTCCCTTGCGACTTTATTTTTTTGAAAGTGATATTTGTTTAGAACTCTTTTTATCTTGTGTGGATGGTATTGTACAAAGTTTAGCGCGCTTTTTAAAGATGCAAGACTAAATTTTGTGATGATATTTTTAAGATTTTGTTTCTGTAATACATCGACAGTTTTACTTTGATTTGAAGCGCATTGGATAGCGATGAATGGTTTTTTGAGAGCAAAAGTTTCCAAAAGTGAAGTGCTTGCGCTAGTGATGATAAGATCATATTCTTGCATTAGTTTTGCCATATCCTCTGCATTGACGATAAGTTCTTTGTCTGCCGTTTTGAGATAGGTGATTTTCTGATTTGCCGAGGTTGTCACAATGTGCACATGCGAAGTGCCCTTTGGGTGTAGGGATTTCTCTTGAGTTATAAGCCACTTTTTGATGCGAAGTGAGAGATTTTGTGGGTCGCTTCCACCGAGTGTAATAAGGATTTTTTTATTCTTTAAACTCCCAATCGGAGCAAAACGGTTTTTGTGAGATAAAAAATCATCTTTTAAAAGCGTATAGCTACTTCCAGCTAAGATTTTTGTATTTTTGAGATAATCATAGTCACTTTTTTTCGCGATGAATGAGTGGTTTAAAACGATATCTGCATTGTGAACCTTGAACTCATCATCAAAGACCAAAAGAGGACAGATCCTTTTGATCTGAGTTTCGCAACCGATATTAATGCCATAATGGTCGATAATACAAAGCGTTGGACCAAGCTCTTTGATGACTTCAAGAAGCGTATCACAATCCATATTTTGAACGATTCTGTGAGCGAAACCATTTTGTTCTATAAGATGGTTTTGATTGCCTTTGAGATTTTGCGTAACATAAGTGATATTGAAATACTTTTTGAGAGAGGCAGCCAAAAGAAGCGTTCGCATCAGATGCCCAAGCCCGATACTCGAAGAGGAATCGATTCTAATGAGTATATTTTTTTTGTTCAACATGCTTATTTATTTCATAAATAGTGGGATTTTCTTCGAGTATTTGGATGAGCTTTTCATAAGAAAAATCGGTTTTGTACCCTAGTTTTGCATAGAGTTCCGTGATGGCTTTATAGTCATCTGTCTCATCAAGGGTAAGACGGTATTTTGAATGATCTTGTGTATTTTTGTAAGATGCACATTTAACATTTTCTTTGATGTAGGGTGTAACGTGCTCTTTTTGATAAGGAGTAGAAGCGTTTTGGTAAGCCTCTTTGAGCTGTTTAAATGAGAAAACTTCGCTGTCCATTCCACGTGGAAATCCACTATTTTGGCAAGCACAGACATACTCGGCGTCACTGTTTTTATAAAACTCAATCGTCTCTTTTATGATATCTGCATCTATCAGTGGGCAGTCGCTTGTGCATCGCACGATGATAGTCGCATCATCCGCGTCGAACTTTATTGCGCTGTGGTAGTAACGGCTCAAAACATCATCCGTATCACCCTCAAAATGCTTTACATGTAAGGTTTTGCAAAGCTGAACTATTGGAGTTTGTGAACCATCATCCGTGGTGGCTATGATGATGTTCTTGTGAAAAGGTGCTAGACGATCTAGCATGATCTCCAAAACAGTTTTACCGCACAGCGGAAGCATCACTTTGGCAGGAAGTCTGGTGCTAGTCATGCGGGCTTGGATGATGATCATTAAATTCATAGTATAATTATAGCTACTAATGTCCTAAAATCGGGATATTCACAAGGGAGAACTTACAAATGGATGGACGAGAGCGTAAAAATATACGAAGCGGCATTCGTGTTGCCATTGTCTTAAAGCAAGATCAAGACACGGGAAAATTAACAGATGGCGTAGTTCGCGATATTTTGACTAATTTTGCTTTTCATCCTCATGGCATAAAAGTGCGTCTTATGAGCAAAGAGGTCGGTCGTGTTGCTGAGATATACGGCTAGATGAGGCTTTTTATAGACGGCGATGCTTTTCCAAATCTTTTAAAACCTATCATACTTAGAAGTATCGAAAGACTCGCTTTAGAGACTTTTGTGGTGGCAAATAAAAAGATAAACATTGGAGCAAGTAAGTTTGTAACCTATATCATCGTAGAACAGGGTGCAGATGAGGCTGACCATAAAATCGTCGAGATGGCAGAAGAAGGCGATCTCATTATCACTGCTGACATCCCACTTGCTGATCGTATCATCTCTAAAAATGCTCATGCCATCGATCACAGAGGCGAGCTGTACAGTGTGGACAACATTAAGCAATATCTGGCGATGAGAAATCTGATGGAGTCGATACGTGAGAGCGGAGAAAACACGAGAGGACCGAAACCGTTTTCACAAAAAGATACCCAAGAGTTTGCAAACCAGTTTAATAGTTTTTTGACAAAGGTATTTAAATGATTGGAGATAAGATATACGATTTAGCTGTTAAACTCTATCCGATCAATCGTTCGTTGACTGGTAATGGAGTCAGAGAAACTTTAGAGATATTAAAAGAGATAGTTCCCTCTTTACATGTAAGCGAAATTCCAAGTGGCACAGCGTGTTTTGACTGGAATGTGCCCCAAGAGTGGAATGTAAAAGATGCGTATGTAAAAGATGCAAATGGCACAAAAGTGATCGATTTTAAAAAGCATAATCTCCACCTTATGGGCTATTCTGAGCCAATTCACACAAAAATGCCGCTTGTTGAGCTACAAAAACATCTTCGTTCCATTGCTGATTATCCTGAAGCTATTCCTTATGTGACGAGCTACTACAAACGAGATTGGGGATTTTGTCTCAGTCACAATGAGAGAGAAAAGTTGCAAGAGGGCGAGTATGAGGTGTTTATCGATAGTGAGTTAAAAGATGGCTCATTAACGTATGGTGAAATCTTGATAAAAGGAGAGAGCGAAGAGGAGATTTTGCTCTCAACTTATATTTGCCATCCCTCCATGGCAAATAATGAACTCTCTGGTCCAACAGTGAGTATTCACTTGGCAAAATGGCTTTTAGAGTTGCCCCGGCGTTATAGCTATCGCATTCTTTTTATCCCTGAAACTATTGGTTCTATTTGCTATTTGAGTCGTCATTACAAAGAGATGCAAAATAATATTATCGCAGGTTTTGTGCTTACATGTATTGGTGATGAAGGAGATTACTCCTATTTGGCTTCTATTGATGGTGACACTTTAGCTGATGAAGTTGCACAACATGTGTTGTCCCACATCGATAAAGATTATAAAAAATATAGCTTTTTACAGCGTGGAAGTGATGAACGACAATACTGTTCACCGGGAATCGATTTGCCCGTGGTGGATCTGATGCGGACAAAATATGGGCATTATAAAGAGTATCACACCTCAAAAGATGATCTCAGTGTCATCTCGCCAAAAGGGCTTCTGGGAGGATATGAGATGGTTAAAAAAGTGATTGAGGCTCTGGAAAACAACCATATTTATAAAACCACGGTACTTTGCGAACCCCAGCTTGGAAAACGTGGACTCTACCCGACACAATATTTCAAATCTCCCGGAGAGTATGTTTTTACCATGCGTAATGTGATCGCCTATAGTAATGGAAAGAGAACGCTTTTAGAGATTGCTCAAAAGATTAATAAACCGATCTGGGAATTGTATGAGATCGTGCAAATATTAGTCGAGGAAAATATCTTACAAAGAGTTATTTAGTGTAGGTTACTAAGTTTTCAGGATGGTATTTAATCTGCTCTTTAATAACTTCGTATACAGCATGAAGGTCAAGGAGTACAATATTTGATGTTTCTATTTGATATCTTTTTGCTATCCCTCTATCTTCAAATATCTGGCCAAGAGGGTTGTAATTGTTTTTGACATTCTTTTCTAAATCTCTTACAAAAATTGAATACTCTCGCATCTCTTTTATGCCATTTTCATCAATATACTCATTTTGAAATTTTTTATGATATCTATAAAATGCTTTTTCCATCTGTTCAACAAAGTGCACATAAGTAAAAGATCTGTTGTAATCAATATCGATAAAGAGCATTTTTGCTTTTAAATTGTACATCAGTCCAAATGGAGAATCAATGGAAAAAGCATCTTTATTGTTAAGACTATAAAATTCATTTGCATATTTTCCCCATACAAAAAAAGAAAATACAGGATGCTTTGTTCTGATAAAGTCGTCTCTTTTGAAGGCTGTATTTGAGAGTGTTCCCATATTTTCTGGAGGTGTTGTTTTGTAATCGAATGCTTTGCCGCTACTAAAACCGTAATTAAAAGATGGAAAGAGTAAAGTTCCATCATCTTTCAAATGGAGCTTTAGTATATCAATAAAATCATTTGCAATAAATTTAGTTCCATACTTTTTGAATAATAGTGCTAAAGGCTTCATGTTTGAAGACACGAGTAGAGTGTCATCTGAATTTAAATCTATCTGCGATAAAATTTTTTCATAATCCATTTAAAAACTGCACCTTCGATAGCTATACTTTTCTATCACTTCCAAAAAGGTATCTGCCACAAACGCAGTATCTTCCATACTCATCTCTTGATGGCAAGGAATGGAAAGCTCGGAGCGGTAAAAGTCATCGCTTACATGTAAGCTTGTCTCACCAAACTTCTCTTTGTAAAAACTGTTTTGGTAAATGGGTTTGTAATGCACCTGCACACCTAGACCGCGCGCTTGAAGTTCAGTGAAGATATCCTCTTTTGGACATTGCAGAGCAGGGCTTAGGATGATGGGGTAGAGATGTCTGGATGAACGGGTGTTCTCCCCCAGTTTTACGGTAGAAAAGAGCTTGTGTCCTTGAAATCTTTCATCGTAATAATGAGCTATTTCATCTCTTACATGTAAGAAATTATCCAGACGTTTGAGCTGGCTTCGTCCAAGTGCTGCGGCAAACTCTGTGAGGCGAAAGTTGTGCCCGAGCATTACCATATCGGAATTCCAAAGCTGTTTTTTTACTATTCCGTGTGAGCGAAAGAGTCGAAGACGTTTGGCGAACTCTTCGTTGTCGGTTACGACACATCCACCTTCTCCGGTAGTAAGTGGTTTGATGGCATGAAAACTAAAAATGGTCATATCTGTAAATGTGCCGATTTTTTTCCCATCAATGGAGCTTCCAAAAGCGTGGGAAGAATCTTGGATGACAAGCAGATTATGTTTCTTTGCGATCTCGTTTATCTTTGCAATCTCTACGGGTTTTCCTGCAAAATCAACGGGGACGATCGCTTTTGTGCGCGGAGTGATAAGACGTTCGATAAAGCGTTCATCGATATTACCATCAAGCTTCACATCGCACCAGACGGGTTTTGCACCAAGAGCGACAAACATATTGGATGTTGCTACAAAGCTGATCGGAGTCGTTATGATCTCATCTTCTGGCTCTATATCACTTACGGCGTAAGCGCCCAAAAGTGCTGAGGTCGCGGAATTGAAAGTGATGGCATATTTGCATCCGATATATTTACAAATAGCCTCTTCAAAGAGTTCAACTTCTTTGCCTTGGGTGAGATGAGAACTTTGCAGAACTCTCACAACTTCGTCAATGTCTTCTTTAGAGATGCTTTGGCGAGAGTAGGGAATCATTTTTCTTCTGTTTTGGTAAGTTCTATTTTTGTCAGTAGCTCATCATGTGTGAGCCAATGGGTGTTTTTATCAGAGCTGTATTCAAAGCCGCACTCCACTTTTTTGCCGATCTCTCCAAGAGCATTTTTAGAAAAATCTACTTTTTGAGTAAATTGAATGGTAGGTTGAATGACATAATGATCGTTAAATTCGATGGTTAAATGCGCATCATTTTGCGGGCACATTACTTCATGAAGTTTTTCTCCGGGACGGATACCAATGTTATGTTGTTCGAGCGTTGGTGCGATAGCGAGTGCCATATCGGTCATTTTCATAGAGGGTATTTTTGGAACAAAAGTTTCCCCTCCATGCATTCTTTGAAAGTTTTTGAGTACAAAATCAACACCTTCTTGCAAAGTGATCCAAAAACGGGTCATATTTTCATCCGTAATAGGAAGAGATTTTTCACCATCATCTATGAGTTTTTGAAAATAGGGTAAAACTGAACCTCGAGAGCCTAAAACATTTCCATATCTTACAACACTAAAACGAGTAGCAGCCGTTCCTGTGATGTTATTTGCGGCTACGAAAAGTTTATCTGAAGCAAGTTTGGAAGCGCCATAAAGGTTGATAGGACTTGCTGCTTTATCAGTTGAGAGAGCGATGACTTTATTGATCCCATTATCTATCGCCGCGTCGATGACGTTTTGAGCACCCATAATATTTGTTTTGATACATTCCATAGGATTGTATTCGGCGATCGGTACATGTTTTAGCGCTGCAGCATGTACAACATAATCAACATCTTTCATAGCACGTTGCAGACGAGGAAGATCTCGTATATCACCTATAAAATATCGCATACAGCTATCAGAATACTTTTGTGCCATCTCGTATTGTTTGAGTTCGTCGCGGGAATAGATAATGATTTTATGTGGTTTATAAAGCTTTAAAATAGTTTTAACAAACTGCTTTCCAAAGCTTCCTGTTCCACCTGTGATAAGGATAGTTTTTTGATTAAACATTGATGTTACCTAAAATATGTAGTTATTGCATTATATCGAGTTTTGCCGGGTTTTTTATGCTGGTTGATTCAATATAACGTATAGTCTCTTTAATCTTTTTCATCGATTTGGCAGTTTCCTCTTTGAGACCTTCAAGCAGTTCTCGTGCATGATTGAAGAGATAAAAAGCCTCTTGCATCTCTTCTAAAGTCTCAAATTCTGGCATTTGTGTAATAAGGAGATCTACCTGCTTTATATCTTTATTTATAATAGACAGTTTGAACTCATTGATCCACATGAGTTTCATCTCTCCACGCTTCTAATAGACCTTTTATCACAAGATTTACTTGATCTAATTGAGTTTCACTATTATTTGCATTTGCTTGACTCATAAGATGTAGCTGATATGTATAAAGACCATTTAGATAGTGTGCAACATCACCTTGGCTAATATCTAAGGCATTTAGCAGTTCGATAAAAATAGCATTTGAACGATTAATCCAATAAGTTCTTTTTTCTATATTATTATCTCTAATAGCACGTTTGGCTTGAGTGTTAAAACGCAATACTCCCTCATAAAGCATCTCTATGAGTTTTTGTGGAGATTCTATGCCGACATTATTTTGAGCGTAAGTACTATATGCGTTTGTTTGGTACATTTTAAATTATCCTTTATTTACCGTTTACTGCCATTGAGATTTGTTGAGAGAGTGATGAAAATTGATTGTTTAGATTACTGATGATGGCATCGTATGCGATAAACTGTTGTGTCATCGTGTTGTACCTTGCATTGAGACTGTTTGTGGCAGTTGTTTTATTATTTTGTAATAATGTTGCTTCTGTTGTAAGTCCTGTTGTCAAGTTCGCCAATACCCCACTAGATTTTGTTAAATTATTCAAATTTGTATAGAGAGTATTAAATACACCATCAGTAGTAGTTGCATTTCCATTAGTATCAATTGTTGTTTTGCCACTAAAGTATGAAGCCATGGTATCTGGACTCGCAGCCATTTTTGTATCAAAAGCCACACTATCAAAGCTAAGTGTTCCATCTCGATTAATATTGATACCAAATTGCGTTAAAGAAAGACCGCTGCTGTTTGAAGAGGTAAGAATTCTTTTTATATCTCTGTCAATTCCATTGACAGAACTGTCACCATTAAATAATCCGACTTTTCCTGTAGTAGTATCTGTAAGCGTCATTGTATTTAACTGTTTTGACATGGAATTATAACTATCTACAAGACTTTGCATTGCATCCTTGATAGGCTGAGCATCCTGAGTAATACTGATGTTCGCAGTTGAAGTGGAATCTGTACCCAGTAGATTGATCGTGACACCGACTGTGATGTCTGAAATGGTGTTAGAAGATCTTGTTAAAGTGATACCATTGTATTTAAAAGATGCATCTGAAGCAGCTTGGATGTTTGACATATTTCCGCTTGTAGCAGTTGCTGTACCAATGGGTGAGCCAACAGGAGCATTTGCATCAAAAAGAAGCCTACTATCGAGAGTACCACCACTTTGGTCTGTGAGACTTATTGGAAGGTTTTCAGCAGGACCTTTTGCAGTTAAGACAAGATTATAGGTTCCAAGATCATTTTTGATGACACTCGCACTGACATTCGCTCCAGCTATCGGATCGTTATTGATCATTTTTGCTAGGTCGCTCAGCGATGTCGTATTATCGTAACTAAAGGTACTGTTAACTCCAGCTGCATTGAGAGTTAATGTATTAGTAGTGCCTGCTGGAGTGCTTGCAGCGATTATGTCAGTACTCGTACTAAACGCATCTGATTTAAGGTTATCACTTTTAAGTGTACTATTTACTTTTCCACTCAAATCTGTAAGGCTTATTTGTTGCGCTTTTCCTGTGTTTTTAGAATTTAAGATAAGGCTATAGCTTGTATCACCAGTTTGAAGAATACTTGCACTTACATCAGCTCCTGCAATATCATTGATCTTAGTTTTAAGATCATCATAGGTAGTGGTTCCATCATAAGCTATCTTATAATCAGTTCCATTAACATTGAGATTGAACTGTCCACTTCCAGAAGCTATAGTATTTGCCGAACTTGTAAAACTACCTGATTGTGAGACATTCGTCGTTGCAAGTTTTGTGTTTGAGATAGAAAAGTTTTGAACAGCTACACCCGTGTCAGCAGTAACACTTACTGCACTGTTAGAGCCAGAAACGGTGCGCTTTTGATATAAAGAACTACTTTCCAAGGAGGATACAGAACCTGTAAGCGAGGTTGCTAAACTGCCGAGGAGACTCATGGACTGTTGCTTGTTTGTATTGGTAGTTATTTTATTATCTATAGGGGTAATGATAAGAGCCGTGTCATTTGATTTAAGTTGATCAATAACACTCGAAGTTAAAACCCCAGAACCGATACCGAGCGAGCTTAATGCTCCAGTTGAACTCATAATGAATCCTTTAAAATTTATATTTTCTTTCTGAAGGTAGTATCGACAGAGTTGGGTTATTGTTTAACTAAGCAAAAAAGATTCCAAAGGATTATTTTTTCTTCTCAATACCAAATTTTTGCGGACGAATCGTAATATCTGTAATTGCGACTCCGTTTCTCATTTGAAGTATATTTTGCACAGCATCGGCAATATCTTCGGCTTCTAGGCGTTTGTCAAACTCTTGTGAAGTCTCAAATCTCAGTTCGTCAAAAAATGAGGTCGCTGTCATATCTGGATTTATGCTCACGACATTGACTCCGCTTTTTCTTACTTCTTCAAAAAGTGAGAGACTAAACGCACGAAGACCTGCTTTGGTTGCTGTGTAAATGGCTGAAAACTTGGAGTGACGAAGTGCTTCGATGGAGGTAATATTGAAGATGATTCCTTCATTAAATTTTAACGCCCTTAAAAGTCCGTTACTCAGCATCATAGGAGCTGTGAGGTTAAGCGTGACCATTTTTGTGATGGTTTGTGCATCGATCTCTTCGTGTGGCTCAAAAACGCCAAATCCAGCGACATTGCAAAGTATGGTTATAGATGGGTCAGTTTGTAAAAGTGTTAGGATAGAAGCTGTCATAATTTCATCGCTGAGGTCGCATGAAAGCGGTTTGAAGTTTGGATGATGAATAGGATTTTCATGAACAGTTCTACTAATTCCGATTACGTTATAACCAAGCTCTAAAAGTCTCTGTGAGATAGCCTCTCCGATGCCTCGGCTCGCGCCTGTAACTACTGCAGTTGCCATGTTCTAATCCTCTCTTTATCGATATATTTTGTTGCACATTCAGTCATTACATGTAAGATATTTTGCTCGATGGTTTTGCCATAAGAAACGATATTGTCTTTAACCTCATAAGGGTAAAAAGCGATGTCGCTTCTTCGTAATTTTTTGATCTTTTTAAGATGGGTTGAGCTCATACGAAAACTTCCGAGTGTCAGCTGAAAAAGTTTTTCGGCATCGATTGTCCTGAAAAGTTTCTCGATAAGAGGCGGATAAAGTTCATTAAACTCCTCATTATAGATGACAGGATCGATGCAGACTCGCACTCTCCAGCCGGCATCGATGGCCTCTTTTATAGAACTTAGTCTTTTTTCAAGGGAGGGTGTTTTATGCTCATAAAGATCGATGATCTTTTGAGGTGAGAGTGTCCAAGCAAGTACGACTTGATCGCTACTTTGCAAAGATTTTATTGCTTTGAAATTTGCGCTTTTTGTACGCACTTCAAGATGGAGGTTTGGATGATTTTGAGCAAACGCTATCCACTCTTTTGTATGTGAAGTCAAAGATTCTATGGCTAAAGTGTCCGTATCATAAGAGATGGCGATAAGTGTGGGTTTGTTAAGATAAGGCAACACAGCATCAAAAAAATCCCCAGTATTGACAAAAAATACGCTGTTAGCCGAATTATACATTCCGCTGAGGTAGCAATATTCGCAGTCATATAAACAGCCCAAAATTGAGGGTGTGTAAAAGAAATGTTCATACTCAAAACCGTCGCTGTAGTAAGAACCTTCATACAAAAACGGTGTTTCTCTTCGTGCTAAGATAAGATTTTTGCTTTTGCTCTGAACTCCAAAGTCCTGATTTGGACGGTTGAAAACATCTTTGTAATGTTTGATAAAAATAATCTTGGAGTTTGAAAATTTCTGCATTATCTTACATGTAAGAGGCTCATCTTTGACGCTTTCTTCTATGTAAAGATGAGAGAAAAAGTCACAGTGTGAGGGTTTTAATAAGTGATTCAAGATAGTCGCTCCTCTCTTTTTTGGATAGTTTTTCTTTTTCTGGAACGCTTAGATGTAAAGGTTTTTTGTGATGCAGTTTATAGTAACAGCAAGCATCATAAAAACTATCAGATTGGGCTTTTGTGAGATAGTTTGAAATGCTATTTATGCGTTCTTTTTCCTCTTGTGTAAAAAGAGGATCTTTCTTTATGACATACTCAGCAGAGTTAAGAACTGCATTAAGATTGTTTAGATTTTTGAAGATGAGTTCAATGGCAAGTTCTTTTGTTACACGTTCAGGCTCAAAGTGATCAGAGACTACTTTAAAAAAGAGCATTTGATGAGTGCTGAAAAACCGTGAAGCCGCTTTATAAACGCCATAACTTTCCATATCTACTGGAAGGTTCAATATTTCACTCGCAGGTTCATCGACACTGAGAATATCACTCTCTTTTAAAGAGTGCTCAAATAAAATATCCGGAAAATAGAAGTTATTTTTATAGCAAATCTTATGGGCAAGAAAAGCCTCTCCTATCTCGAAGATCTGTGGTGCTGCACTAAGCCCAACATTGACAAGTACATCAGTTTTAGATGGCGGAAAATGCCCCAAAAGAGCGCTTGTAGCCATCATTGCGTTATCGAATCCTATACCTGTGACTATGAGCTTTATCTGCTCACTTTCAAACATCGTGTAGGGCAAAGTATAAGTTCTGACGAGTTTAAAATGATCTATAAGCCCTCTGGCTTCGGCACTAAGCGCTACTATGATATACAACATGAGTGGA
>JAVHRU010000041.1:0-16006 GCA_036171835.1 Sulfurimonadaceae bacterium | reverse complement strand
GCACCTCCTAAAAGTTGCGTGATTATACTATGTGTAAATTGAAACGACAGTTAAATAAGAGTTTTTTTTTGAGAAAATTGAATTTTTTATAAAAGTTTTGAAAGAAACCGCTCTATTTGCAACTCATCAGAAAACTCTATAGTCATTTTATTTGACTTAAAAGTCGCTTTCAATCCATAGTTTTCAAATTTTTTCTTGATTGGATTAAAGTCGTACTCGAATATCTCTTTTTCTTGAGTCATTGATCTATCAGTATCCGTTTTTAATGACTTCACCATACTTTCAACATCTCTTACACTGAGTCTCTGTCCGATAATAGAATCAACTAAAAGCTGTTGCTCTTTTTCATCCAAACCGATCAAAGTTCTTGCGTGTCCAGAAGAAATCTTATTATCAATCAAAGCTTTTTGAGTCTTTTTCGAAAGTTGCAGAAGGCGCATTGTATTTGTTATATTTGCTCTACTCTTGTGAATTCTTGCACCCAACTCATCATGAGTGATATTATGCATCTTGATCAATTCTTCATATGCCATTGCAAGTTCGATAGAATTAAGCTCATCACGCTGAATATTTTCTATCAAAGCTAAATGACGCATGCTATCATCATTAACTTTCATACATATAGCACGAATTGTTTTTAATTTCATTAATTTTGATGCACGAAGTCTTCTCTCTCCCGAGACAAGAGTATATCCATCAATATCAGCTATAACAACAATTGGTTGCAGTAAACCATCGTTTTTGATTGATTCACCAAGTTCTAGCAAAGATTCCTCATTGAAGCTTTTTCTTGGCTGATAGGGATTTGGTTTGATACTTTTTAATGGAATATCTAAAACTGCATCAGTATCTGGAATTTCATTGTCATATGCTTTTTCTATCTCGCCGAGAAGCTCACCAAGCCCTCTTCCTAATGACTTATTCTTTATCACGCTATGATTGCCTGTGCAAGATCTTGATACGCTACAGATCCGCTCGATTTTACATCATATAAGATAACCGGTTTTCCAAAAGATGGAGATTCTGCAAGTTTTACATTTCTTGGTATTACAATAAACTCATTTTCTGTGTCTCTGAATAGTTTTCCCTGAAAATGTTGTCTCAAATCTGCAAAAACTTGTTTTGAAAGATTATTTTGGGAGCTAAACATCGTCGGCAAAAATCCTTTAATCGAGAGTTTTGGATTGATAGTCTTACGAATAAGCCGTACAGTGTTTAAAAGCTGTGCCAAACCTTCTAGTGCAAAAAACTCACACTGGATAGGAATAATCACAGAGTTTGAAGCTGAAAGAGCATTTATCGTCATTGGCCCAAGTGCAGGAGGTGAATCGATGATGATATAATCATAATCTTTAATAACCAAAGCAATTGCTTTTTTTAAGACTAATTCTCTTCCAGCAGAATTTCCAGACTCATAATACTCTTTTTCTATACCAACTAAACCTATGTTTGAGGGGGCAAGATGTAAAGTTGGTAATGCAGATTTTAAAATAATTTCTTTTAATTTTTTTGTACCTATAAGCACATGGTAGATATTAAATTCATAGTCATTTCTGTGAAAACCCAAAGAGGTTGTCGCATTAGCCTGCGGATCAGCGTCGATTAAAAGAACTTTTTTTTCAGCTACCGCTAAAGATGCAGCTAGATTTACAGCCGTTGTAGTCTTACCTACTCCACCTTTTTGATTTGCTATTACGATTACTTCACTCATCTTAAACTAAATATCCTTTGACCATCGCTAACTATTGATCCATCGTCTTGTAACGAAGCATTACTAAGGGAAATTCTACCATCCCCACTATGCGCAAAATAGGTTTTGCTTTTGTAAAATTCTAACTTATATTTACTAAAAATATGCTTCCATTCAATATTTTTTTTCAAATAATTAAAATAACTATTTAAAATATTTTCTAAAGAAATGTCAATATCCAACTTTTCAAAAGTATCAGGAGCCGTAATTAAATTTAGCCCTATCCCACATACTAAATCATCCTTAACAATATTGGTAATAGTTCCGCCAATCTTAACATTACCGACATAAAAATCATTTGGCCATTTCAGCCACACTTGTGAACCATGGTCTTCTAAAACCTGCTTCATAATATAGGAAAAATAGATAGAAGAGGATTCAAGCCTAAGATCTCGTGGTAACTCTTTAATAGAAATAGAAAAAGATAAAAAAAGATTTCCATCTTCGCCTATCCAGCTATTTCCTCTGCTTCCCTGTCCGCTCGTCTGTCTTTTAGCCACAACCGCGACTGGAGAAACAAATTCTTTACTTTTTAAACGCTCTTTGAGGTACTCTTGAGTCGAGTTTATTTCATCAAGATAAAATATCGTCAACTTTTAAGCGCTTTCCGTTACAGTAAGAGAGTATATCCATCTCATTTTTTGATTCTGGTTGAACTCTATAAATTTCAAGTGATCCAAGGGTGCATCCAACAACAATATAATCTTTTGCTATTTCTATAATTTTTCCAGAAGTATACGTTCGACAAGCAGAATGAAGTTTTATACTTTTTATTTTTAATCCACTTTGAAGATGGATCCCAGGCCATGGTGTAAACGCTCTATATCTGTTGTATAAAATGATAGCATCCGAAAACTTCACTTCACCATCACTTTTTGTGATTTTTGAGCAATGGGTTGCTAGAATATCATCTTGTTTTATAGGAGTCAGATTATTATAATTTCTTAAAACATCAAGCGTTAAGTCACTTGCTACTTCAGTCAGTTTAAGAAAAAGGGCATCTGCCTTTTCATCATCATCGATAGCAACTTTGGATATTTTGATTATATCTCCCGTATCAAGACCTACGTCCATCTTCATGGCTGTCACACCGCTCTCTTTATCGCCATGTAGTAAAGCTTCTTGGATAGGACTTGCACCTCGATATTTTGGAAGGATCGACGCGTGAAGATTGATACAAGGAGCATGATCTAAAATTTCACGAGGAAGTATTTGACCATACGCCGCTACAACAATAAAATCACATTCTATTTTCAAAAGCTCATTGACTACAGATTCATCGCGTAATTTTGCAGGCTGATAAATAGGTATATTGGATTCAAGAGCAATCAATTTTACAGGTGGAGGAGTCATAATCTTTTTTCTGCCGACTGGCTTGTCCGGCTGAGTATAAACAGCCACAACATCCATATCTGATGCTTTTAACAGATCTTTTAAAATTTCCTCGGCATAACTCGGAGTTCCCATAAAAATGATTTTCATTTTAATCTTCCTTACATGTAAAGAGTGTACCGCCTAAATGTTTCTCATCAAGGAGAAAACTTCTTACATCACTAAGATCAAAGCCGCTAGCCAAAAACATTTCACGCTTACATGTAAGCATATAAGAAGCAGCTTTAAGTTTCGTAACAATGCCTCCGGTTGCGAATTCACTATGCGGAGAAGCTTCTTGGCCTAGTTCACTAGAATCAATAGTTCTTACGACTTTTCTTACTTTTGCATTAGGATTCTGATGTGGATCGCTATCGTAATATGCGTCGATATCTGAGAGAATTAAAAGCGTATCTGCATCGATATTACATGCAACATAGGCTGAAAGCTGATCATTATCGCCTACGCCAAGCTCATCTGTTGCTGTTGCATCATTTTCATTGACAATCGGTACGACACCGTTTTCAAGCAAAATATTCATCGTATTTTTGATTTTTTGATTTTGATTTGGAGTATTAAGATTTGCGGCAGTCAAAAGTATCTGTGCACAAAGTTCATTGTACTCTGCAAAAGCAAGACGGTATTTTTTCATTAAAAGTGGCTGACCGATAGCTGCTAGCGCTTGTTTGTTTTGTAAGATTTTTTTATCAAGTTTGAGTTGTGTATATCCAGCCGAAACTGCTCCTGAAGAGACAAGGACGACTTCATATTTTTGTTTTAAATCGACAAGAAGCTTTACTATATTTGAAAGTCTCTCTTCTGCTATTTGAAGATTCTCTGTGAGAACTGCTGTGCCTACTTTTAAAACGATACGTTTCATTTTTGTTGTCTGTCCGTGTGTACAAGATTAAAGAGCGCATATTTAAGGGCTTCAATGTTTTTACTTGTCGCAGATGAGATCGGCGCTACAAAATATGGTTTTGTTCTGTCATATCCGAGTGTTTCCTCAGCTGTTTCTTGAATAAAATATGGCAAAGTTGGATCAAAATCAAACTCACTTTTCTTATTTGCATCAAGTCCAAGAAGTTCTAAAAAGCCATTTATAAGAACAGGGACTTCCTCCCCGGGGACGATATCTAAACGCGTTAGCGCGATCGCATATTTGCTTGTTCCCAGTATCTCAGAAAACGCAGCAACCTCTTTTTGTAAAGTTTCAAACTGCTCTTTTAAATCTCGGTATGAAGCTAAATCAACCATAAATAAAAGTGTTTTTGTTCTCTCGATATGACGTAAAAACTGGATACCAAGACCTTTTCCCTCACTTGCTCCACCGATAATTCCTGGAATATCTGCCATAACGAATGATTCAAAATCACCGATATCAACTTGACCAAGCTTAGGTGTGAGTGTTGTAAACTCATAGTTTGCAACTTCTGGACGTGCATTTGAGACTGTTGAAATCAGTGTTGATTTTCCAACATTTGGAAAACCGACAAGCCCAACATCTGCAATCAGCTTAAGGTCAAGTTTTATATGTAAAGTTTGGTTTCCTTCACCTGGTTGGCAATGTGTCGGTCTTTGATTTGTTGAAGACTTAAAGTGTGTATTTCCAAGACCGCCTTTTCCGCCTTCTAACAGCTTTACTTCTTGTCCATCAACAAGCATATCACAAAGAACTTTTCCGCTCTCTTTGTCTATGATCTGTGTTCCGGGAGGAACGATGATCACTTTTTTGACTCCAGATTTTCCATTCATATTTCTTGGAGCACCCGGTACACCGTTGTCGGCTTTAATGTGCATATTTCTTTGAAAATAAGAGAGTGTATGCGTGTTATTATCACATTTAAACCAGACGTCTCCGCCTTTTCCACCATCACCACCGTTTGGACCGCCGTTTACGACAAACTTTTCACGACGAAATGAAGCACATCCGGCTCCCCCTTTTCCTGAAGAAATGGTTAGCTCTACACTATCTATAAACATAAAAATCCTTGTGCAATATTTAAAAATTGATTCTGCTTACATGTAAGACAAAACAAACTGTTAAAGATTGAAATTGAAAACGAAATTATAATTAAAAAAAAGAGTTTAAAAAAGAATTTGTTAGAAATTCATTGGGCAAAAACCCAACGAAAGAAAATTACGCAGCAGGTATGATTGAAACTTGTTTACGAGTTTTGTCTTTACGGCCAAACTCAACAATTCCATCTACTAATGCATACAAAGTATGATCTTTACCCATACCGATATTTAAACCAGGATGAATTTTAGTTCCTCTTTGACGAATGATAATATTTCCTGCGATAACTGTTTGTCCACCGTATTTCTTAACGCCAAGTCTACGACCAGCTGAATCACGGTTATTCTGTGTACTACCCTGACCTTTCTTATGAGCCATCTTTATCTCCTACTTTTAATTAATTACGCAGCTATTTTAGTAACACATACACGTGTAAAGTCTCTTCTGAAACCACGTTTTGTTTTACTATCTTTACGACGACGTTTTTTGAAAGTGATAACTTTTTTGCCACGACCTTCGTTAATAACTTCTAAAGTTACAACAGCACCCTCAACAAATGGAGTACCTACTCTTAGTTCACCAGCATTCACTGCAAGAACTTCTTTAATTTCAACGATGTCTTTTGGTTCAAGACTCATCTTATCTAATAATAAGATATCACCTTCTTGAACTTTATATTGTTTACCACCGTTTTTGATGATTGCGTACATGGCGCTTCCTTAAATCTTAATCAGTATATAAAAAGTTCGAAATTATACATAAACTAGCTTTAAGTTATGTTTAAACCTCTAACTTTTTCTTTTCATACCATTTTCTTAGCCATCTATCGAATGGATAAATCAGTTTATAGATGACTGGCACTATCAAAAGTGTCAAGAACATCGAACTGAGCAAGCCGCCGATGACCGCGATGGCCATCGGAGCTTTTGTCTCACTACCCAAACTTGTGCTAATTGCAATTGGAATCATAGCAAAAATCATCGCAATTGTCGTCATTAAAATAGGACGCAGTCTTTTTTCGCCTGCTTCAATGAGAGCATCATCCACATTTTTCCCACTTGCTACGGCAATATTTGCAAAATCGACAAGTAAGACCGCATTTTTCCCAACCATTCCCATAAGTAACATAAACCCGATCATAACAAACAGGCTAAAATGCTGTCCGCTCACAAAAAGTGCTATCATAACTCCCACGATACTTAGAGGCAGTGCTACCATAATGATGATGGGCTGGATGAGCGACTCATAGAGTATTGCTAAAATGATAAACATCAGTATCACTGAGAGTCCTACCGCAGCACCAAAAGCCTTCCCTGTTTTTACCATTTCATCCGCAAAGCCTGTAAATTTATAGCTCACGCCAGCTGGTAAGAGCTTATCTATGCCATCTTTTGTATATGCTACTGCACCTCCAAGGTCAAGCCCAAAAAGATCTGCATACACACTCACCTGACGCTGTCTATCATAATGATAAATAGATGCTTGAGAAGATGTTTGACTAAATCTCACCAAGCCACTAAGATACACAAGTTCGCCATTTGATGCACGTAGTTGAATCTTTTTCAGATCATCCACACTCACTCTTTTTGCATCATCAAAGCGAAGTGCAATATTGTATTGCTTTCCATTTTCTTCAAAATAAGAGATCTCAATATCACTAGAAAAAGCCGTCGAGATCGCTTCAGAAATCTGCGTCGCAGTAATACCGTATCTTGAAGCATTTTCTCTAATGATATTAATATCGATTTGAGGTTTTCCATCATCAAGGTTTGTATCGATATCAACAAACCCTTTTTTCGCTTTAAGATACTCTGTTAAATTTTTCGTCGCGACTTTCAGTGCATCAAACGAATCAGATTTTAAGACTATTTGATAAGGCACACTCACGCCAGCACCCTTGATATTTGGAATCGCCGCAGCAGTTATAAACATATCTTTGCTCTGATACGATTTAAGCTTATCTCTAAGATTTTGGATAATCTGCTCTTGATCCTCTTTTCGCTGATCTTTCGCTGTAAGTTTTACATAAATAGCGGCCTTATTTTTTTCAGCAACACTGTTATAACCCACACTCAAGGTTGTAAAAACAACATCTTTATCCTGTTTTATAAGCGCTTCTATCTCTTTTGATTTTTTGATCATCGCTTCGAGTGAGATCCCTGTGTTTGCTTTGAGATCAACTTCAAATTCAGCTTTATCCTCTTTTGGAATAAAATCCATCCCGATCTTTGGGAAAAGACTCAGAGATGCCACAAATAAGATAAGTACAAAAATAATGGTGACCACTTTAAATCTTAAAACAAATTTCAAAGTCTTTTCATACATACGATCTAAAAATATAAATATCGGCTCTGTTGCATTATAAAATCTACTCTCACCTTTATGCAAAACTCTCGCACTCAGACTCGGCATAAAACTCATAGCTACCGTGTAAGAGATCACAACTGCAAAGCCGACTGTCATGGCAAAGCTTTCAAAAAACTTGCCGACTATTCCACTCATATTTGCCACTGGGATAAAAACTGCAAGTAACATTGCAGAGATCGCAAGAATAGCAAAGGCCATCTCTTTAACTCCCTGATAGGCAGCCTCTAAACGTCCCATTCCGGCTTCCATTTTTTTATAGATATTTTCAAGCACGACAATGGCATCATCGATGATTATCCCTATAGAAAGAGTAAGCCCTACAAGAGTCATCTTATTGAGATCAAAACCCATATAGTGCATAAATGCTATCGTTCCCATAATCGATATAGGTATGGAAAGCGCGGAAACCATGGTGATGGTAAAGTTACGTAAAAATCCAAAAACGATGATAACTGCCAAAAATGCACCATATACTAAATCAAACTCTACATCTTCCAATGAATGGATAATAAATGGTCCTGTATCTTGAAGTGTCTGCACTCCATAATTATCCCCTGCCATCTTTTGCAAGTTTGGAACGACTGCTTTTACACGATTGATAATATCAAGCGTATTTGTTCCTGAAATCTTTTGTACCTCAAGCATAACGCCTTCTTGACCATTATAAGAAGCGTAGCTTTTTGGATCACTGAGTCCATCTTCGACGAGGGCAATATCTTTTAACTTGATACCATCTTTGATGATCATCTCGCGAAGCTCATTCACACTCAGCGCATCCGCCTTTGTCTTAAGTACATACTCTTTATCCGCAGAGATCAGCTTTCCCCCGCCAATTTTTACATTCTCTTTGGTAACTATATTATTGAGTTCTGTGACTGAAATACCAAATTTATTTAAGAGATTTGGATCTGGAAAGATACGTATTTCTCTATCTTTGTATCCAATAATATTGATAGCACCGACCCCTTCAATCTGCTGTAAAGATGGCTTCACTTTTTCATCAGCAAAAAGCATTAACTCTTTAATATTATGCTTTTTAGCCGTTAAAAATACGTTAATAACAGAAGCTGAACCGATATCGAGTTTGCTTACTAGTGGTGACTTTGCATTGGTCGGGAGTTTGACTGCCGAAACTTTATCACGTACATCATTAGTCGCCTCATCGATCTTGCGTTCCAAGAAAAACTTGACAGTTACGACACTCACGCCATCACTGCTTGTTGAGACTATCTCATCTACACCATCAATCCCTGAAACAGCCTCTTCTATCTTATCTGTTACTTGCGACTCCACAGTACTTGATTCAGCACCCGGATACACTGTTTTGATCGTAACGATAGGAAAATCAACATTTGGAAAGAGTGCCGCTGGCATCGCTTTAAAACTCATATATCCAAAGATAAAGAGCGTCAGCACATACATCAGTGTCGCTATTGGCCTATTAATTGCAAATTTATACATCTATATGCCTACTTTGTTACAATGGTGCCATCACCATAGAGACCCACCATAATATCATTTGCCATCACTTCGGCTTTCATTTTTCTGTTCGCACTATTTGAGACAGAATAGATTTTTGATATTTTACCTGTACGCTCTTTTGTATCACCATCAATTTTATATCGAAATGTATCACCTATTCTGACTTTTTTCCAGTTAGTCTGATCAAATTCGAGAAGCAATTTTCTACTTGAACTACTTTGAATAGTAAATGCAGTTTTAAGCATCATCGAACTTACGACATCACCCATTTCGACCTTTTTGTCTGTAATAATTCCATCAAATGGTGCGTATAAAACACTGTTGTCAAAAAGAGACTGTTTGTATTTGACATTAGCCTGTGCATTGACAACTCCGGAAGCCGCTCTTTCATATGCAAGTCTAAATCTGTCAAATGTCGCTTCATCAACAAGATGCTGCACTTTTTGCTCTCTTTCATAATCCTGTTTTGCAAATTTAAAAGCGATCCTTGCATCAGAGAGTGATGCTTTTGCCATATCTAAAGAGGCTTGAAGGTCATTGTTTTGCAACTGCCCAAGTTTTTGGCCTTTTTTTACTTTTGAGTTAATATCTACATACAACTTCTCAACAACACCGCTTGCATAAAAAGCAACATCTGCACTCTTTGCCGGTGTGACGTTAAAAGTCGCATAAATATTTTCCGCTTGTACATTTACAAACAAAAGTGCTAGAACAAATAATAATTTTCTCATTTTAAAAACTCCTTGATATCTTTTCCACTGTAATAGTAATATGACGCATACGCACTTTGCATATCGTTTAATGCTTTGGTCTCAAGCGCTTTTGCGTTTGTCAAAGAAGCAAGCGCATCGAGATAAGTAACATTGTCCGCGATGCCTGCATTATACTTTTGCTCAATGGTTGTAAATGCGCTTTTAGCCGCTTTTAGCGCACTTGTAGCACTTAAAACTTCTACCTTACTTGTTTTTATTTTCTCTTGAGAGATCTCAAAGTTTACCTTTTGCTCTTTTGAAAGATAATTAATCTGTGTGTTAAGCGCTTGAGAAGAGGCAACTATCGCTTCTTTGCTTTTTTCTACAGAACCGTTATCGAAAACTCTCATGTTGAGTGTAACCATCAGTTTGTTTTGCTCCGCAGGTTGTGTTGGCATGGTTGGATCCACATTGCCATATCCATAAATACTATAAGTGTCTTCAACTCTCAGCATCGGATAGTAAGCACTCATAACTGCTCGTGCTCCTGAACTTAGAGACTCTCTTTGCGCACTAAGGGATTTTAATGCATCGCTTTGTTCGAAATTCTCATCAGTTGGTTCTTTAAATGAAGAATCTTCAAAATTCTCCACAACTTTTCCAACTTTTAATGAAAGCATCTTTTTAGCTGAAAGTATCTGTAGTTTTGTCGCTTCTACTTCATAAGTATTCGTATCAAATGCAGATTGAAGCCTGTCCACTTCATCTTTCGTCGCCATTCTTGCGATAAAAAACTGACTTACACGGTAAAGCTGAGCTTTAAGAAATTTTCCTGCTTCCTCTTTTGCGCCTAGAGTCGCTTGAAGATTTTTTATATTATAAAAATCTTGCACAATATCTAAAGAGAGATTTTTCTTTGTAGCTTCAGTATCAAAGCCACTGGCTTTAAATTCATGCTCTTTTTTAGAGACTAAAGCCGAAGTCATACCACCATCATAAACATTGACTCCCACTTTTGCGTATCCACTGTAAGTCTCTCCAGGCATAAAAGGACTCTTTTCATCAAGTCTTTGATAATAAGCACCAAGATCCACGGTCGGATAATATCCACTTTTTTGTGATGCAAGCTCTTTACTCTTTGCATCTTGAGTGAGTACTTTTGTCTGTACCAGATCACTATTTTTTGCTGCAAAATCGAGCAAACCTTTTAAATCATCTCCAAGCAGCAATGCAGGTAGGAGCAGTAATGTCAATCTAAGCATTTTTCACCTCAATCAAATCAAATAATGTATCTATATAACTCTCGATCTCATATTCTAAAGTATCGGTACTGTTAGTCGTGCTGCTAGAGATAAACATCCCTTTTCCAAGCGCAAAAAGCCCGTTAGAAAGAGCTACCGATTTTTCTATAATCTCGCCCTTTGCAACACCCTCTTGCAATATCTTTTTAAACCATTCCTGATAAGAGTTATAGCATTTGGCATGAAACTCTATCATTTCGCTGTTTGCTTCGCTCAAAATAATAGATACAAACTCTTTGTAAAGTTCTCTGAGTTCGACTTCATCATTATAAAAAAACTCGAAAAAGCATTTTATTTTCTCTTTTGTAGAATTAGCCTGTGCCATTTTTTTCTCTTTTTTGGCATCATGCTCTAAAAGCAGAATATTGACTATCTCAAAAACAATATCTTCTTTGTTTTGGAAATAGTCATACAAAGTGCCCTTGCCAACGCCTGCTTCTTTTGCTATCTGAGAGATAGTGAGATTTTTAATCCCTTTTTCTACAACAAGAGCCTTACATGTAAGGGCAATATCTTTTCTTTTTTGTACCTTATCGACGATAATCGCCATAAAGCCTCCTCTGATGATTTAATAATGACCGACCATCAGTCATTTATAGTATTTTAGAGTCTTTATGCTTTATTTTTTCTAAATCAGATTAAAACTTCATCTCAATAAAGAGAAAATGCATATCGCTTGATGCTTTTACATGTAGACGTTTTTCATCTTTTATTTTTACAGCGTCGCCTTCGCCTACATGCAAAGTGCCCTGTGGGTGCAAACCGTTTATCTCAGCATTCCCTTCGATTTGAACATAATATATTTGGCGATTTTCATCGATTTTAAAATCAATCTCTTTACCAAAATCTAGTTCACAGACATAAATATTTGCATCTTGATGGATCTTTACTTTGCCTTCTCCTATTTCGTTTGAGATCACATGTAAGAGTTTGTTTTTGCGTTCGTCTGCATCAAAAGAGATATCTCCGTAGATGGGTTTCATCCCTTTTTGCGGCGGTAATATCCAGATCTGAAGCAATCTAAGATCTTCGCTTGGATGATTGTTGTATTCTGAATGCATCAGACCAGTTCCAGCACTCATATACTGCACATCGCCGCGTTTTAAAGTGCGTTCATTTCCCATAGAATCTTTATGCGTGATCTCTCCATCAACGATATAAGAGATGATCTCCATATTTTCATGCGGATGCATACCAAATCCGCCCATCGGATGAACAATATCATCATTCAAAACGCGAAGCACTCCAAAATGCATATTGTCATAGTCTCGATACTCGGCAAATGAAAAGTGAAATCGACTCTCTAGCCAGCCTTGATTTGAGAGAAACATCCCCTCTTTTTCTATTTTTTGTATCATCTTATTCTCCTGTTATCCAACTTCTCATGCTAAGATTTCCATGCTCTATGCCCTCATAGACAAATCTGCTTTTTTCATCACCCGTTGATGCTCCAGCGATATAAAGTAGCGGTATAAAATGCTCTTTTGTGGGATGTGCGAGATGAGCGTAACGCTGCGAAGTCTCAAAATCGATAAGAGCATCAAAATCACGCATTAAGAGTGCCTCTTTTACAAAACCGTCAAACTCTTTTACCCATGCATCCACTGAAGCATCTTTATCTCCTAAAACTGCTTCTGCAAGATTATGCGTGACATTTCCGCTTCCTACTATCATAATCCCTTGCTCTCGTAAAACACCAAGTGCTTTTCCCAGCTCAAAATGCTCTTTCATAGAAAACTTTGTGTTAATACTCAGCTGTAATACGGGAATATCCGCATCGGGGAACAAATGTACTAAAACGCTCCAGACACCGTGGTCAAGCGCTCTTTTTTCTACTCTCAAATCTGGAACAATATTTCGCAGTTGAGGAATCAAAAAATCTGCATTCTTAGCCGGATAAGTTACCATATAAAGCTCTTTTGGAAATCCGTACATATCATATAAAAGTTCACTCTCATGCAAAGACACAGCGTTGTATGGAGCACTCCAATGAGCAGAGATCACCAAAACAGCTTTTGGTTTTTGCAAAGTTTTGCCTAAGTTATTTAATGAAGCGATAAAGAGATTATCTCCTATCGCGTTCATCGGATTGCCGTGTCCTACAAAAAGAGCCGGCGCTTTGCTTACATGTAACATAGCTTTATCCTTTTATTTTTGTAAAATTCCCTCGATCTCTACATTTATCTTGACCTCATCTGCGACCATAACACCGCCAGCTTCAATAGCTTGATTCCACATAAGTCCAAAATCTTGTCTATTGATCGTTCCACTGAGCGAAAGTCCTGTTCTTATATTTCCCCAAGGATCTTTTACGGTATTGCCGCTAAGTTCAAGATCCATTGGAACCTCTTTTGTAATTCCGTGAATCGTGAGCTTTCCGTACACTTTATTGCCAACTACTTTATCAAGTGTATAACTCATCATTGTGTATTTTGCTACATCGAAAAAATCAGCACTTTTGAGATGCCCGTCTCTTTTTGCATTATCTGTAGATATAGAAGTCACATCCACATCTCCATGTAAAGCTTTAAGTGTTTTTGTTTTTTCGTCATACACAAATGTTCCGCTAAATTTGCCAAACTCACCTTTGACGTTTGAGATCATCATATGCTTGACTTTAAAAGCCACACTCGTATGATCTACGTCAACTTTATAGTTTCCTGCAAACAGCGTTCCTACAGATAGAAGTGATGCTAACAAAATAGTTTTTATTTTCATAATAGATCCTTTTTTATTGTGCTTTGTTTAGTTTTCGAAGTAATGAAAACAGCGTATCTACCTCATTATCGCTCAAAACTTCAAAATAGTTTTCAAAATTTTGTGCATGACGAGGAAACAGATTTTCTATGATCTCTTTGCCTTTATCGGTGATAGAAAGAATCGAACTTCTTTTATCATTTTCATGTAAGACTGAACTAATCCAGCCATCTCGTTTGAGATTTTTTACCACAACGGTAGTATTGCCATGTGTTCCCATCGTGAGTTTGGTTATCTCACCCACACTCAAGTCACCTCTGTGATACAAAACCTCCAACACTAGGAACTGGTTCATCGTAAGACCAAATGACTGGATATAAGCCGATTCTTTTGCTCTAATTTTATTAAATGAGCGAAAAAGCTGTATCCATGTACTCATAGATTTATCAGCTCTTATCCCATAACTTTTTGTTGCATGAATCTTCATATCAATCACCTCAGCAAAAATTATATTACTAATTAGTAATAATGTCAAGTCATTTTATTCACTTAGCTACCACAAAAAAAACTAAAAATATTTAAAATCTCATCTGTATTGAACTTCATATCTTTACTTTATTATTACTTTGTTAAATTCTTCAATGTAACTATAATCTCATCCATTTTACTACTCACGGCACTAACTTCTTCAGAGATTTCATTGACATCATTTGCATTTCTGTTAAGTGTTTCAGAAGTATCAGAAATAGATTGAATCAGCACATTTGTAGTCGCTGAAGTCTCTGTAAGGCTTTTTTGTGTACGTTCTGCGAGTTTCCTAACTTCATCTGCAACCACTGCAAATCCGCGTCCATGTTCTCCTGCGCGTGCAGCTTCAATTGCAGCATTGAGTGCAAGTAAATTTGTCTGATCTGCAATATCTCCGATAGTTTGAAGAATGGCTTTTGTTTCATTTGCATGCTGTACAAGTTCTTGAAGACTATTAACCATCTCATTCTCTTTTTGAGAAACATGATGAATACGTTCAACAATATCATTGATCATATTTTTAAAATCCACAATCGTTGTATTTGTAATATTCTCTATTGTTACGTTTAAGGTATTGGCAGAATTTATGATTTGTTGGTTAGAATTTTTATTCTCTTGCTCCATATCTTGAAGCGATTGTCCTAAGTTATTGATATTTGATAACAGTTCAGCCATCTTCGCTTCAACATTAATATTACTTCGAGAGTTGAACTCTCCTTTTGTAAGATTTTTCAATGTATTGATTGCATTATCAAGATTTTTTTCAGATGCTTCAATCATATTATTCATGCTGTTTCTTAAAACATGCACATAAGGAGTTTTTGTATCTGCTCCAACTCTACATGTATAATGTCCTTTTGCAACTTTATCTGCTAAAAGTACCATCTCTCCGGCAACTTTTGTGTCATCCGATATTGTTTTACTATATTTTCGAAGCAAGGAGTTGAGCTCTTTTTCAACACAATCAGTCGTATTTTCATTCAAAGCTATATTGTTTCTCTCAAAATCAATTAACTCATCTATTTTTTTTAATAAATCAATATTTTTTGTATTGGACAAAGAGGAACTCATGTTCTGTAAAACCATTGCAGTAGCAAACACAATAAGAGATAGTGTGACTTTTATAAGAGAAGAGTCAGTAAATAAAAAGGCCACAAACAAAACAGCAAAAACTGCGACTAAAAGTATATTTTTTTGTAATTTATTCACGCCATAATCCTATTATAAAGTTTTATAAAGGCTTTGTGCCTCGTCGATTTCTGACTTAGAAGGTTTTCTTCTACAAGACATATATGTTTTTGCACGTCGTACTTCATCATACATAGGATAAACAGTTGCATATACCCAGTAATAGCCACCATCTTTGGTTTTATTTTTAACGTAACCATTCCATATCTTCTCTCTTCTTACCGTTTCCCAAAGATCCTTAAATGCAGCGCGAGGCATATCGGAATGCCTCACTATATTATGCGGTTTACCGACTAACTCTTCAAGAGAATAACCGGCTATTTTACAAAAATCATCATTGGCAAAAAGGATCACACCCTTTTCGTCTGTCTGCGAAACCAAAAAATCATCGCTTTTAAGAATATATTCCAACATTCATACGCTCCAAATATTTAAAATTACCCTATGCTACTTATTTAACCTTAATAATTTAATGTTATTGAAAAAAAGAATATTTTTACGTCATTCTATTACTAAAAGTTACATAATTGCTTGTATGAAGTGGTCTACATTAATTGATATCTGACCTTACGCACCCTTCAACTTCTGAAGCTCCAAATAAGCCATCCGA
>JAVHRU010000040.1:0-3536 GCA_036171835.1 Sulfurimonadaceae bacterium | reverse complement strand
TGTAAGCGTTTTGGCCCATTTTCAGACACTTCGCTCACTTTAATTTCATTATATAGAATAAAATAATTAAAAACTACAACTTTAAAAAAAACTTATAAAAATCTAATTTATGAAGTGTAAACTAACAATATCTTAAACATGTAAGGAGTCATTTATGGCTACACAAACATCATTTATTACAAAAGTTATTGCCGCAGGTAGCTTTGTTGTTGCAGCAGCGTTAATCGCGCCGGTAGGCTTTCATTTTCAGGGTTTTGCTTCCAATGCATTTGCAGAAGAAGACGGTGGCGGACAAAGTGGTGGAACTAAAGGTCACAAAGGCCAAGGCGGAGAATCTGACAGTGGTCAAGGTGGCTCTAGCAAAGGCAAAGGCAATAAAGATATATACCAAGGTGATTCTGAGAACCATCAAAAAGGGAAATCAGATACCAGTGGAAACAAAGGCAAACCAGTATGGTCATCTGAGGGGATTCCTGAAGGAGATTACGGTCGTTTGAACGTAGCACGTGCACCACAGCATACACGTGATCAGGCACTTGCTGAGGCACTTTCAACCGTTACTGATTGGTCACTGTATAATCTGTCATTGGAAGACGCAGTCGCCGCTATTAAAACATACAGAACCAAACCGATTGTACGTGTTGATTCGCCGACAGAAGCACTTGCTCTTTATCAGGCATTACTCAGAGACGGCAAAATTACGGATCCGGAAGCAACTGTTCAAATCAGTAGCTCAAATACATTGGTTCAAGCTGCTATTTTCCTAGCAAGTGCATCGGATAAAACCAAACCGATTACAGTTGATACGGTTGTTGCAGTGAACACTATTCTGGGTGTAAACAATCCAGCAGGTGTAAGTAATGAACAACTGGCTGCCGCTGCGGAAGAGGTTCGTGCTATGATTCTCCTTGCGCATGATTCCGTTACACCTGTTGATCTCCCATAAAGTTCCATTCTTTTCATAGTTAGATGCCAGCATTTTCTGGCATCTTCACCAAACTACTTCCATCCTTATCAAGGAGTTTCTCATGAAAACTGTTATTACTTTTTTATCGGCTTCGGCTCTATTGTCTTCTTTCGCATTTGCAGATTCTACAAGCAGTTCTGGGGTGCAAACAACCCAGCAATCCATGCAACAAGAGCGTGAACAGGTTCAAAATGAAAATCAAAACCATTTTCACAATATGAACACGGATGAACTTTTGAACAAGAGAGGAACACTCAACAATAATAGTGAACGCGAGCAGTTACATAATGAACTGCAAAGTCGCTATAAGACCATGACTAAATTGCAACAAGAGAAGTTTATGAATCGCCCAGACAATAAATCCAGGATGAAAAATCAGCCTATGATGAATACTGGAATGGGTGGCGGCATGGGTGGCGGCAAAGGTGGTGGAGGACGTTAGTTTCTTTTTCCTCTTAAATCTTTTTCAGAAGTAATATTGTTGACTGGTTCACGCATAAACTTTAGTTTTTTTTGTGTGGGCCCTGAATATAGGGGTTATGTAGTGTGATTTATTACTACTTTTGAGAGAAGCGACTCTTAATGTAAAAAGAATAATCTAGGCATCTAATAGATATGAATTAGATATTTTGTGATAGAATTCTGGACAAAGACAGACTTTTTTTTACGTTTTTATATGCAGGAGTTCTAGATGCTAGATAGGTTAAGTTCAAAAGTTTCAGAGATGTTACAGCAGTTTGGTGTTTTAAAAGAAGAGAATGAAAAGCTCAGAAGTGAACTGATGACATTGAAAGCAGAGCGTGAGATCAAAGATCAAGAGATAGCTAGATTGGTCCAGGAAAATTCGAGTAAAGATATGGAAATAGAAGCAATAGTAAGTCAAATTGAAAGCATGTTAGGTTAACGGTTGATGGGTAGAAAAATATCTTTTATGGTCGATGGTAAAAAGTTTGATCTCAATATCGAAGATGAATTTGCTCCATTTTTACAAAAGCAGATATCGCATGATCTGAATGTTGATGGTAATAATGAAATAAAAAAAGTACTAGAAGCGTATATAAGAAAAACTTACGAACTGTATCTTAAAGAGAAAAAAGTAGAAGAGATTTTAAAGAAATTTGACTAATTTTATATTATTATAAGCTTTTTTGTATATAATTTCGTTCTCTTTAAATAAACGTGCGTTCGTAGCTCAGCTGGATAGAGCACCGGTTTGCGGTACCGGCGGTCAGGGATTCGAATTCCTTCGGGCGCACCACTTACAAACACCGTAATCATCGAACTTTCCTAGTCTTTTTGTAAATAGTTAAAACTTGGATATTTTTTAAGTACCTACTTATTATTGAAATAAATTTATATTTGATTTCACCTTTATCCCTTTTCCTTTAATCCATTTTGCATAATGTTCAAGTAGCATTTTTAGTGAATTATGTCCTAACAGAAAAGTAGGGTCAGAGGTTTACTTTTAACTAAAAAATGCTAAAATGATTTATCTAAAGGAGTTGTTTATGCCTCGCAAACCAAGAATAGACAAACTAGGGTTTTATCACATCATCAATCGTGGAGTAGCTAAGACAAACATCTTTTCCTCAGATGAGGAGTATATACGATTTTTGGAGATTATGGAAGATGTCTCGTTAGAATACAGATTTGAAATCTACTCTTTTTGTTTGATGAGTAATCACTACCATTTACTTCTAAAAACTTACGGTAAAAACCTTTCAGTAGTGATGCAAAAAATAAATTCACGATATAGTATCTATTTTAACCACAAGTACAAACGAGTTGGTCCGCTTTGGCAAGGAAGGTTTAAATCTTGGTTTGTGTTTGATGAAGTTTATTTGCAAACTCTCATAAAATATATAGAGTACAATCCCATAAAAGCAAATATCGCCCAAAAGATTAGCGAATACCCTTGGTCTATGAGCAGTCGCAATATTAAATTTTCAATATTAAATTTTCAATTGTTAGACGGCATTTGTTTTGAAAAAGAGTTAAATGAAGATGAGCAAAAAAAGCTTAATTCTTTTTTGAGTGCAAAACTACAGATACAAGAAGATAGCATTTTTGAAAAAGAAAGAGCTTCCTTGGAGAGTTACTTTACAGCACACACAAGAGAAAGTGCTATATTTCAAGCTTTAAGTGATGGGTATACCCAAAAAGACATAGGAGCGTATTTAGGACTTTCACATGTAGCGATCTCAAAAATCACTAAGATATACAAACAAAAAGTAAAGCTATTTCAAAAGCTACGAGATAAAGGAATATTTTGGAGCTATAGTAAAGATGTAACTTATACTGAGATGGGTTCAAAGCTTTTTGTGGAGTATCTTTTAAAGTATGGTGATTTTGATGATATCGGGCTTGGTTTTGAACTTTTTGGCAAAAGGTACATGAAAATAATATGGGAAGAGAAACTTGCATCAGATAAACAATTTATTAAAACCAACCTTATGCTAGCGCGAGTATTTTTCGGCATGGATGTGGAGAGTGATTATTTTAAGGGGAGAAAAAATGAAAGATTTGAAAAACTTAAACTGCTTGCTTCCTAAAACGAAAGAGGTTTTAG
>JAVHRU010000039.1:0-16328 GCA_036171835.1 Sulfurimonadaceae bacterium | reverse complement strand
TATATGATATTTCTAAATAAATTATTTAATCGGTTGAGATCATGAGATTTGTAGAGATTTTTTTATCAGTGGCTCTTTTGTCAACTTTTCTTTTTGCAGATTCTACGTGCAGTGCGAAAGTAGACACAAACACAAGTAAAAAAGAAGAGACTCGATGCCGTTGTGTCTGTGATAAAAAACTCTCTCGTGAGGAAAAGATGGCAGAAGCCATCGAGTTTTATAAAAACTCAAAAATCTACAAATTTTCCAAATACAACTTCTTCAACTAAGTCTCTCTTTATCTAAAAATAATAGATCTAGGGAAAGCTGAGTGCTCACATTTGCCTGAATATCTTCTATCAATTCATAGCCATTTTCGCCATCTATTGGATAACTTGACATAGAAGATTCTATATTAGCAGCAAAAAACTCTTCAAACATATCCTTGACTATCGTTGCGCCATACTTATCTGTATGCTGTAAAATAAAGAAATAATGATTTTCATAGCTTAAAATAGCATCTGATCCACGTAAAATCTGTCCTAAACTAGCATTGATAAGGTCTTGGGAAAACTCTCCAAAATTACAATACAAAATGGTCATACTTTCAGCTCTGTTTTCGTCGACTCTTCTTGCGAGCCCAATACTTAAATCTAATAATGGGACGATATTTTTAAATGCGAACTTGATGCCAGACATGCCACTTCCTTTGATTTTGTTTCGCCTAGTATATATTTTATAATCTTACAAAACAGTAAAAGGCTCTATCTCAGCTCTTGAAGCTAAAGGAGAAGCAAATATCTCCTCATCACCAAAGAGCACCGCATAGGTTTCATCAGGATTTGTTTTACAATAAGTAAGAATTATCTTTGCTGCGAGTTTTTTTTCATCCTCAGTAGCCGATTTTGAGAGAAGTGCGTATGGTCCAGCCATTGGAGCTACGGTTACATGTAAGTACTTTTGACTTTTCACATTTTTCATATGTTCGTTATCAACTTGATCACGTCCCACTACAAGCTTTGCTTTATCTGGAAGTCGCATATGTCTTCCATATTTGATAACGGGAATATCTTCGATTTCAAAATTGTCATACGCTAAATAGTCACGCATTTTTTTTGTGAAACTCTCATCAGTCAACAAACAGCCGCCGCCTGGACTTTCAAAATCTTTAAGTCCAAACTCTTTCGCGAGAGCAAACTGTCTTTCACGGTTTCTTCCCACTATTTCTTCAAGTTTTTCTCTATCGACTAGACCAGATTCTTCTGCAATAGTAGGTTTAAGGCGTTTAGCTGACATAGGACGCAATAAAAGCCCATCACAATTACTCTCATCTAAAACGATTTGAAGCGCATCTTTATTTTGACTCATCGGGCGCTGTCCTAGGACCTCGCCGCTTATCAAAAAGCTCGCACCCTCTGCCACCATAATACGTTTAGCCACTTCAAACATCTTTGCATGGCAATCGATACAAGGATTGAAGTTTTTGCCATATCCATGTTTTGGATCAAATAAAACTTCTTGAAGATACTCACTTTGAATATCGATAATACGAAGTTCCGCACCCACTTGGTCACACATACTTTTCATGTGATCGTATCTGTCTTTTGTAGAACCAAAACCTGTATTGATATTACAAGCTATCACATCAATACCCTGATCGATGATAAGCTTCATAGCGAGTGTAGAGTCTAGACCGCCGCTAAAAAGGGCGATCGCTTTTGTTTTTGACATAGTTTTCCTTTGGGCAGGCACAAGGGTTACATGTAAGGGCTAACCCTCATATGCAACTAGTTCACCTTTTTGTAGTTTTGAAATTTTACCACGAATCGAACGTATTAAAAAAGCTTTCTGTTCAAATCCAATATCATGGCGCAATTGTATTTTCTTATATTGTTGATTATAGTGATTTGTCAAAAACAAAATAAGTTCAGCTTTTAGCGCATCATAGTTTGTAAGCGCAATGATCTCTTCATCCACTGAGATGGCCATAAGTTCAGGAGCATCCGTTTTACCAGCAAGGGCAAGCGCAAACTCTCTTTGATGAAACTGCAAAATCGATGGATCGATGGCATCGAGTATTTGGTCTATAAGTTCTGGGTGTTCCAAAACAGTTTTAACAAGAGAAAGTTCCCACATATCTTTATGCGGGGTGCGAAGCTCTTTTTTATTTATATGCAAAAGATTATGTGACGTAACTTTTACGAAAGAGGGATTCACTCCAAGAGTAGAGGAAAGATAGATTTTATACTCTTCTTGGAGTAGAGGTGTGAGTGTTTTTAGATAGCCAATCGCTTCATCCAGTGCTCCCTCTTTTCCTTTTGGATCTTTAATGTTATAACCCATAACGATCCGATCTATAACAAACTCAATGAATGATTTTGGACGTCTGAAAAGAGTATTTAACTCCTCTATTTGTCCATTTTTGACCATATCAGCAGGATCCAAACCTCCGCCAAAAAGTATAACTCCTCCATTAAAACCCGAAGCGCTTAAAAGTCTTGCAGCTTTTAATGCGGCGGCAGCTCCGGCGTTGTCACCATCATACGCCATAATAACATCTGGCTCACCTTTTCTAAGCAGGGGTAAATGCTCTAACGTCAGTGCCGTACCAAGTGTTGCAACGGCATTTGTAAAACCGGCTTGATGTAACATGATAACATCTAGATAACCCTCTGTTATAATAATCTGACGGTTTTTATAGATGGTATCTTTTGCAAAATTGTATGCATACAAAAGCTTTGATTTATTAAAAAGTTTTGTTTGCGGAGAGTTGACATATTTGGCTTGATGTCCGGTGATCGTACGTCCGCCAAAGCCGACAATAGTACCATTAGTGGCAAAGATAGGAAAAGTTATACGTTCTATAAAACGTGCGAAACTCTTGCCATTGTCATGTCCGGCAGCTCCGACTTCGATAGCCTCTCGCATAGTGAACATATTTTTTTGTATGTATGTAAGCGTTTGGGCTGAACTTGGAGCATAGCCGATACCAAACTTCTCGACACTTGACTCAAAAATCCCGCGCTCTTTAAGATAACCAAGAGCATTTTGATTATGGGTCAGAAGAGTTTGATAATATTCATTGAGCTTATCTAAAAGCTGTGAGCGTTTTTGCTGATGTTGGTTGTCCGTATATTGAAGCGAAAAATTATACTGTGAAGCTAGTTTTTCTATAGATTCTGGGTAACTGAGTTTTTCATATTCCATCACAAAACGGATACTGTCACCCCCAGCACCACAGCCAAAACAGTGGTATATCTGCTTGGAGGGACTCACAACAAAACTTGGAGATTTATCATCGTGAAATGGGCATGGCGCTTTGAAGTTTGCACCAGCCTTTTTAAGTTCTATATATGAGCCCACTACATCAAGGATGTCAAGTCTGGACTTTAACTGCTCGATCGAGTCGTTTGCTATCATATAGAGATAATATCGCCGTAGCTGTAGAGTTTTGGATTGACAAAAAGCTTATCGCCTCTTATAAAGATTCTCTCATCTCTATGAGCCATCATCTTAAAGCGGGTTTTTACTTTTTCCTCTTTTTTTGACTTGAGACCTAGAGAATGTAAATATTTTTTTAAAGAGATCTCATCACTTTCAACATCTATGATTTCAACATTTGAAACCTCAGTTTGACTATGTTGAGATAAGAATTTTGCAGAGATAGTTTGGAGAATATTTTTTAATTGTTCATCTTTTTCTTTATAAATATTTTCGATTTTTATACGTTCTTCGATGAGCATAAGCTCTTTTTGGTCGCGTAAAGAGGAGTTGTCTTTTTCAAGGCGTTCTACTTTTTCTTGCAGTGTTTTGTTTTGCTCTTCTAAAAAAGCGTAATATTTATCATCGTTTGCAACCTGTTTGGTTTGCGTTATGGCATCTTCGACTATGACATATTTTACGCCATGCTCACTTATGGAAGCAAGACTTCCACGTCTTATACGATTATGGATCGCTTCTTTGGAGACTTTAAAATGATCTGACGCTTCTTGTATAGTTAGTTTTGCCATAACGTTTTCCTAACGCATGTTTTCAAAAACAAGAGGGGCTTCCCACTCCATAGAACGGATAGTCTTCATCACTTTTTGAAGGTCATCGATCTGTTTTGATTTTATGCGAATAGCATCACCTTCGATAGTCGCTGTAACTTTAAGCTTCAGGTTTTTGATCTCTGCGACTATTTTTTTAGCCTCTTTAGAATCAATATAATCTACAATTTTATAAGTCGCTTTACGTGTATTTCCACTTGCATTTTCAACTTTTGCTTCATCTAAAGCTTTTGAAGAAAGGTCACGCTTAAGCAATTTCGATATTACTATGTCATAAAGTGCTTCAAGCTTATTGTCACTCGAAGCTATAAGTACAAGAGCTTTTTCTTTTTCTTTATAACTTACTTCATAAGGTGTTCCCTTGAAGTCATATCTGTTAGCGACTTCTTTATCAACAAGATTTATACAATCTTTAAACGCCTGCATATCAATTTTTGCAGAAATATCAAATGAAAATTCTTTTGGAGCCATAACATACCACCTCACAATTGTTTTAGTAATTATAACAGATAAAACTTAGGGTTTTAAATCTGTTTTATCTCAAGACAATGATATTTTTGATCAGGCCACGCGTATCTTCACCTTTTTGTTCTAGTGCATAGATCTCTTCATATTTTTTTGAGATATCCTCAACCGCCATTTTTCCAGCTGGATTATACATAACAATATATCCCTCATTTACATTCTCTTTTGGACTCACATGCGCAACTGACCAGTAATGGTCTCCACTTTTTAAAAGGTTTTTAGAATACCCTTTCCACTCTTCGCCTTTACTTGTAGATGTCTGCATGCAGTGAAAGAGTGTTGTTGGCATATGTGGATCAACTGTTTGACTATAATGTGCGCCAATAAGTTCAGCTTTGTCATAACCCGTAAAGTTTAAAAAAGATCTGTTTGCATAAGTGATGTACCCATCATTGTCTATTTCATAAATGAAATTTCCATCCCGAAAATCGATCTCTTTGCTTGTAGTCGTAGGTCTTGTCATAATTTTTCCTTATACTATAATAAGCGCATGATAAGACAAAATATCTTCATCTTTACTAAAATTGTGATATAAAATTTTAAAATGTCAAACCTAAATCAAATCCACCAAAACTTGCCGCAAAATTTGGATCCATATAGCCCATCACACCGCTTTTATTTCTCAGCATCACAATATCTTGTTTTGGAGCGATGCCTTGAGGACAAACGGGGACACATTCATTGCATAGTGTGCAATCATAAATCCCTTTTGTTTGTACAGCTAAAATCGTCTGCGCTATATCAGCTTCTCTCACATCGCTGACATATCTCCACGCTCGCGTTAGGGCAAATGGTCCTATAAACTCAGAATTTACAGTATAAACTGGACATGCGCTGTAACAAGCGCCACACAAAATACAATCACTTTGAAGTTCATTCACCTCTGCATCTTTTTGGCTTACATATAAAGTGCCATGAAGGTGTAAAGATTTTTTCGTTGGCAATCCCCACGCTTTTGCTATCTTATTAAATGCGAGTGCCTGATCCATATCTACAACTAAATCACGTAAAACAGGGGCATAACGAAGAGGTTCTATTAAGTCGCCATTTTGAGGTTTATATGCACATGCAAGCACCTCTTTTCCATTGACACGCATAGCACAGCTTCCACAAACTCCGCTTCTACATCCGGATGAAAAGGTTAAAGAACTATCTATCTCTATTTTGATATGACTTAGGAGTTCAAGTAAAGTAAGATCTTGTGATACCAGCTCGTAGCTGACTACTTGCGCATCTCTTTTGATATCAATTTTCATCAATCACAATACTCTCTTTCATAAAACTCATCATCCATCAAAACATCTTCGCAACATCCTTCCCAATCGTCTTCATCCTCTTGAGCAGTCGCTTCATTTTCAACTTCTTCATCACCCATACATTTTATCTCATCAATTGCACGCATAATTTTTCTCCATTCTTATAATAAATAGTATTCTTCTCAAACACTTCACTCTCACTCGGCATATCTTCTCGATAATGAGCGCCTCGACTCTCTTCTCTTACCAACGCACCCGTGACAACCATCTCTGCAAGATCAAGTAAATTTTTAAACTCCAAAAACTCAACTAACTCAGTGTTATAGAGTTTGTTTGTATCTCTAACTCCCATTAAAGGGAGCTGTTTTTTTAGACTTTGCAAATGTTCTAAGGCCAAAGAGAGTTTTACTTTATCACGTTTTATTCCGACATTTTTATAAAACTGTTCTGCGAGCTCATCTCGTTTTTTATAAAAATCCACTTTACTCTCTGGATTTAAGTAGCCTTTCAAAATGCTCATTTGAGTTTCTGAATCCTTAGCATTAAGTGTATTCTCTTTTGCAGACTTCGCAGCATTTTTACCAGTCACTCGCCCAAAAACAATGAGTTCAAGTAAAGAGTTTCCACCAAGTCTATTTGCTCCATGCACTTTTTGATTCGCACACTCACCCACTGCAAAAAGCCCTTGTATATTTGTTTGTGCATCTTCATCCACATCGATGCCGCCCATCGTGTAGTGCGCAACAGGCTTTATAGGAATCGGTTCAAAAACAGGATCAACATTTTCATACAGTTTTGCAAGCTTACGTTCTTGAGGAAGACTATGAGAGATAAATTCTTCTCCTAAATGACGAATATCGATATACACTTCACCGCTTTTTTCTATCTCTTCATAAATCGCTCGACTAACCTCATCACGTGGCGCAAGCTCATCAGTAAAGCGTTTACCCTTTTTATTTAAAAGATATCCGCCCTCACCGCGCGCACTTTCACTTATAAGGATGGATGAGTTTTTTAGTCCAGTAGGATGAAACTGTATAAACTCCATATCACTCAAGTGTGTACCTGCTCGATACGCCACTGCAATCCCATCACCTGTAGAACCGACTGCATTTGTCGAGTTTTTTCCATAGATACGGCTATATCCGCCCGTAGCCAAAATCACGCTTTTTGCAAGATGTTGTTCTACTTCACCTGTTTTTATGTTGATCACCTCAGCACCGAAAACAGCTCCGTTGTCAACCAAAAGTTCCAGTAAAAATCTGTCACTGAGCATTTCGATATCATTAGCATTGCACTGATCATAAAGGGTGTGAAGGATTTTGAGCCCCGTATAATCTTGAGCATAACAAGCACGCGGCGCACTCGCTCCACCAAGGCGACGTTGGGCGATAGCTCCCTCTGTGGTTCTGCTAAAAGGCATACCGATACTATCGAGCCATTTTACAGCCTCAATCCCCTCACTACAAAGCTTTTCTATCATCTTTTTATTTGCAATGCCGTGAGCTGATTTGAGTGTATTTTCATAATGAGCTTTGACGCTGTCTTCGCTCACATTGCCCAGCGCTGCGTTGATCCCACCTTGTGCCATACAGGTTTGTGAATGCGTCGGATAAGTTTTTGTAAGCACTTTCACACTCGCTCCCGATTCTTTTGCTCGTAGTGCCGCAACAAGACCAGCGCCGCCAGCACCAATGACTAAAACATCAACCATAAAAAAACCTTTACATGTAAGCTATTACAAAAGTATTAAGAATAAAAATGTATCTATTGGTGCGGTTCTAAGCAAAACGCAACCTAAGAAAACCTTCAAGTAAATGATTTTACAAAATCTCGACTTTACTCAAGGTATTGTTTTGAAATTAGAGTAAATCTGATAAGATTCTTCTATGAAAAGTCGTATCTTAGTTATTATCCAGTTTCTCGCCATCTTTTTGATGATCCTTCCTCTTGAAGGAGAAGTGCAAAATCTATACTCAGGTCTTGCCATCATCACTGTTGGAATCATTGTCGGGTTATTTGCCATCACTGCTCACACTTCAGGCAACTTCAACATCCGTCCCGATATAAAAGAAAACTGTACCCTTGTAAGTCACAGCATCTACAAATATATTAGACATCCAATGTACTCATCTGTTTTGTTATCAATGTTTGGTGTCTTGGTTTTATATGCAAACCTCTATGTGAGTGTTTTATACGCAATACTACTTATAAATATGCTGACTAAAATATTCTACGAAGAGTCTCTTTGGCACCGTAAAGATGGAAATTACAAAGAGTACGCACAAAACACGTACCGTCTTATTCCATACATCTTCTAAATGTTTTTACTATGATCAATATCATCTTTTCTATTTTGAGTGTTTATATCTTTATCATTATGGGATTTCTCTCAAAAATAAGTTTTAAAGAGAAGATTGACGATAAAACTATCACCATCATAAACGTCTATTTTCTACAGGTGTTTCTCACTTTTTGGGGACTTCTTTTAAAGCCTGTAGATATCACTCTTTTATACGCGCCATCAGCTTATCTCGTCGTCGTCTTAGTTGTCCTTTTTATCTCCATTTTAGTAGCGAGGAAACTCTTCAAAGAGCAAAAAGAACGTTCTATTGCCACAGTCGCCGCTATCATAGGCAATACTGGAAATCTAGGCATCCCCATCAACATCGCCATCTTTGGAGAAGCTTCCATTCCCTACACGACAGTTGTAAACCTTGTCAATGTCTTTGTCGTTTACAGCTTTGGAGTTTACTACTATTCACGCGGTAATTTTGATGTGAAAACATCGTTTACAAATATAGCTAAAATCCCTATTCTTTGGGCGGCAGTTATCGCGATTATCCTGAGTGTCAACGGTTATAAGCCCTCGCCAATCATTGCAAATATGTTAATGATGGGCGCGTACGCTTCTATCACGATGCAGCTCTTTTTGTTTGGAATTTATCTTTATGGCACGAAAATAAAAGAGATTGATAGGACACTTTTTAGCCTTGTTACTTCAGTAAAATTTATCATCTTACCGCTCGTCACATTTGGAGTTTTGTATCCACTTGATCTCACACCGATGATAAAAGGGATCGTCTTTATCGAACTGATGATGCCCCTTGCCATTGCAAATGTCAACCTCGCTTCACTGTATGATTGCGCTCCAAGAGTAGTCACAGCGTTAGTATTTATCTCTTCTGTGATGTTCTTGGGAGTTATCTTTATTGCTACCAAAATCATAGGATATTTTTGATGAAACAAATCAAGCACTTAGAAGAAAATTATAGTTATAATGTAAGAAGTTAGTATTAAATCTATACACTAAGTATAGTGATTGGAAGGACAAAATAGTGAAAATCGCGCCACTACCTCAAAATGAGCAAGAACGTTTAGCTAAGCTAAAAGAATACAATATTTTAGACTCTGAGCCTGAAGCCGTTTTTGACAACATGGTACAACTGGCAAGTTATATTTGCCAAACTCCTATTGCAGCAATTAGTCTCATTGATTCTAATCGTCAATGGTTTAAGTCCATAGTAGGTATTAACGCAAAGGAGACGCCGCGCGATATTGCTTTTTGTGCCCATACGATCTTGCAGGATGATGCTTTTGTTATACCTGATGCCCTTAAAGATGAGCGTTTTTTTGATAATCCGTTAGTTACCGAGGGTCCTGGCATCCGTTTTTATGCAGGTGTTCCACTTATTACTTCCAATGGGTACCACTTGGGTACCTTATGTGTCATCGATACCGTGGCCCGTGAACTTCAAGGAGAACAATTAGATGCTATCAAAATACTTGCAGACAGTGTAACGGCACATCTTGATCTCAGACTCTCGCACGTAGCAATACGAAAATATGTAGATAAACTTCAGATCTCAGCAACGATATTTGATTCTGCGAATGAAGCTATGATTGTTACTGATGCAGACAATAAGTTTATTACTGTCAATCCGGCATTTACTGCACTCACAGGGTATTCCCCAGATGATGTGATTGGAAAAACACCTAAAATACTTAAATCTGGAAGACAAGATAGAACATTTTATCGACAGATGTGGCAAAAACTAAATGGCCAAGGATCTTGGGATGGGGAACTATGGAATAAGCGTAAAGACGGTGAAGAATATGCAGAGTGGCTCTCCATTAAAGTCATTTATAATGAAGATGGCTCTAAAAAAATGCATGTAGCGCTCTTTTCTGATGTTACTGAACAAAAAGAGGCAGATGAGATTATCTGGCAACAGGCAAATTACGACTTACTAACTCAACTACCAAACAGACAACTTTTCCATGACAGACTAAAACATGAGATTAAGATAAGCCATCGTAAAAAAATGTCTTTTGCGCTTCTTTTTATCGATCTTGATTTTTTCAAATCTGTTAATGATACAATGGGACATGATGTGGGAGATCTTCTTTTAGCCAATGTGGCTAAACGGATCAGTGCGGTTGTACGAGAATCAGACACAGTAGCAAGAATGGGTGGAGATGAGTTCACTGCAATTCTTCCGCATATTGAGTCAGCTGATGATGCGAGAAGAGTCGCGCAGGCAATAGTTGAAACGCTTGCCCAACCATTTCATTTAAATGGCGAGGTTATTACTATATCAGCAAGTATTGGTGTATCACTTTATCCGCAAAATGCTAAAGATAGTAAAGAGTTGATGCAACATGCAGATAAAGCGATGTACAAAGTCAAAGAGCAAGGACGTAACGGTTTTTTTGGCATTGTTTAATAGGAAGTACTATTTCGTAAAATTATATATTTACGTAAAGTATAGAACTGCAATATAGCGACCAACCCTTAACGTTGCGACAATAAGCAAAAAGTAAAAGAAGTTCAGCCTTACCATTCCAGCTACTAAAGTTAGAGGATCCCCGATGATTGGGAGCCATGAGAGTAGAAGTGCCCAGTAGCCGTAGTTATGTCCTACATGTAAAGCCATTTTTGTGGTTTTATTTTTTAAAAGTTTCTCTTTTGTTTTTTCATATAAAAAGTATCCAAGATAGTAGTTCAATATAATTGCTAAGATGTTTCCAGAAGAGGCGATAAGAAGAGCTGTATGTTTATCTAAACCAGCTTCTACAGCCGCGAAGAGCGCCACTTCTGAAGAGAAGGGCAAGATCGTCGCAGCCAAAAAGGCAGAGAAGAAAAGGGAAAGTGCAATCAAAGTGAACGGATGTTCTCTATGGTCTTTGCTATCAAAGTATCACGTGCTTCTTTGGACGTCCATGCGATGTGAGGAGTGATAAGAAGTTTGTTCCTATTTCTTACACCAAGAAGTGCATGATTTTTATCTATCGGCTCTTTTGTTAGTACATCTAAACCAAAAAAGAGATCTTTTTCATCGATGATCTTTGCCACTGCATCTTCGTTTATAATACCGCCACGACCAAGGTTTAAGATGACTGCATTAGGCTTACATGTAAGCAGTTGTTCATAATCTAAAAGGTTGTTTGTCGTTTCGTTAAGAGGTGCATGAATACTAATAATGTCGCTCTCTTCTAACAGCAGTTGGAGAGAGATGCTTGTAAAATCTGTATCACTATTTTTCCCGCTTGTTGAAAAATAACTTACTTCACATCCAAAAGCTTTTGCCAATACAGCCACTTTTTTTCCGATAGTTCCAAGCCCGATGATGCCCCATTTTTTTCCGCTTATCTCAAAGAACGGATTTGTGATATCGGTAAAAATTCCGCTTCTGCTCCAGAAGCCATCTTTTACAACGCCATCATAATACTTCATATGCTCTATCAAATAAAAAAGCATCGCAAACGTATGTTGTACGACAGACTCAGTTGAGTAACCGACAACATTTTTCACAGCAACACCACGCCCTTTTGCAGCTTCAAGATCGACATTGTTTGTGCCTGTTGCTGCTACACAGATGAGTTTAAGATTTTTTGCTCGCTCCATTGACTCTGCGGAGATAACAACTTTGTTTGTAACTATAACTTCTGCGTTAGCGATGCGTTCGTCAAGTTCTTCTGGCAAAGTTTTTTGGTATGCCACAACCTCTCCAAGCGCATCAAAACTACTTAGATCAGTATCTCCAAAAGTGATAGTATCAAGTAAAACTATTTTCATCTACGCGTCTTTTATGTTACTGATAATCTCACGCGCTTGTTTGAGAGCGGCGTCTACTTCATCAAAAACAAGAGCAACAGCCATACGTCTGCCTTTATGTGATTCCGGTTTTGAAAACACTCTTACAAACGAGTTGTTAGTAAAGAGTGATTCATCTACATCCACGAGTGGAGCATATGAGTGTTTGTCAGATTTAAACGCCGCAGATGCGCCGTCTCCGTAAAATGTAAATCCAAGAGGAAGCCCGAGAACTGCGCGAAGGTGAAGAGCAAACTCACTTTGACTTTGAGTGATAAGGGTAACCATTCCTGTATCATGAGGACGAGGGCTTACTTCGCTGAAATAAACGTCATCACCTTTTACAAACATCTCAACACCAAAAAGTCCACGACCACCAAGACCATCTGTGATCTTTTTCGCAATCTCCTGCGCATTTTTCTTAGCAACTTCGCTCATACGCATCGGCTGCCATGAAAATACATAGTCACCATCGCGTTGTTCGTGACCTATCGCTTCACAGAACACCGTTTCTTTGCCATTACGCACTGTAAGCATCGTGATCTCATAATCAAAGTCAACAAACGCTTCAACGATCAACTCACTTGCATCGCCACGCGCTTCTTTTGCGATCTCCCATGATTTCTCAATGTCTCCTGCACTTCTTGCAACGCTTTGTCCATGTCCTGAACTACTCATAACAGGTTTGATAACACAAGGAAATCCAAGTTTTTCAGCTTCCTCTTTTAAGCCCTCAAGTGTGCTGACAAAAGCATACGGACCAGTTTTTAGACCTAACTCTTCAGCTGCAAAACGGCGGATATTTTTTCTATTCATCGTTTTATTGACCGCATCTGCATTTGGGATGACATTAAACCCCTCATTTTCTGCATCAAAAAGAGCCTCTATGCTGATAGCTTCGATCTCAGGCAAAATATAGTCAGGCTTCTCACGTCTGATGATCTCAAGCACTGCTTCTTTATCTTGCATATTGACCACATAACTTCTATGTGCCACATGATGTGCAGGAGCATTTTGATATCTATCTACGGCGATCACTTCAAGTCCTAAACGCTGAGCTTCTATCGCCACTTCTTTACCTAATTCACCGGAGCCTAAAAGCATAATACGCTTTGAATTACTCTTTAATGGAGCAGAAAATTGCATCAAAAATCCTATGTTAAAATTGTTGTAATTGTAACATAAGTTGACTATGAGAATAAAGTGCAGAAAAGATTAATAAATCTTAGGATAGAATCATATTATGTCTCATTTTAATAAACTATTTTTCATATTATCACTTTTTACATCCCTTTTTGCACAAGGCAACCTCGAAGATTTAACACTTCAGCTGCAATGGAAACATCAATTTGAGTATGCCGGATTTTATGCCGCTCAGGAAAAGGGTTTTTACAAAGACGTAGGTATCAACCTTAAGTTTAAAGAGTTCTCAAACGGTGTCCACACGGTAGACGATGTTCTGGACAAAAAAGACACTTACGGTATCACCTATTCTGATCTGATCGTCGATTATCTAAACGGTAAGCCTGTAGTTTTAGTAGCAAACTTTTTTAAACATTCCCCTCTTATTCTTGTAACGCAAAGCAACATAAAAACGCCCCGTGATCTAAAAAATAAAAAAATAATGGGGATAGAAAACACCATAAAAAGTACAGCATTTTTGATGATGTTCAAAGACTTCGGTATGAATCTAGGCAGCTTTACCGATGTTCCTCCGACCTTTAAAATCGATGAGTTTGTCAATAAAAAAGTCGATGCGATGGTCGTTTATTCCACAAATGAACTTTTCTATCTTGATGAAGCCGGCATTAAATACAATGTTTTAAATCCTTCAAACTACGGAACTGAGTTCTATGACGTCAATCTCTTTACATCAAAAGATGAACTTATAAACCATCCTAAAAGAGTAAAAAACTTTAGAGATGCCAGCGTTAAAGGGTGGCAATATGCCCTGACACACAAAGATGAGATCATAGAGATCATTTTAAAAAAATACAATACGCAGCACAAATCACGCGAAGCATTAAAATTTGAAGCTAACCAGATCCAGCATATGATCCTTCCATCAATCTTTCCAATAGGGAGTATCAATCCGATAAGAATCAGGATAATGGCTGAAGATTTTAAAGAGATGGGTATCATATCTGAGGAGACTGCTTTAGATTTCAGCGATTTCGTATATGAAGACAAGTCTTATAATAGTGACCTGACGAAAGAGGAAAAAGATTTTCTTCTCTCAAAAGGATCCCTAAAAATGTGCGTCGATCCTGACTGGATGCCGTTTGAAGCGATAAAAAACGGCCAATATGTAGGGATCGCAGCTGACTTTTTTCATCTTATCAAGAAAAAATCTAATATAGAGATAGAACTTTACCCGACCAAGTCATGGCAAGAGAGCGTTGACGCAGCGAAGCAGAGAAAATGTGATATCTTCACCCTTGCATCAGCCACTCCCTTAAGATTAAAATATATGGATTTTACAGATCCATATATCAAACTTCCTATTGTCCTTGCCACAAAAATAGACAAGCCCTATACTTACAATTTTTATGCACTAAAAGATGAAAAGATCGGTGTTGTAGGCGGTTACGCTATAGGTGAGATACTTCGTCAAAAATATCCGAATATGCAGATAGTGAATGTAAAAAATATTCATGAAGGTCTAAAAAAAGTTGAAAGTGGCGAGATTTACGGATATGTCGACAATCTCATGGTTCTTGCCTATACCATCCAACACGAGTTTACAGGTCTAATGAAAATATCATCAAGAGTCAATGAAAATGTTGCACTAGCAATAGGAACGAGAAACGATGAACCACTTCTGCATAACATATTTGAAAAACTGGTCCACACAGTTTCTGAAAAAGAGAAGCAGGAGATCTATAACCATTGGGTTTCCGTTGAAGAAACGAAAGAGCTTGATTATTCTTTAATTTATAAAATTTTATGGGGAATTTTGGCCCTCTCTTTATTCTATTTCTACAGATATTATGAGCTTACAAAATATAACAAAACATTGAAAAGATTATCTACGATGGACTCCCTCACAGGTATTAATAACAGAATGAAGATCGACGAAATACTTGAAGTCCAACACAAACTTGCAAAAAGATACAACACTCCTTTTGGTATCATCATGATGGATATTGACCATTTCAAAAATGTAAATGATACTTATGGACACCAAGAAGGAGACCGCGTCTTAAAACAGTTTGCAGATATTTTAAAAGAAAATGTGCGAGATACAGACAGTGTAGGACGCTGGGGCGGAGAGGAGTTTTTAATAATCTGCCCAAATATAGAGATAGAGGCTCTTGAAAAGGTAGCAGAAAATTTAAGAGAAAAAATCGCAAACCACGACTTTTCAAATAATCTTCCACAACTGACATCAAGTTTTGGAATTACTTGCTACAAACCAGAACAGGAGATCATCAGCTTAGTCAAAGAGGCAGACAATGCACTCTACGCTGCAAAAGAGAACGGGAGAAACCAAGTTGCTAGAGCAACTGTTTAAAATTCTTCATATTAAAAAGTTTTAGATTTTCACCTTTAAGGCCTTTGACCTCTGTTGTAAAACCGCTCTTTGCAACGAGAACAAATACATCTGCTTTGATCTTCGCTTTTGCGCTTAGTTCTTGAAGTTTTACGATCTCACTCTTTTTCACTTTCGCATTTGAATACTTACATGTACCTACGATAACTTTTCCAGAAGCTGTTTTTGCATAGAGATCGATCTCGACATCTCTATCCCAGTATCCAGCGATCTCGACGATTTTATCTTCTTCAAAACTTTTAGAAATAAGTGCATAAGAGAGTTCTTTAAATACAGCTTCTCTAAACTCTACTATCTTATTTTCATAGCGTGTATTGAACTCAGCGTAATTTCCTTCTTTAATCCCTTTAAAAATAGGTGCGACAAAAGCAAACCAAAATCTTAAAAATGGAGTCGTAAAAAGAAGTTTATCGCTCACTCTTTCATCATCTACCCAGCTTGTAAAGAGTTTTCTTGATTTTAAAAGTCGTACAACATTTGTATCCATCAGCTCTTGTGCTATCTCACTAGCATTTGCATCGGATACACGTGCTCGTTTAAATGCAGAGTGGATACGTCCATCACCAAGAGCGAGAGCACTCAAAAGTGGAACTTTTTCGACATCTACAAGCTGAGAAACTTGCTTATGTAAAAAGTTGTAGTTAGTCAAAATATGAGCGATAATAAGCTCATCAAGCGATTTTGTAGCATCGATTTTTATCTCTGAACCACCAAATACGGTGAAATATTCGATCGCAGTCTCAAAATCTTCAAACTTGTTTTTTGTATAAAATGAGCTAAATTGCTCAGATATGGGTGTATTAATTAAAAAAATAGGAGTACCTTTAAATGGTTTACTTGGGTGTTATTAAAATTATATCAGATTAAAT
>JAVHRU010000038.1:0-16444 GCA_036171835.1 Sulfurimonadaceae bacterium | reverse complement strand
AAAAGCATATTTTATGCCGAAATTGTTATTTGGTGCGTAAGGTCAGTTAGTATAACCAAGATAGATATTTAATTATGTGTATAAAAATTATTTTTCATAAAATATCTATTTAATTGACCATTTGTAACATTACATGTAGAAAATAATTATGATTTGGACTAGAAGAATAGAAGTAGTTTAAAAGAGAGTGCATATCTTAGAGACGTGCTCTCTTGAAGATATGAGTTAGAGCTTTTGCAATATCTTTTCAACTACCTCAGCAGGATTTTGTGCTTGATAGATCGGACGTCCTACAACGATGAAATCTACCATTGCAGAGTGTGCGAAGTCGATATTTGCTACGCGTTCTTGATCTCCCGCATCTTCGCCAAATGGACGAATTCCCGGAGTGAGCGTCACAAACTCTTTAGATGTCGTCTTTTTGATCGACTCACTTTCAAAAGCACTGCACACAACGCCATCAAGTCCGCTCTCATACGCATCTTTTGCAAATTTGTCAGCTTTGGAAGCGATATCTTCATTGTAAATGTACGAAAACTCCTCTTCATTAAAAGAGGTAAGAGCCGTTACGGCTAAGACGATCGGGCGGTTTTCATACTTTTCGAGTCTTTTCATTACTGTACTCATCGCTTTTTTGCCTGCACTTGCGTGGATGTTGAACATATCTACGCCAAGTCCCATTATCGACTCTGCGGCATCTGCCATCGTGTTTGGAATGTCGTAAAGTTTGAGGTCTAAAAAGATTTTAAAATCGGGATTGATCGCTTTGATGGCTTCTATAAACTCAGCTCCATCACGGATGTAAGAGCGAAAACCGACTTTAAGCCAAACGTCATACTCTTTTATTTTTTCTACAAGGGAGAGATTTTCCTCTTTTGTGGGTAAGTCAAGGGCGATACAAAGTTGCATATTTTCTCTTTTTTTACGAAATTATATCATTTTTAAAAGCTTATACCCACAAGGGGTACTTCGCATGTAAAGTGTCGTATGTGTCTAAGGAGTTCTAGAAAGTGTAAGGATTTTTAGAAGAGATTCGTGTGCAAAAAGCACACGAATGAAGAAGAGTAAGAGTTAACCTCTAACCATTTTTTCGATTTTTGCAACTACTGTTGGATCTTCAAGAGTTGAGATATCTTGAGTGATCGCTTCGCCTCTTGCAATTGAGCGAAGGATACGACGCATAATCTTACCTGAACGTGTTTTAGGAAGTCCCGGAGCGAAAACGACATCATCACATAAAGCAATATTTCCTATCTCTTTTTGGATCACACGATTGATCGCTTTGATCTCTTCGAGTTCATCTGCAACGCCTGTATCAGACTTCAGTACTACATAAGCAAAGATCCCCTCGCCTTTGATCTCATGTGGTTTTCCAACAACTGCAACTTCTGCAACATTTGGATGCTTTTTGATCGCTGCTTCGACTTCCGCTGTTCCCATTCTGTGGCCTGAAACGTTGATGACATCATCAGTACGTCCAGTGATAGTGATGTAACCATCTTCATCATAGTTTGCGCCATCACCTGTAAAGTATACAGGTTTGCCATCTTTTTTCACATCGCCAAAGTAAGATTTTACAAATCTCTCTTCATCACCCCAAATTCCACGAATCATTGCCGGCCAAGGACGTGTTACACACATATAACCACCCTCTCCTACTTCGACTTTTTCACCTGTTTTAGGGTCTAAGATCTCAGCCATGATTCCCGGAAGTGGGAAAGTTGCACATGCAGGCTTAATAGGTGTTGCACCAGGAAGAGGAGAAACTATATGTCCGCCTGTTTCTGTTTGCCAGTAAGTATCTACGATCGCACATTTACTATTACCAACTGCTTCATAGTACCATTTCCACGCCGGAGGATCGATAGGTTCACCAACTGTTCCAAGAACTTTTAAGCTTGAAAGATCATATTTTGCCGGTTCGTCTTCACCCATTTTATGTAAAACACGAATCGCAGTTGGTGCTGTATAAAACTGGTTGATCTTGTACTCTTCTACCATTTTCCATGGACGTCCAGCATCTGGATACGTTGGAACACCCTCAAACATAACAGTCGTCGCACCCATAGCAAGTGGTCCGTAAACGATGTAAGTATGACCTGTAATCCAGCCAACATCTGCCGTACACCAATAAGTGTCATTTTCTTTAACGTCAAATACCCATTCCATAGTCATCTGGGCCCAAAGAATATAACCCGCTGAGTTATGTTGAACACCTTTTGGTTTGCCAGTTGATCCTGAAGTATAAAGCAAGAAGAGTGGATCTTCAGCATCCATGACTTCAGGCTCACATGTGTTTGCTTGATGTTTAATCAGTTCATTGTACGAATAGTCCCGTCCAGCAACCCAAGTCACTTCTTCGCCATTTCTTTCAACAACTAAAACTTTTTCTACAGGAGTTTTTCCACTTAGCGCTTCATCAACAACCGGTTTGAGCATATACGGTTTATCTTTTCTAAATGCACCATCAGCAGTAATAACCACTTTTGCATCTGCATCTTCTATACGATCTTTAAGTGCCTCAGCAGAGAAGCCTCCAAATACGATTGAATGGATCGCACCGATTCTTGCACATGCAAGCATCGCATAAGCAGCTTCAAGGATCATCGGCATATAGATGACAACACGGTCACCTTTTTTTACACCAAACTCATTTTTCAATAAATTTGCAAAACGGTTTACATTGTAATAAAGCTCTAAATATGTAACAATCTGCTTATCACCTCTGTCACCCTCAAAGATAATTGCTGCTTTATTTTTACGAATATCTAAATGACGGTCGATACATTGCGCAGAGACATTTAGTTTTCCACCCTCAAACCATTTTACAAAAGGAAAATTACTCTCATCCATTACCTTTGTGAACGGTTTTATCCAAGAAAGTTTCTCTTTTGCATAAGAGCCCCAAAAACCTTCATAATCTTCCATTGCATAATCTTGAAGAGCTTGATACTCACACATATTTTTAATTCTAGCCGTTTTTGCAAACTCTTTATTTGGTTTAAAAACTGGTTTTACGTTGTCAGACATTAATTTTTCTCCTTGGTTAGTTTTAAATATATCATAGCTGTCATGATTGCATCATTGACTGCATTATGTGCTCCCATATCTGGGACCTTACAATTTTTGAGGATTGTATCGAAGCGTAAATCAATATTACCTTCTGGTATAAACGTAATTGTTTTTTCAAAATAGATTTCAGAAACTTCAATCATTTTGTTTGGTAATGTTACACCCAACATAGGTTTTATATATCGATTTATCATCGCTACATCAAACTCTAAATAATATCCAATTAAGGCTCTAGAACCAATAAAATGTAAAAACTTTTTTACGCCATCCGTTGCGTCTTTCGCATCAACAAGATCACACTCTCGAATGCCATGAATCAGAATACTTTTTGAATCGATATTTTTTGAGTTTTTTAGATAGATTTCAAAGGTTTGTGAAGTAAGAATTTTGTTATCTTTTATCTTCACAGCACCTATTGAAAGTATCTCATCATTTTTGATGTCAAGGCCCGTTGTTTCAGTATCAAAGACAACATATTCACCACTGGTATCTTCTTCAAATAAAAAGGAAAAACTTGGATCTTTCAAATTTGCAAGGTCTCGTTTTTTTTTCCAGTTTTTATAAAGTGAAGTAAACATCAACTCACCATATTCAAATGAAAATGAAAAGCCATAAATTTTTTCAATTTATTGACGACTTTAAAGCTGTCTTTGAGCAAATCTATCTCTATTTTTTGCAATTTTTTTGGATTAATATAGTTCATCTCTTCAACACTTTTAGCTTCCAACATCGCCCTGAGTCTTATGGATGATAAAGTATCAAAACACTCGATCAACTCAGTAGCAAATGTTTTATCAAAGATTCCTTTATTATTGAGTGCTTTTATCCTCTCAATGGTGTTCGTTGCATCGATTTTATACTCTAAAGAGAGCGTTCGTATCCCATGAACAAGGGCAAAAATACCTCCTTTTTTAAGATCAAGTTTATTTTCATGTTGCTTTTCTAAAACAAACCGTGAGAATAAAGAGAGCGGAGTTTCAAAGCTCAAAGCCGCTTTTGCCATATGCGCCAACACATCATCACGTGAACTAAAGTTTACATGTAAGAAAGTTTTTAGATCATGAAGCAAGGTTTCATCACCGGCAAGGGAAGAAGCATCTAAGAAGATACTGAGATTTTGCAAATTTTCTGGACTTAAACTCTCTACCCAAACTCTTATCTGCTCTCTATACTTTGACTCACTCTGTCTCCACAAAGGATTACTCACCATAACATTGCCCGGACATGGAGGAAATCCCAATTCAAGTAGATAACGGTTTAAGCGCATCATCGGCTCAGTGAAAAGTTCAATATCAACACCATCTCTTATGATAAGCGCATTATCTTGGTCTGTTTTGATACTCTGCTCTTCTCTGCCCTCAGAACCCATAACGATAAGAGTACAATTTTTCTGTAACTCTGCATCTACACATATATCAAAAAGTTTTTTATAAATCTTTTCATTGAGAGTTGCGATGAGTTTTGTGATGTATCTGACTTTTACGCCTTTAGCATCAAGAGAGATGATGATGTTTCTAAGCTCTTTTTGAAGATTTTTCAGATCATCCAAATTTTCTGCTTTTTCTATTTGTACCATAACCAAATGAGAATGATTTGCAAAGTAACTCAACAGGTCAAGCTGTTCGAGCACTCCTTTGACTTCTCCTTCATCTATGACAACCACTCTTTTAATACTTTTTTGTGTCATAAGTAAAAGTGCATTAAACAAAAAATCGTTGTAATCAATACCGATCACCTCTCTTGAAGCTATCTTTTCTATAGCTTCATTAACCGATATTTTTCCTAAAAGAACACCCTCTTTGAGATTTGTGTCTGTCACAACAAAGTACGATATTGCAGTCTTCACCAAAATGATGGTGGCTTTTAGCTCTTTTTGCTTGAGAAGGGCATCATAAATTGTTGTCCCCTCATCAACAATACAAGCATTATGGAGATAGATATCACTCACTTTTGCAATCAAAAACGGTGTGAGATCACTTTGATTGTGGTACTCTTTGAGCTGCTGGTGGCGTGTTATGAAGTCCTGTAAAAAATAACTTTGTACATCTTTATTCTCTAAAAGAGTTAGAAAATCATCTTTTTTTATTTCATAGCAGATTAGGTCTTCATCAACTACAAATTTTCCCTCGGTTTGACCATAGATCAGGGCATCAGCATCAAAACTGTCGCCTGAAACATAAAAATTATAAACTTCATCATCAATCAACTCTGAGACAGAGCCTTTAATGATGATATAAAAAGCGATAGAAGGGAGCGCTTTAGAGATGAGCAGAGTCCCTTTTGGATAATAAGCTATATCCATTTTTTGCATTAAATCATCCAAAATCGATGGGCTTAAAAGCCCAAATGGATGGATGGATTCGATAAGTTTTCTCTGCTCAAATATACTCATGGTTAATGCTCAGATGCACCCTCAGCACCGATGCCTGTTTGGCTTCTAATGAACTGTGCTTCAAAAGCCTCTTGTTCAGCTATTGCGCTCTCAGATTTATCTGTAATCGAGAAGAACCAGATTCCAACAAATGCCGCTATTACAGAGAATAGTGCAGGATATTTGTATGGGAAAATAGGTGCTGCATTTTTAAGTAAATCTACCCAAACAGTCGGCCCAAGAATTACAAGGATAACCGCAGTTGCAAGTCCAAGACTTCCACCGATAACTGCTCCACGAGTCGTTAATTTTCTCCAGTACATAGAAAGGAAAAGGATTGGGAAGTTCGCAGATGCCGCGATAGCAAAAGCAAGACCAACAACAAACGCGATGTTTTGTTTTTCAAATGCGATACCCATAATGATAGCTATGATTCCAAGTCCCACAGTTGCCATTTTAGAAACTTGCATCTCTTTAATACCATCAACTTGACCTTTTTTCCATACAGAAGCATACAAGTCATGAGAGATTGCAGATGCACCTGCAAGTGTTAGACCTGAAACAACCGCTAAAATAGTAGCAAAAGCAACAGCTGAGATAAATCCTAAGAAGAAATCCCCACCAACAGCATGTGACAAGTGAATTGCCGCCATATCATTTCCACCAAGAATAGGAGAACCACCTTCAATAGCTTGTTTTGCCATATCTAAATACTGAGGATTTTTGAAAATCATAACGATCGCACCAAAACCGATGATGAAAGTTAAAATATAAAAATAGCCGATAAAACCTGTTGCGTAAAAAACTGATTTACGTGCTTCTTTTGCATCACTAACTGTAAAAAATCTCATTAAGATGTGTGGAAGACCAGCTGTACCAAACATCAACGCCACAGCAAGAGAGATAGCAGAAATTGGATCACTAACGAGTTTACCTGGACTCATAATAGAGATATCTTTGAGTTCAGTAGCAGTTGCAAAAAGTTTTCCAAAACTAAAATCATAATGTGCCATAACAGCTATAGCCATAAACGTTGCACCTGCAAGAAGTAAAAACGCTTTTACTATCTGTACCCAAGTCGTTGCAAGCATACCGCCGAATGTGACGTAAAACACCATCAAAACACCAACTAAGATAACAGCCACTTCATACTGAAGACCAAAAAGAAGTTGAATTAGTTTTCCAGAACCAACGATTTGAGCGATAAGATACAAAACAACAGTCGTTATAGAACCAAACGCCGCTAAAGTGCGGATTGGTCCTTGACGAAGTCTGTATGATGCAACGTCTGCAAATGTGTATTTTCCAAGATTTCTAAGAGGCTCAGCAATCATGAAAAGGATAATCGGCCAACCAACTAAAAAACCTATAGAGTAGATAAGTCCATCATAACCTTTTGCGTAAACAAGACCAGAAATACCAAGAAATGACGCCGCAGACATATAATCTCCCGCGATTGCCATACCATTTTGAAAACCTGTAATTCCTCCACCTGCAGTGTAAAAATCTTTTGCACTTTTTGTACGTTTTGCTGCCCAGTACGTGATGCCTAAGGTAGCCCCTACAAAGATGAAAAACATGACGATTGCCGACATATTTAACCCTTGTTTTTGCACTTCGCCTGTGATTGCATCAGAAGCAAAAAGAGTAAGTGCAGAAAGAATTAAAAAAGTTAAAACTCGTTGCATTACATATCCTTTACTGAGTTTTTAATTTTGTTTGAAAGTTCATCAAACTCTGTATTTGCTCTTCTTGTATAGATGCCCGTAAGGATAAAAGCAAAGACAATAACAGCCATACCTATAGGAATACCTATTGTTGTAACTGAGTCACTTGACATAGGTGTTCCAAGCAGAGTCGGATCAAACGCTATTGTCAAAATAAATGCGAAATAGACTACTAATATCGCGATCGTGAGTTTGATCGAAAACGCTGTACGTTTTGTAACTAGCTCTATATAATTCGGATCATTTTTGATCTTATCTACAAGTTCTTTTCTCATGAAATCATCCCTTTTTTTATTTAGAAATTATAGTTTGCTATAACTCTGTATTCATCCCAGCCAAGAGGCTTTCCAGGTGCTGCTTCAGCAAAGTTTCTTGGAAAATTTCCACGTAACTTCAATTCAAGATTTTTCACAGCTCCTGGTTTATAGGCGATATCAAATCCAGGCTCAGTTGCTGTTCTTGCAATACCGTAACCACTATTTTTGTCCATATCAAATGATGCATAGTACGCTGATGCTAAAACATTCGCACCCATATTTTTAAAATCATATGATACCGCTACTTTTGTTGCTTTTGTCCCTGCCATAAACTGATGACGTGTTACCATTCCTTGTGTACATGCCGGCATGCCACCCCATGGTGTAATTGTCGCTTTGTCTAATCCTGTAGCTGAAGCCGTATCTGCCTTACTTTGCTCAGAATAAGCAATATATGCGCTTGCATCTCCAACAGCAACATTAAATTTTCCTGCTGCAAAAAGAGAGTTTACATCACCTGCATATCTATTACCTACAGCATTTTCTTTGATCATCTGTGCAGATAATGACGGCTTGATTTTATCTGTTAAAAGACAGTTCCAACCAACATTAGCTTCACCATATACAGCATTTAAAATATCGTAAGCGTAATAATCCCATACCTGAGCTTTGAAATTTCTACTTGGCGCATATGTTGCAGATGCAACGGTTACACCATCCGTACTTTTAGCGACTGCATACTCTCCCATATTTAAAAAATCACCTGTCTTGTCAACATCTATTTGATATGTATAACCCGATGTTGCAGATAAAACAGCTGATGCTGGAGTATTAGTTACTGCATAATAAGCACGTCCGAAACTTCCCTGAGCAAACTTTGTCACTTGTGCCAAGAGTAAAGTAGTATTAGGAATATCTTTGTTTGTTAAAACATACGCTTCAAAAAGGCTTGGCAACATTCTTGCATCATCACTTCCAGCCATTGGAGTATCAAGTTTTTGACGTCCGCCTTTAAATGTCGTGTTGTCATATTTGTATTGTACATATGCTTCACCTAAGATTGAGTACCCATCACTATTTTTTCCAAACAATGATGGATCTTTATCTGGAGATGATGCCACTTCATTCGTTGTATAAAATGCAGTTCCAAAACTAAGACCTTTATAATCAGCCGTTTCAAACTTCAAGTACCCTCCAAGTGCCGTAGCATTACGGTGTAAAGTTTTAGTTCCCTCAAACTGTCGATCTATGTAAAAGGCACGAATCTGGCCACTTACATTCCCATCTTTGAACATTGAACTTAAATCATCCGCTGCATGTGCAGAACTAAGTAACCCTACTGCCACTAAACTCATGACTAAATTTTTCTTCATTTTCACTCTCCTAAGTTATTAGGAGAATCTTAAATGAGAAAAGTAGCATGAACATAGCAATGCTACTTATTAGAAAAACAAATCGTTTGTTCAGTCTATTTGCTACAAAAAGTTACATCTTCTTTTCTTTTTTTTGAACTATACTCACTGAACAGGTCATGCCCGCTACTAAAGTGAAACCTTTTGGAACATTGTCTATATGTATTCGCACTGGAATACGCTGAGCTAGACGAACCCATGTAAAAGTTGGATTGACATTTGCCAAAAGTCGCTGATCGGTAACATTATCTCTATCGGATATTCCACTTGCAAAACTTTCAATATGTCCTTTTATAATATAATCTGTCCCAAGCATATCCATGCGCGCCTCTTCGCCTACATGCAAGAGTGAAAGTTTATTCTCCTCAAAATATCCATACACCCAAAAAGAGTCTTTTTTAATCATTGCCATATGACTCTCTCCCCTTTGAATATAATCCCCTTTACGCAAAAGAAGGTTACTCACCCAGCCATCGCACGGAGCCTTAATATCAGAGCGGTGTAAATCAAGTTCTGCGGTCTCAACTTGTGTCAATGTTTCTTCATATTTAGCTTTAGCTACAGCGACTTCAAGCTGTGCATCATTACGATTTTCCTCTGAGACTACCTCATCACTCAGACCTACTCGGCGCATATTTTGATTTCGCTTCATCTCATATTCCGCTTTTTTTATCTGGCTCATTGCTTTAGCCTCAGCTAGTGCATGTTCAAATCTCACTTTATCGATAGAAAAGAGCAGATCACCCTGATTGACAAATTGATTATCTATAACGGCGACATCAGATACAAGTCCGCTCACGTCAGGTGCTATCATCACAACCTCGGCGCGCACGCGTCCATCACGCGTCCACGAACTGTTCATATAGTTGTTCCATAATTTGAGTCCAAGAAAAAGAGCAAGACCAACAACGCTCAGAGTAATAACGTAACGTAAAATTTTAGAAAATGTGTTTTTCATGGGTTCCTCAATGATAAATAGTCAAACATGCTAAACTAAAAAAACAGACAAAAAGAGCCATTTTAAATAGTCCAGGATGCCAAACATGATTGTAAATTCCGGTATCGGCGATAATGCTATCAACTGTAACCTGCAAAATAGCAACAATGACAAAAATTGGTAAAAGCGTAGGCATCTGGATACCGTACAACGTGATATCTAACGGCACGAATCCTCCTTGAACACAGGGATCGAAACTCTACTTAACAAAATAGTCTTAATGAGTGAAAGCTGAGAGATGATATGAATCTCCTCTTTTTGCCTTACATGTAAGGACTCTATTGTACTTTTTAGTGACTCCAGCAGAGTTTGTTTTAAAGCCTCTGTCGGTGTTTGAAAATACTCTTTTATTGATTCTAGCGTTTGATTTACTGGCTCAAACTCACCACCAAGTCGATTGAGATTTTTTCTGATTCTCATAATTGCACCGCCTATCTCTAAAGTTGTAAGCAACCACTCATATACAAGACGGCTTGAACGCACATTGAGGCGTCCTTGCGTTGAAAACTGCTGTATCATATCTCGTCCAAGACTCTCTAGTGATCCACGTTGAAGATTTAAAGGTGCATTACAAAGATAAACGATCTGCCCACGCAAAACTTTTGCCACCCTTTTTTGTGACAGTGAGCATGACCAAAAGTTCACAAGTATATACGCCGCACCCGCAAAACTAACGCCAAGCAAAGAGGCGATGGTCGTCTCCATAAAAGTGGTCGGATCAATTTTATAGTAAAGATCAAAAGAGCTCTGAGACATAAACAAAAAGACAAATCCCAAAGAGAATCCTGTCCATTTTGGTCTTGTAGTCATCCATCCCACAAAGGCAAAAACAGGTGCAATGACAAGCATCAAAGTATAAACATCCGTCGTAAACTCCGGCACGATATAAAAATCATACAAAGCTGCCATTGCAGCTGCACTCACAGCACCCTTTAAAAAGTTCATAACAGCATCCAAAGGTCTTGGAAGAGTACCAATAAGCAGACCGATAACGACAGCCATCGTAATGGTCAGAGTGCCGTACTTCCAACCGCTTAGTAGCCAAAACGCCATCGTAACAAGCAGTACGCCGCTCCCTCGAAGTGCCGCAAGGGCGACAAGCACATTATCCGTATGTGTTTTAAAACGCACGACTCGGGTTAACTCTTTGGTCACTTTGCCCGAACTTTTTAGTTTGTAAAAAGCCTCGTAGCTATTCGCATAGATAAAAAACTCATCCACAACTCTTGTTATAAGATAAGCAGCAGAATTAAATGCATCATATTCATCACTCTTTAAATCTGTTGGCACATGAGAGTGTGCACTCTCCTTTAACTGTTTAAGCTGATTTATCATACGACGAAAGCCCTCTTCATCGCGATATGAAACATTTTGGAGCACTTTCGCAAACGGAATATAAAGTTCTTTCAAAGAATCCACAGCTTCAGAAGAGGCACGCAGTTCTATGTCGCTTATAATATTTTTAAGGGAATGAAAGGTCGTTGAGAGATGCATAAACTCTATGTTCAACTGCTCTAAATAGAGTCTGTTTCTTTTGTCCGTTGCACTTTCAAAAGCGCTGTTAACTGCGATAGCGTGTACACCGACAACTCCGCTTGAAAACTTTACAACCTCCGCATCTTTTGTGTCTTGCGCACCAAAAAGTGAGTTTTCATTTCCAAGTGATGCAAGAACACTCTCAAATCTTTCTCTCTCAGTTGTGAGTAGAGAATCGGAAAGTTTTCTCGGAAATAGAACTTCACTTACCACTGTCGCACACAGTATCCCGACCATCACCTCTGAAAAACGCGAAGTAGCAATCTCAAATATCTCCATCGGTTGCTCAATCACAGGAAGTGCGACAATACACAAAGTGTATCCAGCCAAAACAAAACCATAAGACTGAAAATTTCTATACTTTACACCCGCCGCTGTCGTGATACCGATCCAAATCGCAAAAAAAGCTATAAACCACGCAGGCTCTTGTGCAAACGCTGCGATCATCAAAAGAGAGATGATCACACCCGCAGCCGTTCCAAGAACTCGGTAATAACTTTTTGAAAAAACCAGACCACTTTGTGGCTGCATAACGATGAAGGTCGTAAAAATCGCAGTTCTTGGATCAGACAATGTCAAAGTCATAGAAACTATCATCGCAAGCAAAGCCGCAATTGTCGCTTTTGCCATATAGATAAGTGTCGGGGCATCTTTGATCAGCCAATTTTGAAAGCCGCTTTTTACAGATATGATGAGTGGTTTATTTAAAAATATCGCTTTATTTGCTGACATTTTTATCCTCATAACCACCGCCAAGTGCTTTGATAAGATGAATTTTCAGTAAAGCTTTTGCATCATTTAAGTCAATCTCATTCAATCCAGCGAGTGTGACTGCTCTCTTTGCTTGGAGATATGGCAATTTATTTGTAAGCCCAGCGCTAAATTTTTGTTGTGCTATCTTTACATTTTGATCTTTTGCTTCGACTTCCTTTACATGTAAGGCCAACTCAGAGTCTAAAATCTTTGATTTCTGCAACGTCGCAACAACTTCATTTGCCGCTTTTATGACGACATTGTTATAATCATAAACTGAACTGTCATAGTCGCTGACACGTATAGAGAGATTTGCTTTTCGCTCTCCGCCATCAAAAAGGGGCAAAGAAAAAGCGACTCCTGCCGATGGAGCAAAAGAGGTATACCCAAGAAATTTTGCCAGATCAAACGAGACAAAACCTATCATCGCTGATAAACTTATATTTGGATAAAACTGCGCCTTTGCATTTTCTATATTTTCTCCTTTGCTTAGCACGATATATTTTTGCACTGTAATATCTGCTCTGTGTGCGATGAGATTGAGAACTATCTCTTTTGGCAGGGGCGCTTTCATACTTTTTATGTTCGGCGCGTTCCATTTATCTGCCACTGAGGGCATAAAGCCACCCAAGATTGCGATGCCCTCTTTTTTGCCTTCAATAGAGCGTTTAAGCGTTTGTATTTGTCTCTCTATCTGCGCAATTTCGGACTTTTTAGTGTTCAATAAACTCGCATCACTGAGTCCACTTTTCAAATTTTTTAAACAAATATTTTGCTCCTGAGTCAGTAGAGTTTTTAATTCATAAAGCACCTGAACTCTTTTTTCATCAAAATCCCATGAGAGATATATCTCACAGATCGTAGTCGAGAGAAAAAGTTTTATCTCTTCTATATAAGCCTTTTGAGCCATTACACTGTATTTTGCTGACTGAATTTTAGAACCTCTTGAGTTCCAAAAATCAAAATCGTAGTTGAGAGACAAACCCGTTTGATACAAAGTCTCAGTTGCGCCGCCCAAAGGTGGAGGAAAGATGTAGTTTTCACTAAAACGCTCGCGAGTGATGGCTGCATCTGCCGAAACGCGTGGTAGATTGCCTGCTTGCGTAGATGCGATATTACTGTTTGCCTGAGCATATTTTGCTTCTATACTTTTTATACTCGGTGAGTCTTTAAGTGTAAACTCTATTATCTTATCGAGCTGTGCATCGCCGTAACTTTTATACCAATCGGCTTTGAGGATTGCGCTATCGGAGAGTGCGTTGTTTTTTTCAATATCATCTTTGATATCAAGCTTTTGCAGAGGTTTTTGTGTCTGGATTTTTGGCACACAAGCGCTAAAGAACAAAAGAGGTAACAATAAAAATAGAGTTATTTTGAAGTTCATTTTCCGCCCGTAAATTTTCGCAATTATATTTGTTTTGAAACTATTGTTCCATACAAAAACGCACCAAATAATTTACATTATTTGGTATAAAAATTATCTATTCTTGCTATAATATTCTTTATGAAAAAAAATATAGCACTTCATCGAACAAAAATAACAAATGATCTCATGCATTATATCTATGAAAATATAGATTCTCAAATAAATCTAGATACATTAAGCGAAGATTTTCATATTTCCAAATTTCACATGCACCGTATTTTTAAGCAGGAGTTTGACTCTAATATCTATGAAACCATAAAATCTATACGCCTTCAAAAAGCCGCCAATCTGCTTATCACAAACAAGAACTCTACTATATCTGCAATCTCCTCGATTTGCGGATACAGCTCTCAAACCTCCTTTATACGAGCATTTGGTGCAAGGTTTGGCATGAGTCCGAAGAGGTGGAGAAAAGGTGGATTTATAGAGTATTCAAATAAAATTATCAACGATGTGCCAAAAGAGCTCATCTCAAATGCAGATTACTCAAAACTCTCACCCATTATGAAAAAAATGCCCGCTATTACGGTCTATTATATCCGCCATCATGGCTATAATGAAGAGATAAAAAAATGCTGGCAGAAACTGCAGACTTTTGTTTTGAGCAACGACATACAGAGTTACTCGCAAATAGCGATATACCACGACAATCCCATTATAACACCGCTAAAAGATTGTAACTATGTTGCTTGTCTGACTCTAGAAGATGCCCAAGTTCCGAGTGAAACAAACCTGCCCTCTTTTGAATTAAACAGCGGAGTCTACGCAGAGTTTAGCGCAAAAGGCTACAATGACGATATCCTAAAACTGGTACAGTGGATCTACCATGAATGGCTTCCTACAAGTGGATATGAAACCACAAACAAACCGCCATATCTTATTTATGATGAAAACAATTTTTTAAATGAGAACGGGGTTTTCTCACTGAAATATTATATACCGATAGTACTGGCGTGATTACGGTTTATCTATCATATACCCCATGCCGCGGACATTGATGATAACATCTTCGTGAAGTGATTTTTTTAGACGGTTAATCTCTGCGCGAATAGTCGCATTATCTACGATATTTTCATCCCAGACGTAGAGTGAAAACTGCTCAAAATCTACGACTCTTCCACGATTACGTGCAAGCAGATCGATGATCTGGGATTGTCTTTTTGTAAGTACTTGAGACTCTCCTTGAAATATAAGAGTATTGTGTTCTTGATCATAACTATAGTTTTTAGATAAACGTAAATGTACGCGCGGCACCTCGTTTGAAAGTTTAATCCTATCAAGACGGAGTGCGAGTTCCTTTAAGTGAAAAGGTTTTTTCAAATAATCATAGCATCCCAGATTATACGCACGCGAAATATCTTCGATATCTACCAAAGCACTGATATAAATAGTCGGCGCGTGAATCTTGAGCTCATGCAAGCGTTCCAAAAATGTAAGCCCGTCCAAGCCAGGGACATTTATATCAAGGATAAGAAGATCATAGCTCCTGCTTTTTAAATCATCAAAAGCTTTTAATCCATCAAAATAGGTATCGACACAATGTCCCTCAGACTCTAAAAATTCTTGAATCGACTCGTTGAGCATCACCTCATCTTCTAAAAGCAAGATCTTCATTATTCACCCATCATCTTAAATTTATATGTAAAAGTTGTTCTCTCGTCTTTTGACTCTAGAGATATTAGAACACCCTCTTCTTTACATATACTGTTTACAAGCTGTAAACCAATTCCAAACCCCTCTCGAGACTGATTTTCTCTATAATAAGCATCAAAAATTTTATCCGCATTTTTAATAGTTTTTGATCTACTTCCCATCGAAAGCTCTGCAAATGTACCATCTTCTTTGAGGCTTACATGTACACTCTCATCAGCAAGGGTATATTTGATTGCATTAGTGATGGTATTGTCGATTATTCTCTGGAGTTTTGTTTCATTAAAATAGATATATCTGCCTTTAAGTTCTTCTTTGTAAAGGAATTTCACTTTTGAAAGCTCTGCAACTTCTGCAAAAAAATCTAGTCTTGAAATTAAAAAAAGATCCAGATCAATGGCGATTTTAGGATATTCCACCTGGTCTTTTTTTACAAGATAACTGAGATCATCATAAATATTAAAGATATTTTTGGCAGCCGCTTCTATCTTGGACAGCTGTCTATCTTTTTGATTTTTCATCACAAAGAGTTCAATGCTTGTCAAAATGACACTTAGAGGTGTATTTGTCTCATGAACGGTATATCGTAAAAACTCTTTTTGCGACTGCAAAATCTCATCTTTTTGGGCTTTTTCTAGAAGTAGTGTTTCATTGATACGTTTGAGATCACCTGCTTTTTCTCTTACTTTATCTTCTAGACTCACATTTAACTCTGTTAAACTCTCTTTTTGCTCACGTATTGTGTCTAGCATCTCATTGATATGCCAGACCATCACTTTAAAATCCTCAAAATAGAGAGTTTTTTCATCTATAACTTTATCATTATGAGCGGCGTCTTTAAAAAAGGATAAAAATTTTTCAATATCTCTTTGTAAAAAAGCATTAAAGATTTTAAAAAAACCAAGCGCTACGGCAAAAAGGATAAAGGAAAGCGTTACAATCGTCAAGATAGTTTTGATCAAAACCGATTTTAATATCTCTTGCTTCTTCTCTAAAATATTGGCATTGGAGAGATTTGCACTCTGCACCAAACTACTTCTTGCCAAAGATTTTTCATAATCATGGTACATATCTGAAACTAGTAAGCCTACAAAGAGCATACTAAATAAAAAGATAATAACTATCGTAATAATGTTAGCTTTTTTAATGCTCATAGTTTTAAAAAAAAAATTAATTTTCATAGCGCGATTATGACACAAAATAGACTTCTTGTAAAACTTTGACTATAATTGCAAAAATAAAA
>JAVHRU010000037.1:0-16570 GCA_036171835.1 Sulfurimonadaceae bacterium | reverse complement strand
AAGATTATACATGCTTGAAGCATAAAGATTGCTTACCGAGGTCTATCTCTTGGATTTTGACCTCAAAAAATGTTTTATTTTTTTCAATACTATACGCTTTAAATGCTGCAGGTGAATAGTGTAGATTTTAACTCTATTGATGTTTGATTGTTGCCAAAGTCTTTTCAGACATGCCACATAACCCAAAAAACTTCTTTTATAGAAAAAGTGCATAAGACAATAATCGAAAATATGTCCAAACCTCCAATCTGTCAACTTTACAATTGATGCTCTTTGAGGAAAGTCTTGAGGGATATTGTCTCGTATTGCTATAAATGCCGGAACAAGTAGATTCACCTGTTCAAGTACCGACTTTGGACTCCATACGCTTCCTTGATGGATACGGAATCGAGAGTTTTGTATGGTATTTATGAACTTGGCTTTGCCGTGAAACCCCAGTAGATGGCTCAACACCGAATCTCCTGCTATAAAGTGAGAAAACTTTTTTATATCTTCGTATGAGACGCTGTTTCTAAACATCAAAGTATTTGTCAGCATCTCACTTCTTCCGGCTATCAATTCATTTTGCGAATAATCTCTATATACCGGTAGTACGTCTTCTTTTATCAGCTGATTGTCTTTGTCTATGGATGAGCATCTATGGTGACACACTACAAAATCGCTATTTGAGTCTAAAAAGTCGTGCTGCTGCTGCAGTTTTGTCGGATCTATCCAGTAGTCGTCCCCTTCACATAAAGCGATGTACTTTCCTTTCGCCGCTTTGAGAGCAACCGGAGTCGCGCGTACTCCTTTTGAATATTGATTTTCTGTCTCATAGATAGGTTTGATGATATTTGGAAACTTTTTTTCATACTCTTGGATGATCTGGGCGGTTTTGTCGGTGGAGCAGTCATCTCGGACGATGATCTCAAAAGCAAAGTCAGTGTCTTGGATTAGAAATCCATTGAGAGCATCAGATATGTAATTTTCATGATTGTAAGTAACACAGCAAATGCTGACAACCGGAGCGGTAGTATCACCTTGCCAGTGTGCCATCACTTCTGATTCAGTTTTTTGTATCATGGATGACTACTCCTTTTTTAAAATAGGATTGAATTTGTGTTAGAACGGAGTTATAGGCTTTAGTCTGTAATATCCAAGATAATCCTACATAGCAAAAGACAAACAAAGATCCTTGCAGGACAAACATCACTATCATTGGTACATGGAGTGGAGAAGTTCCATAGGTGATCATAAATACCGAAATAATAGCAATAAATGACTGCATGATAACTGGGAAAACAAATGAGACAAAAGGAAGATGGATCTCTTTGGCTGCAAAACCGATATTGAGAGATACTGCTAAAATGGAAACCAAGATCAACCCATAAAGATAAAAATCTAAACCATAAAAATACAATACTAAAAGATTCAAAAGAAGTAGAGTTTTTTTATAAATCTCCAAACGTAAAAAAGCTTTTGAATTCCCTCGTCCACTGAGAACATTGACAAGTAACGCACTAAGTGGATAAGAAAATCCACTCAGAGCGAGTATCTTAAAATAATAAACCGAAGCTTCCCATTTCATTCCAAAAAGAAGGATGATCAGCTCATGTGAAGTGATGTAAACTCCTCCAAGCAACAAAAAAACAACAAAAGCGATGAGATGGTACGCTTTCATCGTGACTTGTTGAAAACGTGGGAGATCGTTTTGAATCTTGCTCAGTACTGGAAATAGCACTGCCATAAGACTACCAGAGGAGTACCTGATGACAAAAAGATTGAGAGATTTTGCTTGGTTAAAAAATCCTAATGTCGCAGGTGAAAAGAGCTTTCCGATAAGCATATAATCTAAACGACTAAAGATGGCATCTAGCAAACCTGATAAAAACATCCGAAAACCAAAACCCCAAAGTTGGAAGAGCGCTTTAAAAGAAAATCGTAGTTCTGGTCGCCAGTGAGAAGAACTCCAGATCAAAAGATTGTAAGCGATCCCCTGCGAAAGCATTTGTGCCACAAGACTCCAAACCCCTGCTCCATAAAAAGCAAAACTCACTCCGATGATCCCACTTAGGATAGAAGAGATCACTGTCATCTTTGCTATGAGCTTGTAGCTGAGCTCTTTTTGTAGTTTGGTGTTTTGGACACTGTAAAATGCTCCGATGATAAAAGAGAATGACATCACTTGAGTTATGGAGATCAAGGCAGGATTATGGTAAAAATCGCCTATCCATGGAGCACAAAAATATACCAGCAGAGTCAACAATGTTGCCACACCAAGGTTGAAAAAAAACACCGATGAGTAGTGAATGGGCAGTATCCATCTTCGCTGGATCAATGCTCCGCCCAAACCGATATCGGAAAACACACTAGCGATGCCAATGATGACCATAATCATGGCAATCAATCCGAAATCTGAGGGTTCAAGGAGCCGAGCAAGAAAAATCATGACGATCATTCCAGTCCCTTGCATAGCAATTTTACTGAAAAAATCCCAGATAAATGCAGATGTTCCCTGTTTTTTAAGATCGCTCATTGAGAGCTTTCATAGGTAAAATGGCTTTTAAACTTTGAGTCCCAATACTCATATGTGGCAGACTTAGAGGCTTACATTTAAGCATATCGACAAGCAGTTTTACGAAATCAGCTCCAGCCAAATATGAAAAAGGAAATCCTCCGCCAAAACGGGCGTTAAACTCCAAAATATAATAATTTTTTCCATCATATAAGACGTCAACATCTAGATTTCCTACATGTCGTAATATCTCAGATAATTTTTTTGCTAAAATTGATAGCTCTTGATTTTCCACAACTATAGCTATATCTGTCTCACCCGATCGCTGTGCAAGTTTTTCTTTGACGACAGACATAATAAAATTACCATCCAAATCGTTAAAGATATCAATACCAAATTCACGATCCAAGACAGCTTCTTGAATCACTACTAGCTCATCTGGCTGTTGCGATGATTGTTTATTTAGATATGAATTTTTAATTCGTTTTTGAACATAGTGGTAAAAAAATATCAGTTCTTCTTGATCATCAGCTTTATATACTCCGATAGCTCCCGTTCCGAATCTTGGTTTTACAAAGAGTGGATACTTTAAAGTATTGTTTTGTATCGCAGATATAGCTTCATCTAAATGGATAAATGTTTTAGGAGTCTTAAACTCATTTTCTTTTAAAAAATCATAAGTTTGCCATTTGTCATTTGAAATCTCAATAACTTTTTCACTAGAGATGATGACTTCAATATTATGTTGCTTGAAAAGCTCTTTCGCTTTTGCCAAATAGGGTAAATCTATGTCGAACAAAGAAAGGATCATAGAAACATTTTCATCTTGTGCTATTTTTAGTAATGTTGGAATATATAGTTCATCATCTACTTGAGGCACGACAAAAGAGCTGTCACACGCTAACATCCCAGCCGTGAGTGCTTCGCTATTTGTTCCGATGACTTTTCCGCCATACTCTTTGAGCGCAGATTTGAAATACTCTACAAGATATGAACGTCTGCCTACGCAAGATATTAAAACATTCATAAAGTCTCTTTCCCTAGTTTTTTTATTAAAAACAGTGAGCTGTCCTCTCCTCTGTCATGTAGGATCTTTTGGGGAATAAATTCGAATGTAAAATAAATAGTTTGCATCTTTTGATTACTCAATGAAGTTTGAAGTTTGATGCAAGAAAATTGAATTTCTGTACAATAATCTATACACTTTTGAAGTAAAGTATATGCGATTTTTTGTCCTCTCACTCGTGGATGAACAGCGAGAAAAGAGATATATGATTCATCCTCTTTATTCGCATAAAAAGAGAGCAGTGCGTCTATCTCTCCGTCTGAATTTATCTTAGCAATATTGATAGCATTTTCGGTTATCTTATGAGACCAAATATAGATATCTACTTTAGAACTAATTTTTGGAGAAAAATCAGAATCTACTTCATTGACAAAGTTTTCAATCAATTTACTTGCATTTTTATCCAAGATAATAAGTTGCGTATTTTTTAAATTTATTTGTATTAACTTGATGATCTTGGCTTGTTCATCCTCGTTGAGCCCAGCATAGATAGGCAAACAAAGTATACGTGTTGATATATCTCTTGATACTGACATACACTGTTTTGGTTCAATATAGCTCAGAGTGTCGAGAGAGGGATAGAAATAACGACGAGGAAAAATATCTTGCTCATTTAGTGCTTTTAGTACTTTTAGGAGCTGATCTTCACTCTCAAAAACTACTGGAAAATAACTATAGTTTTGTGAAGAGTTTTCATTTTTGTGTTGAAACTGGACTAATCCTTGGAGCTCTTTTTCATACTTCTCTTGAACGGTTTGGCATTTGTTCTTGATCATCTCTATGTCATCGAGAACACAAAGTCCCATAGCCGCTTCAAACTCATTCATTTTTGCATTTATTCCAAGTTCTGGGATCTCTTGAGCATTTTTGATTCCGAAGTTTATGAGATAGCGTGCTTTTTCGACCAAGTCATCATCGTTGACGATGAGTGCTCCACCTTCGATGGTGTGAAAGAGTTTAGTGGCGTGAAAGCTGAGTGTAGAAATGTCTCCGTAGTTGAGTATGCTCTGCTCTTTATAGCGTACATCAAACGCATGTGCAGCATCGTAAACTACTTTGAGCTTATGTTTTTTAGCAATGCTATCGATAGCTTCAACATCACAAGCATTGCCAAATATATGGACAGGAACTATGGCTGATGTACTTGGAGTGATAAGCTTTTCAATGTTTTTTGGATCAATATTGAAAGTCTTTGGATCGATATCTGCAAATATAGGAAGTACACCGTTTGTTACCAATGAACTGGTAGTCGCAACAAAACTAAATGGTGTCGTAATAGCAAAACCTTCTAAGCCCAACGTTCTGTAAGCGATCTCAAGCGCTGCCGTACCGTTGGAAACGAGAATAAGATTTTTAACACCCAGATATTCTCCAAGACGTTTTTCAAGTTGCTTTACTAGTGGTCCGTTGTTAGTGATCCAGCCATTTGTGTAGATCTCATCCACATAACGTTTGTACTTTTCTTTGTCTGGGAGATAAGTTTTGGTGACGTTTATCAAAAATAATTCCTAATTATGAACATGAGATTAATATTGTACATTATATCTTGCATAAAGAGAAAAATATTTTAAACCAGAAGTAGTCCTAAATTGATTTAACTGCGTTTAAAATCATCATCTAGTCTGACGATGTCATCTTCTCCTGTGTATTCACCTACTTGCGCTTCTATGAGGACTAAGTCTATCTTGCCTTTGTTTTCTAAGCGGTGGATCTCGCCCATCTTGATGTAAGTGGATTCATTTGGACGCACAAGAAAAGTATTTTCCCCTACGGTTACCGTTGCCGTACCACTTACTACGATCCAGTGCTCATTTCTATGGAAATGTTTTTGCAGGCTTAGGCGCTTGTTTGGACGAACGACGATGCGTTTTATCTTATAACCCGGCGTGTCTTCAAGCACTGTATATGTTCCCCACGGACGGTGCGCGGTAAGATGGATATTTGGCAGATGTGAATCTTTCTCTTTGAGTTTGGCGACAACCTCTTTGACTTTTTGAGAAGAGCCTTTTTTTGAGATAAGAAGAGCATCTTCAGTATCGATGATGATAAGATCGTCGATCTCTATCGTCGCGATAGTTTTATGAGAGATGATGAGATTGTTAGTAGAGTCTATGCTGATAAGATCATCATTAAGAGTGTTGCCATTGCTGTCTTTTGGCAGTTCTTCATAAAGTGCATCAAAACTTCCAAGATCACTCCAAGCGATATCGCTTGGGATCACTTTAGCACAACTGCTTTTTTCCATCACAGCGTAGTCTATGCTATCTTCTGGGATAGCAGCCATATCTGCATGTGAGACTCTTATGAGATCATCTTTTGATGCATTTTGAAATGCAGTTTTTGCAGTGTTGTAGATCTCTGGAGAATGAAGTTTGAGTTCATCCAAAAATACGCCAGCTTTAAAACAAAACATTCCGCTGTTCCAGTAGTAGTTTCCTGCGTCGATGTAACTTTGTGCCGTTTTAAAATCTGGTTTTTCTTTGAACGATGTTACGTCTAGGCCGTTTGCTTCGATATAGCCAAACCCTGTTTCAGGATAAGATGGAGTGATGCCAAATGTTACGAGCTTGTTGTTTTGCGCTTGGGCTTTTGCCTGATCTATGACAGCTAAGTAACTTTTCTCCTCACGGATAAGATGATCTGATGGAGTCACAAGAACGATCTCATCAGGACTCAGAACCATACATGCTAGAGCGATAGCCGGAGCGGTGTTGCGTCCTATAGGTTCAAGTAAAAATGTGTTTTTTGTGATGTTGATCTCGGAGAGTTGATCGACAGCTAAAAAGTATTGTTCTGCATTTGAGACTATAACCTGCGCTTTACAAGCTTTTTGATTGCGTTTGACTGTGAGTTGGAAAAGAGATTCTCCATCAAAAAGTTGGACAAACTGTTTTGGCATAAGAGTTCTGCTGATAGGCCAAAGACGTGTACCGTTTCCGCCGCAAAGTATAATGTTAGTCATGCAAGTACCATCCATACATTTTTTTGATTCCCTCGCGGAGTTCTACTGTGTGTTTCCATCCAAGAGCGTGGAGCTTAGAGACATCTGTGAGCTTTTTCATCGTGCCATCAGGTTTGTCGATGTTGAAGTAAAGTTCCCCTTTAAAACCTATGATCTCTTTTATAAGTTCTGCGAGATCTTTTATGCTGATATCTATGCCCGTACCGATGTTGATGTGAGTATTACGGATCTCAGATGCAGGGATAGAAGTTTCTGTGCATGTATCATTGCTTCCATCTTGCGTTGTATAAGTATCTTTAAAATCTCTGTTTTCCATGATAAATACACATGCATCTGCCATATCTTCAGACCATAAAAACTCTCGCATCGGTTTTCCACTTCCCCAAATTTCAACTCGGTTTTCATCTACACCGAACTGAGTCAAATATGTTTTTGCTTCTTCTATACTGCTTACATGTAGATCTTTTATAACTGCATCATATTTTTTTTCATTGAGAAGTTTTGCCAGATGGATCTTGCGGATCATAGCTGGAAGAACATGCGACTTTTCAAGGTCAAAGTTGTCGTTTGGTCCGTAAAGGTTTGTTGGCATTACGCTTATAAAGTTTGTGCCGTACTGGATGTTATAACTTTCACACATCTTAATACCGGCAATCTTTGCTATGGCGTAAGGCTCGTTTGTGTACTCAAGGGTATCTGTGAGTAAACAGTTTTCACCCATAGGCTGAGGAGCGTTTTTTGGATAGATACATGTAGAACCTAAAAAGAGCAGTTTTGTCACTTTATGAAGATAACTTTGATGGATGATATTGTTTTGAATCTGGAGATTTTCATAGATGAAGTCTGCTCTATACGTGTTGTTTGCCACAATACCGCCGACTTTTGCAGCAGCGAGTATGACATATTCCGGTTTTTCTGCTTCAAAGAACTCTGCTACAGCTCGCTGGTCACACAAGTCAAGCTCTGCATGAGTTCTATAAACAAGGTTTGTATAACCCTTACATGTAAGGTTATTTACAATGGCACTTCCAACCAAACCACGGTGGCCAGCGATGTAGATTTTAGAAGTTTTATTCATTATTCGTAATAACTCATAGTCTGATATCCACCCTCTTTTAGATAGACATCTTTTGTCATCAGTTTGAGGTCTGATTTCATCATATCGTTTACGAGTTCTGCGAGTTTATATTCTCTGCTCCAGCCGAGTTTTGTCTCAGCTTTTGTCGGGTCACCCAGAAGAAGATCAACTTCTGTAGGTCTGAAATATCTTGGATCGACTGCCACTACTTCTTTACCGATCTCTACTTGGTACTCAGGGTTTGAACAAGATTTGACATAAGCTTTTTCGTCAATACCCTCGCCTTTAAATTCTAACTCGATTCCCGCATATGCAAAAGACATTTTTACAAAGTCTCTAACAGTTGTAGTTTGTCCTGTAGCGATTACCCAGTCTTCTGGCTCATCTGCTTGAAGGATCATCCACATCATACGTACATAATCTTTTGCATGTCCCCAGTCGCGTTTAGCATCAAGGTTTCCAAGGTAAAGTTTATCTTGAAGTCCTAATGCTATTTTTGATGCGGCGCGAGTAATCTTTCTTGTTACAAATGTTTCTCCACGAACAGGAGATTCGTGATTGAACAGGATGCCGTTACATGTAAACATACCGTAAGCTTCCCTATAGTTTACCGTTATCCAGTAAGCATACATCTTTGCAACGGCATAAGGGCTTCTTGGATAAAAAGGTGTTGTCTCGCTTTGCGGTGTTTCTTGCACTTTTCCATAGAGTTCTGATGTACTTGCTTGGTAAATCTTTGTCTTTTTTTCTAAGCCTAGAAGTCTTACAGCTTCAAGAATTCTAAGTGTCCCAGTACCATCTGCATTTGCTACATATTCGGGTGTTTCAAAAGAAACTGCGACATGACTCATAGCAGCTAAGTTGTAGATCTCATCTGGCTGAGTCTCTTGGATAATACGTGTGATATTCATAGAGTCTGTCATGTCGCCGTAGTGAAGGATAAGATTTCTATTTTCAACATGTGGATCTTCATATAAATGATCGATTCTATCTGTATTAAAAAGTGAACTTCTTCTTTTCATACCGTGAACGATATAGCCTTTTTTAAGTAAAAATTCTGCTAAGTATGAACCATCTTGTCCCGTGATTCCTGTGATGAGTGCTACTTTAGACATTTGTTTCCTTTGTGTTTGGTTGATGTTTATCTTTCAAGTGTTGGGTTCTAATATATGTTCTTTTACTTTTTGTTCGGCGTCTGAGCCTTGGATCAAAAAGTTGCAAAAATACATAAAAAAGTAAAGCAAAAAGAAATAATAACGTAATATCATTTGTGTTATGAAGCTGAAATCCTATTATACTAAATACCAATTGGATCGATGCTAGCAAAATAACAACAAAGGGGACATCTCCCTTGATATTGAGCAGTAGATGGTGAAGATGATTTTTATCCGCGCTAAAGGGAGATCGTCCTCTTTGAATTCGCCTGGTCATAACTATAAAAGTATCTAAGAGTGGTAGGGCAATAATAAACATGACAGCCGGAGGTGTTATGTATTTGAGTGATAAAGCACTTAGTAAAGCGATGACAAATCCTATAGTAAGAGAGCCGCTGTCACCCATAAAGATCTTTGCCGGATGCCAGTTAAAGAGAAGAAAAGCGACGATAGATGCCATTAGTGAAGCTGAAAGCGTGATCATAAGAGTGTCATCATGAAACCAACCAACCGCCAAAAAAGTCGATAAGATGATCATGGCAATTGAACTTGAGAGTCCATCCAACCCATCCATAAGATTCATAGAATTCGTAAAACCGGCAATAACAAAAAAAGTAAAAGGAAGAACCAATACTAACGGTAAAACTAGATGGTAATCGAAGTAGATTCCACCTGAGGCAATTTCTATACCATTCATATAAAGAATGATCGTCGCAAAAAAGATAACAAGAAATTTCCATCGAGGCGAAACATCAAATTTATCATCCAAAAAACCTATAATAAAAATAAGTGAAGTAGCAATATAAATATAGCTGTACATGACTAAATGATCAAAATTGAGTATTAACTGCGCTACTATAAAACCGGTAAAGATTGCTATACCGCCGCTACGCGGAGTGATCTTCTTATGTGCGCTGCGCTCATTTGGGACGTCATTTATACCAATGAATTTTGAATATCGCACCAAAACAAAAAGCAGAACAAAAGTAATTAAAAATGCCGATATAGAAATAATAATTTGCATCTGCTATTTTAGTGATTTTATACTTAAATAATCTATTTATTCTAACCGAAATAGTTTTTTATTATCAAATAAATAGCAATATTTGGAGAATCTAGAAATATGTTACCAATGGACTTACAAAAAAATATTTTCAAGAATCTCATAGAACCCAAAGCGGGCAGTGAGACATTTAACACTCTTTTAGAGCATAAAGATATCAAGATTGAGCTTATAAATTCCAACTCTATCGTAAACGGAGATACATATCAACAAGAACAGGATGAATGGATTCTTCTGCTAGAAGGCGAAGCAACGTTGGAAGTTGAAGGTATTACACACATTTTACAAGCAGGAGATTATCTTTTCATACCTGCACAAACTGTACATAAAGTTCTTTCTACAGACAAAAAAACCTTATGGCTAGCAGTTCATATTTTTTAACTTCTAAACTCGTCTATTCTTGATTTGAGTGAATTTGCGACTTCTAGAAGTTTTGTAGATTCACTGTCTATCATATTGACACTATTTTCATTTTGTTTTGAGTACTCATCTATCTGATTGACCTTCTCAATGATCCACTCAATGTTTTTTACTATTTCGTTCATATCATCAAAAGATTTGTCGGCTACTTCGAGTGAATAATTCATAGCATCAGAAGTGATATTGATTTTATTTTCAACATCGGATGAGATATCTGTCAAAGCTGATAAGTTTGAGGCATTATGTCCCATACTGTCACTCACATCATTAATAGACTGGACTATCGTTCCTATACTTATCTCTATCTGCATAAGACTTTTTTGTGTGCGTTCTGCCAGCTTTCTTACCTCATCTGCTACAACAGCAAATCCACGTCCATGTTCTCCCGCACGCGCCGCTTCGATAGCTGCATTTAATGCCAAAAGATTTGTCTGATCTGCAATATCTTTGATGATGTTGAGGACATCTTTTACATTGCCCGCATCATTTTTCAGACCTTCAAGCTGATGTGAAAGTTCTGTTTCTACTTCCATATACTGATCTACTTTATAAACAAGACTGCTTAACGCATCTTTTGCAGTTAAAAGCTCTGTACTTGCTGATGAAATATGCTGTTGTGTTTCTTTTGTGACTTCAATCGACCTGCCCAGTATCGTTTTAATCGAACCTGTTTTTTGTGTCGTCTGGTTCACGATATCTCGTTCTTTTGAGATACTTTTATTGATAAGTTCTGCCTGATTGGACATATTTCTTGCTATTGCAGTATTTTTATCACCAAGATTTTTAACTTCATTGATCGTATCTTGGACGACTTCTATAAAACTGTTTACTGATGATGCCGCATATGCAAACTCATCTTTACCTGAAACTTGGATACGTTTTGTCAGATCTTTATCACCCTCAACCAAAGAGTGTGCACGGTTACCAAGATCTTCAAGTGGAGCGATAACAGCCTTGGAAAAAAACCAGATCACAGTAGCAACGAAAACAAAACATATTGCCAGTAAATAAAGAAGCAGAGTCACTTCAGTATGCTTAATCTCAGCATCATTACCCCCTAAGGAGACAGTCATATCCATAACGCCCAACACATCACCCTTTTGGACATTACCATGGCACTGAAGACATTTTTCGTCAGCGATAAGAGGTTTTAATAGACGTATCGCATGATGTGGCTTTTGTAATTCAATAGTAGTTGATTTTTGAGTATTAAAGACATCAATCACTGCGCCATCTTGACTTATCTTATCAGTCAGGCCAAAAAGCTCAATCACTTTTTGGGATTTAGCAACACTAATATTATCAAGCCCAGCGATGATATGCTGCGATTCTTTCAGTGTATCGTTTACAATAGCCGGATCTCCGGAAATCATACTTCTTGAAAGTGTTTGAAAAACAGAATCACTCAACATCTGTAAAGATTTTTGAGCTGTTTGATTGGAAAAGGCATTAAATGTAGCCGAAAGATAGATATAAATCCCTAAAATACCAAGTAGACTAATCGCGATAGTAGAAAATATGATTTTTGATTTTACAGTTGCAAGCATTTTAAATCCCCATTTATTTCATTGGGCATTATTGTATCACATCGAAAGCTATATTAAAAGAAGAATTTAGTACAATCTTGTCATAAAATAATAAGGTAGATAGATATGAGTACACGTATTTTTGATTTAGTAAAACCTGGTGTATTATCCGGTGATGATGTGAGTAAAGTTTACAATGCTGCTAAAGCAGTAGGATTTGCGATACCTGCTGTAAACGTTGTTGGCACAGATTCTATCAATGCCGTTTTAGAAGCTGCAAAGATTGTAAATTCTCCTGTTATTATCCAATTTTCAAATGGCGGTTCGAGTTATTATGCCGGCAAAGGTATAAGCAACGAAAATGAAAAAGCAGCGATTGTCGGCGCTATCTCAGGGGCCAAACATGTGCATCTTATGGCTGAGGCATACGGCATTCCTGTTATCCTGCATACAGATCATGCAGCGAAGAAACTTCTTCCTTGGATAGATGGTTTACTTGATGCAAGTGAAGCGCATTTTAAAGCAACTGGAAAACCACTTTTTAGCTCACACATGCTTGACCTTTCAGAAGAGCCGATAGAAGAAAATATTGCTATTTGTAAAGCATATCTTAAACGTATGGATAAGATCGGTATGACTTTAGAAATAGAGCTTGGTGTTACAGGCGGAGAAGAGGATGGCGTAGATAATTCTCATCTTGATAATGCTCTGCTTTACACTCAGCCTGAAGAAGTCGCGTATGCATATGAAGAACTTTCTTCTATCAGCCCAAGATTCACTATTGCGGCTTCATTTGGAAATGTTCACGGTGTTTACAAACCAGGAAATGTTGTTTTGACTCCAAAAATCCTTGATAACTCTCAAAAATATATCCAAAAAAAGTTCAATACTGCTGAAAAACCTGTTAACTTTGTATTCCACGGTGGAAGCGGTTCGACACCGCAAGAGATAAAAGAAGCGATAAGCTACGGCGTTATCAAAATGAACATCGATACAGATACACAATGGGCAACTTGGATTGGTGTCAAAGAGTACGCTGAGAAGTACCATGATTATCTCCAAGGTCAAATCGGAAATCCAGAGGGTGAAGAGAAACCGAATAAAAAATATTATGATCCAAGAAAATGGTTAAGAGCTGGGCAAGAGACACTTATAGAACGTGTTAAAGAGGCATTTACTGACCTAAATGGTTTAGATAGAAACTAAACCTTTATACTTATAACGCTCCAACATACTTGCATTTCCAGTCGTTCCACCGCTGTGAATGTAAAGTATCTCTTCATTCGTTTTTTCTAACAACATCTTCCAAAGTTTTGGCGCATATATCAGATCAAAAACTATTCCAGCCTCTTGAAGTCTTACATGTAAGTCTATAAACTCTTTATAAGGTTTTGCAAAATGATATTTTTTCTCAGATTCGAGAATTATCAAATTATCCGGTATTTTCTCTAGCGCTGACATCTGCTCTAAAAGATAGGCTTTATCCCCGATAATTGGTGTTGTGTAGACTTTATACTCTGGTAATGCAAGAGCCAGATAGAGAGCTGTCGTTCCAGTTCCTGAGGGGGTCGCTAGACTTCTTACCCCCACATGATGCTTCGCATGTAAGTCAGATTCAAGTATCTCTTTTGCTAACTCTTCTACTCCAGCTCTTGCGCTTTTATCTGCTCCACCTTGATGCACTACAAAAGTTTTTTCTTCCAAATTCAAAGTTAATGTTGCTATAAAATCTCGATACAAATCATCATCCAACTCTTTATGAGACATACCAAGAGAAAGTGCCTGAGCGTAGTTGGAGTCTGAATTCTCTTTTATATGCAGAGGTTTTGTGTAGTATTCAAAGGTCCAACCTTTTCTTTCACAAAGTGCTGCAAGTGCAAGCATAGCGTTGGATTGTGTACCGCCGTAAGAGATTATTTTATAAAGATTTTCGCTTGGAGTATTGATAAGAGAGTAGAGTTTTCTGTATTTGTTTCCGCTGAGATAGGGATCGAGTAGATCATCACGTTTGACATAAAAAGATCTTCCACCGAAAAGAAACTTTTCGATGCAAGAGAGAGAACTATTATTTTTTTGCTGGAACAATTTTCGCAGTTTTTTGTAGATCTTGCATTTTTGCTTGAACTACAGTTTTAAACTTGTCCATTTTTAAACGTTGTGCTATAAAACTTTTTACTTCACTTAAAGCTAACATACGTGCCGGTTTTTTCTCTTTTAAATAAATAATATGGTATCCGAACTCACTTTTTACAGGTGTAGTCGTGATAGTTCCTACTGTCATGTTAAATACTGCTTTATCAAAAGCTGGTACCATTTGACCTTGAGCGAATATACCTAAATCCCCGCCTTTTGGAGCAGAAGGACCCGTCGAACTTGTTTTAGCAAGAGCCATAAATTTAGTTTCTAAATCAGCACCTTTTAAATATTTCAGTTGACTGATAATTTTGTTTGCTTCATCTTCAGTTTTTACAAGGATATGATACGCATGCACGCTGTCTTTTTCTTGGAATTCAGCTTTGTTTTTGTTGTAATAATCACTGATCTCTTTTTCTGATACATTCACTTTGTCAGCTACTTTTTTTTGCCAGATCTGAACTGCCAATCTTTTTTTAACTTGTTCACTCACTTTTGTGAATTCATCTTTAAACTCTTTACTTTTTTCTATGCCTTGCTTTTTAGCATCATCATAAACAACCTCTTGCATCACCATCTCTTGAAGAATACGCTGACCCAATTCTTGTTGTTTATCTTGAGGTAAAGATGTGAATCTTCCCTGAGTTGCTTGCATTAAAGCTTCATTGACTTCATCTGAAGTAATAGCCTTACCATTTACAGTTACTAATGTGTTTGCACTTAATGTTGCTGCAACTAATACCGCAGAACTTAAAACTCTTTGTACTAAATTCATCTATTCCCTTTTTTTCTTAGTTAAAGTATTTTAATAGGATTATACTAACAATTATTAAACAAAATTATCTATCGTGCTCTTTGTCATAAATTTTTCGCTTAAATATCTATCGATCACTTGAAGCAAGAACTCTCTGTCAATTGGCTTTGCCAAGTGTGCATCCAAACCTGCACTAAGTATTCTCTCTCTATCTCCTGAAAGAGCATGTGCAGTTAGAGCAATGACTGGCGTAAAAACTCTTCGTTTTTTATCATACTCTTTAATCAGTCTTGTTGCCACAATTCCATCCATAACAGGCATATCAATATCCATTAATACTAGGTCAAAATCTTCTTTTAAGAACATATCAATGGCAATTTGTCCATTGAGCGCTGTTGAAACATTGTAATTTTTTTGTTCAAGAATAGTTTTTAAGAGCTTTTGATTGATCTCATTATCTTCGGCCACTAAAATTTTTGCCGTATACAAATTGGAATCTAAGGACTTAAATGATGAATACTTGATTTGTTCTTTTGGAATCTTTTTCCAGATAACTTTGAGCACATCATAGAGTTTGTTAGGCAACAAAGGCAATACTATAAATCCTTCTATCTTATCAGCAACGGCCTCACATCTCATTTTTGCATCTTTATGACAGACTTGAATGATTTGTAAGTTTGGATAGTGTGCTTTGATAGAATCTGCCCGTGAGGGACTGATATAATTAGTCAAGATAAAAAATGCCGTAGCACTGCTGAGTTCTCTATGAGCCAAACCATCAATCTCGACAACTTCTACTTCAAACTTTTTGAGATAATTCTCAAGTACTTTGAGCTGTATACCAGAACCACTTTCTTCCGCCCAAACACATACTTTTGTTCCAGGAACAAACTCATATGGAGTCTTTTCTTCTATCTTGTGCAAAATCTCAAAATAAAAACGGCTTCCTTTTCCAAGCTGACTTTTTACTTTTAACTGAGAGTTTAAAAGAGTTAACAACTTATGAGAGAGATTTAACCCAATACCTATGCCCTCTTGCGCTATTCTTTGTTTATCATAAATAGCCGCAAAAGGTCTTAATATACTTTTCATTCTATCCTGAGAAATACCAATGCCATTATCGCTAACAGAATATTCCACCATGACTTGATCATTGTTATATCTGGCTTTAAGTTCTACGATAATCTTTCCATCTTTATCTTTAGAATATTTTATTGCGTTTGATATCAGATTTACAAGAACTCTTTTGATCTTATCAAAATCTCCCAACATTAGCTGAGGAAGATGTGGATCAATCAGAAAAAAGATTTGCTGATTATGATTTTCCACTACAACACTGTATTCGCTTGAAAGTCTTTCGAACTCTTCAAAAGGTTTAAAGAGCACATCTTTTTGGAGGGCAACACCACTCTCTATTTGCATCAGTTCTAAAAGATTTTCTATATTGCTCATCATCATATGCGCACTGTTATCTATATTTAGAAGGTACTGTTTTTGAGGCTTATCTAAACTCGTATCTTTTAAAAGTTCTGTATAGCCGATGATGCTATTCATCGGCGTTCTAAATTCATGCGAGATATTTGTCAAAAACTGTTTTTTAAAACTTTCAAAATATGCATGCGCTTTTTTAGCTCTTTCTATAATAAATTGGTTTTCAAGCAAGAGGAGATGTAAAACAACACCGTTTAAGGCAAAACTTTGCAATCTCAAACTACAGGAAATAACCTCTCCAGTTTTGTTTTTGATATTGATACAGTGGTCTTGCCCCTCTTCAATATGTTGAATCCAATCATAATGTGTGACATCAACACAGCCCTCTGTCGGCTCAACAAGTTTCGACAAATCATTATTATATGCATTCAAAAATTCATCATAGGTTGCAAATCCCAGAGCTTCATAAGTTGAATAGTTACAACCTAA
>JAVHRU010000036.1:0-3722 GCA_036171835.1 Sulfurimonadaceae bacterium | reverse complement strand
AAAATTGGTATGATTTTTTAGGTCAAAAAATTGCACTTCAGATTTAAATTTTGGCTTCGATGGAAGCTATAAGTAAGATGTTGGAAGATTAGATGTATAATTCCGATAATAATATATAAATCACCAATTAAGGTTTAAAATGACAATAAAAGAACTAGATAATAAATTTGTTTTACCTACATACGCAAGGGCGGATGTAGAGTTTGTAAGTGGCAAAAATGCAAAACTCATCGATGCTAACGGCAAAGATTACATCGATTTTACTTCAGGCATCGCTGTTGTGAGCGTTGGTCATGGAAATGAAAGACTTACAAACGCATTATGTTCTCAGGTCAAAAATATGATTCATATGTCAAACCTTTACTACATCGCACCTCAAGCGCGTGCGGCAGAAAAACTTGTAAAGGCTAGTGGTTATGATATGAAATGTTTCTTTGGAAACAGCGGTGCTGAGGCAAATGAGGGTGCTATCAAGATAGCACGTAAATATGGTGAAAAAGATGGAGAGATCAAAAGATATAAGATTATCACTTTAGACCATTCATTTCACGGACGTACTATTACGACGGGAAAAGCGACTGGACAAGCAAGTATGCACAACTATTTTGGGCCATTTCCAGATGGTTTTGTCTATGCTAAAGATATCGATGAAATCGAGAGTTTAGTCGATGCTCACACAGTAGCCGTGATGATAGAACTTGTTCAAGGCGAGGGCGGAGTTCAGCCTCAAGATAAAGAAACAGTGCAAAATCTTGCGAAGTTTTTAAAATCAAAAGATATCTTACTCATCATCGATGAAGTTCAAACAGGTGTCTATAGAACCGGAAAATTCTTGGCATCTAATCTGTACGAAATAGAGCCGGATGTCGTGACACTTGCAAAAGGTGTTGGCGGTGGTGTGCCGGTGGGCGTAGTAATGACAACGCTCAAAGATATTTTTAGTGCTGGAGATCATGGTTCCACTTTTGGTGGAAATTACCTCAGTTCTACAGCGATTTGTGAAGTGATGGACATTTTAAATGAGTATGATGCAAGTGGACAATTGGCAATTAATATGCTTCTTTTTGATAAAGCATTAGAAAGATTTTACAATGAAAATCAAAATCTTTTTACTGAAAAAGTGGGTCTGGGAATGATGTGCGGTCTTCGTGCAAAAGATGCTGATACACTTTCAAAAGTTATCAATAGCGCAAGAGAACATGGTGTCATGGTTTTAAAAGCCGGCAAAAACACTCTAAGACTTTTACCTCCACTTACAATTACGCAAGAAGAGATAGATGAAGGGTTTAAACGTCTTAACGCTTCGGTTAAAAACATATAAATTTTATGAGATTTAGCCAATATATGAGCGAGTGGCTTTACGGTAAAGAAGGCTACTACGCTAACTACAAACAGATCGGAAAAGAGGGCGATTTTTATACCTCTGTGAGTACATCTAAGTTTTTTGGAGGAACGATTGCTAAGCATATCATCTCTTTGGTGGAAGATGGTTTTTTAGATAAAGACGGAGTCATCTGTGAAATAGGCGCGCATCACGGCTACTTTTTAGCAGATGTAGTGGAGTTTATCTATACTCTCGCTCCAGAGCTTCTTGAAACGCTGAATTTTGTCATCATTGAGCGCTTTGACACGCTTCAAGAACAGCAGAGAAACTACTTCCATGTGAGCTTTGGCGATGTGATTTCTTTGACGCACTACAAGTCGCTAAGTGAGCTTACATGTAGGAGTGCTTTTTTTGTCGCAAACGAGATCTTTGATGCCTTTCCTTGTGAACTTTTACATAATGGCAAAATCGCTTCAGTAAAAGAGGGCAAAGTAGAGTTTGATACAGAAGATGAAGCGATTTTACAAAAAGTAAAAAAATATTATAAAAATAAAGGCGAGATTGCCGTAGGGTATGAAGAGTTTGCCAAAGAGATGGAAGGCAGTGCCCAGAGATTTGAGTTTATGAGTTTTGATTATGGCGAAATGATGGCCAGACCTGATTTTTCTATTCGTATCTATAAAAACCATGATGTATTTCCATTTTTTGATGAGAACAATAATCTCGATGAACTTTTTAAAAATTCGGATATTACCTATGATGTGACATTTGAACATATAAAAGATGCTTTTATCGATGCTGGAGTGGAATTTGTAGAGTTACAAGCACAGATGAGAGCTCTTGTGGATATGGGAATTTTAGAACTTTTAGAGATGCTAAGAGCCAATGTAGATGAGAAAATCTATGAGCAAGAACTTCAAAAAGTAAAACTTCTTATCATGCCAAATTTTTTAGGCGAAAGATTTAAGATGATAAAGTTTAGAAAAACAGAATCAGCTAACCTTATAAAATAGCCTCAAATGCCCTTATATGAGGGCTAAAATCCCATGTTATTATTTTGACTTTTCTTCCTGCTTTTACCAATTTAGGTATGTCTAGTTATAAAGAAGATATTTACCACAATATACGTAAAAATACCAATAATAGGGACTTTAGAAAAATTTATTTATTAAAATATATTATAATACTAGTAAATTATAAGACGTAAAAAACAAAGTTTAACTTCTTAGGTACATTTAGAAGTGCCTATTTTTTTGGGCTTTAATACTCAACTTTTGTTTATGGAGTCTATGCACGAAAATTGAGTAAATATATTAACAGTACAATATTATATAGGGCCATGCCATTGGAAAAAGCGTATATTGCAAGACAAGAAATAGTAGATGTAAATGATAAAATAATAGCTTATGAACTATTATTTCGTGACCATGCACATGGAATTAAAGAGTTCCCAACAAATTTAAAAGCCACATCTCAGGTTATGATGAATGTATTAGCAAATATAACCATAACAGATGTGGTACCACAAAATATTAAAGCATTTATTAATATAGATGAAACTGTTTTGACATCTGGAATAATAGATATTCTTGATAAAAATATATTTGTATTAGAAGTATTAGAAACTACAGACTTAACAGAAAAAGTGATTAAAAAAATTGTTCAATATCACAAAGCTGGTTTTGTGATTGCTATTGATGATTTTGATTGTAGTGCCGAAATGATTAAAAAATTTACTCCAATATTGAAGTATATTAGTTTAGTTAAAATTGATGTAATGTCATCAAATCAAGAAAACTTAAAAAATCTAATGTCAAAATTTAAACAGTTGGGCAAAAAAGTTCTTGCAGAAAAAGTTGAAACTGAAGAAGAATATGAATCTTGTATCAAAATGGGCTTTGATTTATTTCAAGGTTATTATTTTAGTAAGCCAGAGGTAATAGAAATCAATATTCATAAAGAGGCAACACATATTGTCATTTTACAGTTAATAGGATTACTTAAAGAAGATGCTGAAACATCAAAGGTAGAGAAGTTTGTAAGAAGCAGACCTGATTTATCACTCAAGCTCATAAAATATCTTAATAATCAAAAAGATTTTTCATCTGAAATAGATTCTATTACACAAGTTATTACCCTTATGGGTAGAGAAAGGTTAATGCGATGGTTACTACTTTATATCTATTCTGAAGTATCAACAAGTCCACTATCTGAAAATGTTTTATTGCTAGCTCAGAAAAGAGCTGAAAAAATGGAAGAAGACGCACCTCTGCATATGAAAGATAAAGCTTATTTAGCTGGTATGTTCTCAATGTTAGATATTCTATTTGATACTAGTATGCAAGAACTTATGAGTCATGTTAAAATGGATAAAGAGATTGTTAATTTAGTTATAAAT
>JAVHRU010000035.1:0-3750 GCA_036171835.1 Sulfurimonadaceae bacterium | reverse complement strand
TGCTTAAACGCAAACAACACAAATTACCGCCCAGCTTACGCAGTAGCATAAGTTTATCCCCTCTTCGGAGGCGGGCTGCTTCACCTACGGACTCTGGATAAGTAGGACCCGAAGTATCACCCTTTATGCAGATATATTTTAGGCTTGTCTCGTCCTAAAATGAACTTAGAGGCTCGTCTTGCGTAGCTTTGCAAGTAGTGTGAAGCAAGATTAAACCCAAACAACTTCTCTAAGCATGTAGACGTTAGGAGTAGCTTGGTTTTGGACTGCGGTTCGATACCGCACGTCTCCACCAAATTATTTTTATCTTTCACAACAAAACTTTCTTCAAACAATACAGACCTCATCAAAAAAACCTTACTATTTACCAATCTATACCCTAAAAGAGGGTAAAATTGCCATGAAGCCAACATAGGAAAATAGAATGAAAAAACATATTGCTATTTTTGGTCCCACGGGATATATTGGGACTAAGGTTGTTATGGAACTTTACAATAGAGGCTACACTCTTACCCTCTTTACCCGCAACCTCAGAAAGCTGCTTTATCTTCAGGACGATTGTGAGCTTTTGATGAATAAAAGTTCACATGTGTGCTTAGTAGAAGTAGAGATTAAACAGAGTAATTATGATGTGATCAAACATTCACTTGAGGGTGTCGATGCTGTCTATTACCTTGTACATTCCCTTAATATTGAAAATGGAAATTTCCTCAATCAAGATAATGATATGGCGGAGTTGGTTGCTTCTGCCGCAAAAGATGCAAAAGTAGAACAGATCATCTATCTTGGAGGGCTTGGTGTTGATAATGCTGACCGTCCACTCTCAGAACATCTAAAAAGTCGTCATGAGACAGGAGAATATTTACGAAAAGGACATCCAAATGTGACGGAATTTCGAGCAGGTGTTATCGTGGGTGAAGGATCTGCAAGTTTTGAACTTATACGCTCGTTAGGCATTAAACTTCCCCTCATTCCATCCCTAGGAGACAATGAAGGTTATTGCCAACCTATCTTTGTGAACGATGTTATTGATTATCTTTTATATGCCTTACTCAATCCGAAGTATTATGACAAAATAGCCGAGATCGGATGCGATGAAGTACTTCATTATAGTGATATTGTGAAGATTTATGCACAGACAGTCAACGGTAAATATTTAACTTCCATCCTTATTCCTTTTGCTAGTATTGTACTTCGTCCCCAACTCATCAGCTGGTTCGCTTCACGCATGTCAGGTATGCCCTATATTTTAGTTTATCGTCTTATTGAAGGTGCTTATTGTGATGCGATCGTTCATAATTATCCTATCAGTAAGATCGATCCTGATTCACCGATCAAACCTCTTTCTTTTAAAGAGTCATTATTGATCGCCGCAAAACGTTGTGAAGAGGGGTACATCAATAGTACATGGTCTACACCATTTGAGTATTCTGTCTTAAACTTCAATACAAAAAAACAATTTTTTCAACTTAGTTCCCAAGAGATAGACGGTTTGATTCATGATGAATTCATACGAACCATTCCGGCTGAAGATATAAAAAAAGTGTTTGACAAAATCAAATCTATTGGTGGGAAAAACGGTTATTACTCAACTCGTTGGCTTTGGGAGGCGAGAGGTTTTATCGATACGATTATGGGAGGACCAGGTTTAAATAACTGTGTCCGACCTGCAACAAAACTCTTGCGCGTGGGCGATCATATTGATTTTTGGGTTGTAACCTATTATAAAAATGCACCAAATCATAAAGTGCTTCGTCTAAAAGCAAATATGAAAACTCCGGGAAATGCTTGGCTTCAATTTAGCATTGACACCCAAGAGGGAAGCCCGACAGCCCTAGTGACGATGCGTCCCTATTTTGATCCCTCAGGTATTTTTGGACATCTCTATTGGTACAGTCTTTACTTTATCCACAAAATCATCTTTAATCAAATGATTGAGAATATAGTCAAAGTATGATGAAGTAAAGGTTTTTTATGAAGTTTGATGCATTTACAGAAATTTTTTATCAATTTACTACTCGAGATTTCGGGGCTAATCTTGCCTTCCATGTGGGCGATGATATCGATGCAGTCAATGCAAACCACACATTTTTAGCAAATAAACTTGAGTATAAAAAAGATACTTTAGTGCATATGAAACAGATTCACTCTAAACTAGTACATGTAGTGAGAGAGCAAGACAATTTCGACACTCCACCGACATGTGACGCACTCGTGACAAACAAAAAAAATATTCCTATTATGGTCATGGTCGCAGATTGTACGCCTATCTTGTTTTATGATCCTACATGTAAAGCGATCGGAGTCGCGCATGCAGGACGCGCTGGTACATTTGATAACATCGTGACCAACGTGATTGAAACGATGAAAAATAAGTATGGTTCTAAAGTTCAAGACATTGTCGTCTCCATTGGTTCTGCTATCGGAGTTTGCTGTTATGAGGTCGGAGCGGAAATCTATGAGCAAGCGAAAGAAAAATTCGATTATGCATTTGAAGTGAAAGGTAATAAATATTATCTTGATCTCAACAAAATTCTATTTTCGCAGCTTCTTGAATGTGGAATCAAAGAAGAAAATATAGAAAATGAAGGCATCTGTACAGCTTGCAATACCCACAAATTTTTTTCTTACAGAGCGGAGGGCAACACGGGAAGATTTGCCGGCATCTTGATGCTCAAATGAGCGATACCTAAATCCACCCTTTTTTCTTAAAGATATAGATCGGTGTTACAGATGAAAGTATCATCAAAAAGATCGAGAAAAGATATCCATAGTCCCAGTGTAATTCAGGCATAAAATTAAAGTTCATGCCGTAAACACTTGCGATGAGCGTGGGTGGAAGAAAAACCACGTTCACGATAGTAAAGATTTTAATAACTTTATTTTGCTCGATACTCAAGATACCGAGGAAGATATTTTGAAGATAATCAAGTCTTTCAAAATTAAAATCCGTATGTTCGATGAGTGATTTTAAATCTTTAAGCATGATGATGATCTCATTTTTCAGATCTCCACTATATTTATTTGATTTTAAAAGCGATGTCAAAATTCTTTGCTTATCAACAAGATTTTCCCTAATCTTCATGTTTAGATCTTCAAATAAAGAGATTTTTTCAAGTATCTCTTCATCATCATTTGAGTAGTCTGTAAAGACGTGACGGCGAAGTTTTGTGATCTCTTTTGCAAGATTTTCTATCGTATCGGCGTCCGCATCGATCCTGATATCGATAATCTGACAAAAGATCTCATAACCATCTTTGAACTCTTTTGGAGTAGAAGTAAAACGCTTGATAAACTCATTGAAACTTCGTAATTGATTGTAACGTATGGAGATGAGCAGTTTACCTTTGATAATAAAAGAAACCGTTTCATTGTAAGGATGTTCAACATTGCTGACAAGAAAATAGCTATTGATCTCGATCTTCTCGTTTTCTTCCCAGTATCTAGAAGAAATTTCGATCTCTTCACTTTCCTGTTTTGTAGGAAATTTAATATCGAACATCTCTTCTACATGTAAACGTTCTTCTGAAGTTGGCTGGAGCATATCTATCCAGATAATGTCCTCTTTTTTATTCTCGCCACCTTCTAAAAATGTCAGATCGTCCAATACTTCTATTCTATGTGTCTTTTTTATAAAGTATTTGATCATAATCCAACCTTGCGCTAAAACTGTTATCGGGATTATAACATTACAATCGATAACTATGGTAACACAGCTATTACATCAAACTTATATTAATTATTGATAAA
>JAVHRU010000034.1:0-3830 GCA_036171835.1 Sulfurimonadaceae bacterium | reverse complement strand
GAGAAAGTACCTGCTCAAGCGGAGAAAGTGCCTGTTCAAGAAGAAAAAGCGCCTCTTCCAGCAGAAAAAGTGCCAGCTAAAGTAGAAAAAGCAACTATTCAAACACACAAAGCGCCTATACAGCCTATCGCTGTAGCCAATAATACAGAGGTCAGTGGTGAAGCTGTTTTCAATAAATGTAAAAGTTGTCACGGAAATAATGCCGAGAAAAAAGCCCTTGGTGCGTCACAAATCATCCAAGGCTGGGAAATAGCAAAAATCGAAGATGCCCTTAAAGGATATCAGAGTGGTACATACGGTGGAACTATGAAAAATATCATGGCAGCCCAAGCAAAAGGTCTCTCAAATGAAGAGATTAAAAAAGTTGCAACTTACATTCATACGCTCTAATATTAAAGATTAACGAGAGGCAAAGCCCTCTTTAGTCTTTGCCTAAGTGAACTTTATTTTCATTTTTTTGGAAGAATGTCACAATCGAGGACCTCATTTTTTATCTCATATTCAAAAGCATATTCAAGAACCATAAAGCTTTTATTGATTATATTAGTCATAATATTTTCACTTACTGAAGTGCAGATTACCGAACTATAATAAAACTCGTTCACTTTATGAAACTCGCTTTCTTTGTTATACAATAGCTTTTCATTTAATCATCAGCACCATGTTTTAAACCAAAGATCTTATCTTTGATTTCTCCTTTGGCACTGAGCATAAGTACAGGAGTTATGATGTTTTTTTCTCTGATTGATTGAAGAAGATCAATGCCATTTTTGTGAGGAAGCATCCAGTCTAGAATGACAACATCATAACTGTTCGTGAGAGCAAGGTATTCACCCTCTTCGCCATCCATGGCAGTTGTCACTGTGTGATTGGATTCGACAAGACCTCTGCTTAAAAAAGAGAGAATGTTTGCATCATCCTCTACTATGAGTATTTTCATCCCTTTGGAAGAGAGAACTTCTGCGTGACTAATTCACCTTCTTGGTTAAAAAAGAGATAGTACAAAAAGTCTTTTTTGACACTAAGCCCAGCCAAATATCTCAAAGCTAGATTTGCCTGAAGTGAAGCTATATGCATTACGATTGGTGCAGCAATTCCCGCTGGAGTTTTTTGTGTGATCTTAAAGACATCATTAAATGAAGCCTCATCAAAGAAACAAACCTGCCCATTAAAAGCTTCTACACTTCCATAAATCCATGGAGTTTTTACGCTTTTTGCATAACTGTTTATCTCACCGCGCGTTGGAAGATTATCAGTCCCATCTATAATAAGATCGACTGCTATATTTTTCTTTTTGAAGTCATTGAAGGTACATTCGTGCTCTACAACTTTCACAAATGGAGATCGCTCTCTCATGATTTGTGCATTTACTGAAGCTTTATTTTTACCTTCGTCCCCCACTTTAAAAGCGATTTGGCGATGGATATTATGAACACTCACTTCATCAAAATCGACTAAATGAATTTCGCCTATTCCACTTGCACCTAAAGCAAAAGCCAAAGAGGAACCAAGTCCACCACATCCGATAATAACGATCTTTTTTTCTTGTAAAGAGCGTTGTGTATCCTCGCCCCAAAGCTGAATTTGACGATGAAAAAATTGCATCATTTTGAATCCTTACATGTAAAGCTAGTATTTCGTATTAAGCTCTCTAAAACCCCAGTTTTTCTTTGCTTCTCTTGCCTCTGAGTGTGACATCTCTACGATCATCAACTCCTCTTTGTTACCAAGATCATTAACAATTTCTCCATTTGGATCTATCAAAAATGAATCTCCGTAAAACTGCCATGTGTACTCATTTTCTTTATACTCACCTATTCTATTTGCTCGAAGCACGTAACAGTTATGAGTAAACGCTCTCATCTGTGCAAGGTTTTTCCATCTTGATGCAGATTCAAATGTTGAAACACTCGGTACGATAACGGCATCAACATTTTTATGTGAGGCCATAGCCCAAAGTTTATCCACATGCATCTCAAATCCACTCATCACGGCAAACTTAAAGCCCTCTACACTAAAGACCATCGGTGCTTTTAAAAAGGTCGTTTCATTAGCAAAAAACTTTGCTTCATCCCAATGCGGATAGTTGATAAGGATTTGTTGATAATAGTAAGAGATAGAAGTTGGGGAAAATTTAACTATGCTCTTATATAGCTTTTTTTTCTTAACAATAATAAGTGGAGCGATGATCGTCATAGAATATGTCAAAGAAAGTTCTTTTAAGATTTTCGTCTGATGTTCTGACTGCTCTTTTATCATAGCAACCGACATCGTTTCAAGCTCTTTAAAAAAAGAGTTTAAAAGATACTCGCCTAGAACCAAAACTTTCACATTTTTTTTATGTGCAATGCGAACATAATGATAAAGTTTTGTTGAACTCATCCCAATTGATGGAAGCTGTAAAACTGCGGCAATCATTGCGCTACTTTTATCTCTTGGATTTTTATTTGCGCAGTTTCAAGTAGTTTTTGCGCTTCTTGAAGCTCTTGCATTCCAGATTCATACGCTTTAACGCTCTCTTCAAGTGTAATCTCAGGATTCATTAAAGTCTCTAAAATCTTTTTAGAGTTATCAAGTTTCGTTTCAAAATCATTCTTTGCCATCGAGCACCTCTTTTACGTAAGTATCAAATTTGTCTAATTCAACTAAAAAGGCATCATGCCCATAATCACTATCCACTTCCAAGTAGTTGTGATTTGTATTGCCGATATTTTTTAAGGTATCGCCTATCACTTTCATCTCTTCACTTTGAAATAACATATCACTTTTAAAGCCGATAAGATGAAGCTTACATGTAACGTTTTTTAAAGCTTCATCAAGAGAATCGTATCCACGAGCAAGATCAAAAATATTGATCGCTTTTGTGATGTAAAGATAAGTCAGCGGATCAAACCATTTTGTAAAATTTTGACCATTATATTCTAAATACGACTCAACTTGAAACTTTCCAAAAAGCTCAAAAAGTCCATCATTTCTTTTGTATTCACGCCCAAACTTCTCAGCCATCGAGTGATGAGATAAAAAGCTAATATGTCCAGCCATGCGCCCTATTGCCATTCCGCTAAGACCATTTTCTTGGATATCTTTTGGATTATAGTTGCCATCTTTAAAATCTGGATCTTTAAGAATCGCTTCACTTGCGACTTTGTTAAAGGCTATTGCCCAAGCTTGCGTCGCGTAAGTCGCCGCCATGGAAATAACTTTTTTTGCAAAATTTGGATAGTTTATAGCAAACTGCAATGCTTGCATTCCACCCATAGAACCACCGATGATGGCCTCAACTTCATGAATGCCAAGTCTGTCAAAAAGAATGCGCTGTGCTTTTACCATATCTTTTATAGAAACAACTGGAAATTTATAACGATAAGGTTCATGGTGAGGATACATTAATGACATCGGACCCGTAGAACCAAAACAACTTCCTATAACATTTGTACAGATCACAAAATACTTGTTCGTATCAACAGCTTTATTTGGTCCGATAAATCCATCCCACCAGCCGGCTTTGTTTTCACCCTCGTAAATTCCAGCTGCATGATGTGAACCGGTAAGCGCATGACAAATTACAATCACATTACTTTTATCCTCGTTTAGAGTTCCATATGTTTCATAAGTAATGTCATAAGGCTCTAAAATACGTCCGCTTTCTAGGTAAAGAGGATTGGTAAAATGTTCTGTATGTGTTTGTAAATTCAATGACAACGCTACTCTTCTCCAAATAAATAATTATGTTATTTTAGCGAAAACGGCTTAATACTAATTCAATTTTATAAACTTTACATATTACTCATAAGGAAAATGAACTTATGATATAATCAGAGTAATTCATA
>JAVHRU010000033.1:0-17384 GCA_036171835.1 Sulfurimonadaceae bacterium | reverse complement strand
ATGAAAGATTTGAAAAACTTAAACTGCTTGCTTCCTAAAACGAAAGAGGTTTTAGAGAGGATTGTAGATGTTTGTGGATTTTTAGATAAGTATATTCTTGTTGGCGGAAGTGCTTTGACGCTTCATTTATGCCATCGAAAAAGTGAAGATTTAGATTTTTTTACATATGAAGACAACTTTAATAAACAAGAGATAATGGCTTTTATAAAACATTTCGCAACAAAAGAGATAATCAATCAAACAGATGAGCAGATAGATTTGCTGCTTAATGGTGTGAAAGTAACTTTTTTTAATGCTAAATGGAGTTTTCTAAAGCCGAGCGATTCTAGCAAAGTAAATATAGCTACAATTGATCAAATAGCCGCTATGAAAGTCAATGTACTTTTTTTGAGGGCTAAATATAGAGACTACTATGATTTATATTTTTTAGTTAAAGAATCAATGAGCTTACGAGATATTTTTAAAGTGAGTGAAAATATTGTAGAAGGAGTAACCTATAAGCTTTTAGTTACTGCATTGCTTTATATTGATGATATTGAAGATGATGATATAAGCTATCTTCTACCAAAAGAAAAGTTGACAAAAGTACAAATAAGATCTTTTTTTGAGAAAAGAGTTTAAGAGAGTGAGTAGACTTTTATCCTTACATGTAAGGGTTTTTCCACATCAGTTGAAGATATAGCGAAAAGCAGGGTAAAACGAACAAGGTCACAATTTAAATAAAATTTTAGTACAATAGGCGATAAAAATCTAAGGAATCAAATGAAGCTTGACGATACAAAAAAGATACTTCAAAAAAGATTTGATAAGTTAGAAAAGCATTACATTGCTTTAAAAGAATATAAACATTTGATTGAAGCTTTGTTGTTGGAAAAAAATATTTATGATCAGTTTGTTTTCAATACTCTTAAGGCAGAACAAAGAGCAATTTTGGATGCCTACCTAAAGAGATTTAACTCAGTGCAAGATTTTTTAGGTGCAAAGATTTTTGTATTGCTTTTGGAAGTCGCAGGTATCTATAGCGGGAAAATGAGTGAAGTACTTGGTTATATAGAAAAAGAAGAAATTATAGATTCTCTAGATAACTGGATAGAACTCCGAGAAGTCAGAAATGAACTCGAACACGATTATCCAGAGGAGCTTCAAGAGGCTTTAGAAGATTTAAAATTTTGTGTAGATAGTTTTGAAAAAATTGAAAGTTATTATCTCAACTCATTAACTTTTGCTAAAAGGTATATATCGTGAGACTTCAAACACGAATTATAAATACCATCAATGATGCAGTTCAAAAAAGTTTTGGCAATGTAAATGTCTATCTTTTTGGCAGCAGAGTTGATGACAGTAAAAAAGGTGGAGATATAGATATTGCTATTGACTCCAATCTATCACGAGTAGACTTTCGTCGAAATAAAGTAAAACTGATTTCTCAGCTCATAAAAGTTGATTTTGATTTTAAAATTGATATTGTAAATTACAATACAAAAGACCAGCTACTAAAAAATCAGATAACTGAGAATGCTCAGTTACTTAAAGTTATTACGTAACATTGCTGTGATGTTGAAGATATGAAAACAAGATTTTATTTTCAAAAATAGCCCTTATAATAAATAAAATATAATAATTATGATATTATAGCCCTTATAAAGATTAAGGAAGAAGATGCTTTTAGATGAGATTGGTTTTTTAGTCAAAAGAAATAGAAAAGCAAAAAAGTGGACGCAAGCAGATCTTGCAGAATACGCTACTGTTTCCATCAACACCATCAAAAAAATAGAAGCTGGCTTTGTGGATGAAGTTGGGATAAAAAAAGTGGAGGCTGTTTTAGATATACTGGACTTAGAGTTTTCTCTGCGCTCAAAAGGCCGACCTCTAACACTAGAAGAGCTCAATGAAAAATCTTGAGATTTATACCAACCAAGATAAAGCCGGCACTCTTGCCAAAGAATCAAACAAATATATATTTACCTATGACAACAGTGCAAAAAATGTCGTTTCAGTCACTATGCCCATAAGAGTGCAGAGTTGGGTGTCTGATAAACTTCATCCCATATTTGAGATGAATCTTCCTGAAGGAGCGCTAAAGGATGCTCTTCGAGAAAGGTTTTCTAAGATCATGCCTATGGATAATCTTGGTATGCTTAAGCTGATAGGCCCTTATGTTATTGGTCGCGTTAAGTACGGTAAACCTGAATTGAGCAATGAAGTAACGGCACTAGATGATATTTTAGATAATTCCTTACATGTAGACTCAAAACGTGTCACCAAAACTGGTGTCGTATTGCTCGCACGCACAAGTCCCCAGCCTGTATCAAAGATCACACGCACGCCATCGACATCAATGATGAGAAACTTCTCTTTTTCAGTCGTCTCCACTTTGATCTCTTCAGTTGAAAAAACCTCAGGAAGCTTTGCAAGTTCAGCGTCAAGATCGATGCCATCGTGAACGAGTTCAAGCATTCTTAGTGTCGCATAGATCGCATCGTCATATCCAAAGTAACGGTTTTTGAAAAAGACATGTCCGCTCACTTCACACGCCAAATCCGCTCCCACCTCTTTCATCTTCACTTTAAGATTTGAGTATCCTGTTTTATACATGATAGCTTTTGCGCCGCGGCGTTCTAGCTCATCATACATTACTTGACATATCTGGCATATGGTACCGGAGGTCAGGGATTTGAATGCTCTCGGGTGCACCACTACTTAACTTCTTTCGAATATTAATCTTAACACATCACTTCAAGTTTTAAAATTTCAGACTTTCGGCTTGAGCGTATTTTTATACTCTTCACTGATAGAAAGATTATTCATAGGTTTTAAAAGACCGTATAGCTCTAAATTATGTCCACCTACATGACACAAAATATTGCCAGTGTCATCTAAAAATACAAAAAGCTCATTTTGGTGATCCTCTCTTTTAACATGAGGAGAATACACAACGTAAGTAGCCTCGGTTAAAGGACAACCGTTGCTACATTCTTTGATATATTTATCACACTCTTTGTCAATCAAACGTATTTGTAAAAAATCAGTTTGAAGTGCTTCACTTAATACTTTTACTAGATTGGGAAGTTCATTTTCAATATTTGAATATTTGACGACTCGATGCATAACGACTCCTTTTCACTACCTTATAGAGTAGTTTCTTACTTGCTCTCATCATAATACAATTGCAATGATAGCAATCTTAGGTTTTTACATTAGCATCAGTTTGAAATGTAGAATCAAAATCCGCTAAAACAAGCACTTAAATACCCGACAACACTTTGATCATCCTGCGTCGTATCAGCACTTGTGCGATAATCGAGTAACTCTACATGTAAGCCTTTTGTCTTTGCACTTTGCATCATCGCATCTAGACCTATTTTTCCACAAGCTTCACACCCTTGATAGAGCTCTTGTATGTCAAGTGTTTTGAGCGCATCTGAGCAGATTGAGTCTAACTTGTTTGCTTCTTGTAAAGTATGAAAATGGCTGAGATCCGTGCTGATAATGATACCTGCATGATCTTTTTCAAGTACAAAATCGATAATTTTTGAAATCTCTTTTGGATCTACTTCTCCATAAACAATCTCCAAAATTTTCACATCTTTCATGTAATATTTTACAAAGGGAAATTGTACTTCTGTACTGTGTTCGTGGTGCGCATCTTGGAGGCAGTGCAGTGAAAAGTTTTGTTTTAATTCAGTAGCAAGTTCTTTTGAACTTGGTAAATTTCCAAAGGGGGTTGCATAACTTTCAAATTCACATAAACTTGCTCCATAAAATCCAACTCTGTGTGAAGGTCCGATGATGACTAGTGTATGTAGGTTGCTTTGTTGTAGTATTCTATATGCGACATTGGCTGTATATCCTGAGTAGATGTATCCTGCATGCGGCACTATAATGGCTCTAGAATGGATTTTAGGAAGTTGAAATTGTTCATCATAGACTTTTGTAAAATGATCGAAATATCTTTCTGTCTCGCTGCTCTGTGCAGGATAAAAGCTTCCGGCAACACTCATTTCTCTTTTCATAACCATACTCCTTTTATCTCATATCCACAATTTGTGCATCTGTTATTTTCAATGCTTAGGATATGCGCTTGATAACCGTTTCTTTCAACAAGTTTTTCTTTACATGTAGGACAATAGGTACTGCCATCATTTGCAATATTTCCCAGATAAACATACTTTATTCCATGTTTGTGCGCGATCTCTTTTGCACGTGTGAGAGTAGAAAGTGGAGTACTTGGAGTAGAGAGCATTTTATAGTCGGGATGAAAAGCGCTGAAATGCCAAGGAATCTCTTTGCCTAATTTGGTCGCAATGAACTCAGCCATTTGCTCTATTTCCTCTTCAGAATCATTAACACCTGGAATGAGCAGGGTAGTTATCTCAAGCCAGATGTCGCTTTTGGCAAACTCGATGAGAGACTCCAAAACGCCATCAAGATTGGTTTTAAGAACTTTTTTGTAATACTCAGGCGAGAAGCTTTTAAGATCAATGTTCGCCGCATCGACCCATGAGCGCATATCTTCTAGGACTTCGTGGGACTCATATCCACTAGAGACGAAAACATTTTTAATTCCCTTTGCCTTAGCCAAGACGCCGATATCTTTTGCATATGGATACCAGATAGTGGGTTCATTATAGGTGTAGCTGATACTTTGACACTCATATTTTAGAGCAAGATCTACGATCTCTTGGGGTGTAATAGTCACACTTTCATCAACGATAGAAGTTTGGGAGATGGAATAGTTTTGACAAAATGGACATCTGAAGTTACAGCCGACGGTGCCAAGTGAAAGAGATTTATTATTTGGCATAAAATGATAGAGCGGTTTTTTCTCTATCGGATCTACATGTAAAGCACTTGGATGTCCGTAAGTCTTGTTTACAAGATGTGAATCGACATTGTAGTTAATACCACAGATCCCGTGTCCATCTTTTTTGAGGGTGCAGTAATGTTTACATAAGAGGCAGACGATATGCTCGTCATCTTTATATTGGGAGTATTGCATCAAATTTCTCCTGCATTGCATCAACGGTATAGGTGTAGATGGCCGGATGTTCTTTGTAGATAGAGGGATTGGCTCCTGCTTTGTAGCTTAGATGTTCTAAAAACTGAACAGGTTGGGGCAATTGCTCCCAAACCTGTGGCAAAAAAGTCCCTCGATAAACTCCGTCGTTTAGGATCAGTCCATCTATATGTGGTCTTATTTTTGTTAGAAGATCATCAAAATTATCATATTCTAAAATTTTTGGAGTGGAGAGAACTGATACTTCAAGATCAAGATGAGAGAGTTCGTTTACATGTAAAGGTGAAAATCTTGGATCGTGAAAAGCTGCAGATAAGGCATTGCCGATGATATCATCAATTAAGGGCCTATGGGCGATGATGGAGCCTATGCATCCACGAAGCGCTTTATCGTAATTTAGCGTTACAAACGTCGCACCTTCTTGCGCAAGATAGGGATATTTTTGTATAAGAGTTTCTTTATCAAACTGATATCTCGGATCCAAGCTGTGAAGAATCGCTGTTTTAGCAATGCGGAGTAAAATCGAATCAAGCATAATCTATCCTTCATTAAAAAAGTTTAGAACAATTGTATGCTTATTGTTATTTACAAGAGTTTAATCATAAGGTGTAGCAGGTAGAAATTTTTATAGAGTTTATTGAGTAGTAGATTTAACCTGTTATGACTTAAAACATCCGTTTTGAATCTTAGAGGAGGAGAGGAAAAGTTAAAAATACTACTCAAAAAACCCTATCATTTTTCTCCCACATTTTGGAGATGCGGGTAGCTTTAAGGGGTTGTAGGGACAAATGTCCCTGCCACATTACGGGCTTTGCTCGTTATGTGTTAAATATCAGTTAGATAGCTTCGTCATCTGTTTCACCTGTACGGATACGGATGATCTTGTCGATATCACTGATAAATATCTTGCCATCGCCGATCTTACCGGTTCTAGCTGCATTGATGATAGCGTTGCATACCGCTTCAACTTGATCATCGGCTACAACCATTTCCATTTTTACTTTTGGTAGAAAATCTACAACATATTCAGCACCGCGATAAAGCTCGCTGTGCCCTTTTTGACGACCGTAACCTTTTACTTCGCTTACTGTCATACCTGTGATACCTATCTCAGCTAAGGCATCTTTTACATCTTCAAGTTTAAATGGTTTGATAACCGCTTCTAATTTTTTCATCTGTAATCCTTATATTATAGGTTTAAGCCACGTTCACCGTGTACTGCTTCATCAAGACCGACTGCTTCAGTTTCTTCATCTACACGTCCGCCACCTGTTAATGCCGCAGCTATGAAGTATACTACCACTGTTCCTACAAGTGTAAAGAGTGCAACTACTGCTGCAGATTCAAGTTGTACACCGATCTGTCCAAGTCTATCACCTGTAGCTTTAAGTGGACCATCCCATAGAAGGTCTTTATCATTAAGTGCAAAGATACCTGTTGCAACAGCGCCCCATAGACCGCCAAGGAAGTGGATACCAAAAGCATCTAAGCTATCGTCATATTTGAAGATCTTTTTGAGTGTTGCCACACCAAAGAATCCAACTACTGAACCACCGATACCAATCATCATAGCACCGCTAACATCTACAAATCCAGCTGCTGGAGTAATCGCAACAAGACCTGCAACAACACCTGAAGCCGCACCTAAAAGAGTAGGTTTTTTGAACACTGTCCATTCTATCACTAACCAAGTAACAGCAGCTACCGCAGTTGCAACAGTTGTTGTAAGAGCCGCTAAACCAGCGATTGTACTTGCACCAAATGCAGATCCTGCATTAAATCCATACCATCCAAACCATAGTAATGCTGCACCTAGTGCTGTAAGCATAACACTCATTGGTTTCATTGCGATCATTGGGTAACCAGTTCTTTTACCGATAAGAATAGCAAGTACTAAACCAGCAAGACCACCATTCATGTGAACAACTGTTCCACCTGCAAAGTCAAGAGCACCGAGTTTCATAAGGTATCCACCACCCCACACCATGTGAGCAACCGGTCCATAAACCGCAGCTGTCCAAACGGCTGCAAAAACTAACCAAGTAGAAAACTTCATACGATCGATCACAGAACCGCTTGCGATAGCTACTGTAATAGCGGCAAATGTTCCTTGGAAGAAAACAAATACATACTGAGGATAGAAACCTACAGTTGTCAAATCTGACCATTTGATTCCATCAAGCATCACATTTGCGAAACCACCCATGAAAATGTTCATATCGCCTGTAGCTGTTCCGAATGCAACTGAGTAACCTGCGATTATCCAAACAATGAATGCAACTGAAAAACCTACAAATACCATTGCGTAAGTATTAAGAATGTTTTTTGAGCGAGTCATACCTCCGTAAAACAGTGCAAGACCAGCCGGTGTCATGAGAAGTACCAAAGCACTCGCCATAATCATCCACGCTGTGTTTCCAGTATCAATCTTTGGAGCGTCAGCTCCAAAAGCTAGAGCAGGTAGTAGCAATGAAATTGCCAAAAGCCATTTTTTCATCTTAGTTTCCTTTTTACTCACGAATGAGCGAATTAATTTTGTGAGAAAAGTATATCACTTGGCTGACTACTAGAAATCAGTTTAGTGATTAAAATTTAATCAGTTGAAAAAAGACTGGGAATTTGTATTTATATAGGAATGCTTACCTGCATTAAAGTGATTACTCTGTAAAAACACACTTATGAAACTAAAACAATTACAACTAAAAACAGACTATTTGAACTTCGATGAGGAGTTTTTTCATAAAGTCGCACCGACTCCGCTCAAAAAACCATTCTTGATATCGGCGAATGAGGCGCTGGCAGAGTGCTTACATGTAAGCAAAGAGGAACTACAAAGTGAAGAGTTTATTGACCTAATAAATGGAACACTAAAGTTAGAAGGAAGTGAGCCCTTTGCGATGTGTTACGCAGGGCATCAGTTTGGATATTATGTGCCACGACTTGGAGACGGCAGAGCGATCAATCTTGGAGAGCTTGATGGTTGGCATTTACAACTCAAAGGTTCAGGACTTACGCGCTACTCAAGACAGGGCGATGGACGCGCAGTTCTTCGCTCTTCTATCCGAGAATATTTGATGAGCGAGGCGATGCATGCTTTGGGAGTACCTACAAGCAGAGCACTCGGTCTTATCGGAAGTGATGAGAATGTGGCTCGTGAGAGATGGGAAAAGGGTGCTATCGTATTACGTGCTTCAAAGAGTTGGGTACGTTTTGGGAGCTTTGAGTATTTTTACTATAAAAAAAAGTATGACAAACTCCAGCTGTTGGCTGATTATGTTTTAAAGCAGAGTTACAGTGAATTTGTCGGACGTGAAAACTGCTATCTTCTAATGTTTGAAGAGATTGTAAAAGGCACCGCAGAATTGATGGCTCACTGGCAGAGTGTCGGTTTTTCGCATGGTGTTATGAATACGGACAATATGTCCATCGCCGGACTTACTATTGATTACGGTCCTTACTCATTTTTAGATGACTATGATTTTGATTTTATCTGTAATCATACGGACGCAGAGGGTCGTTACAGTTTTGGAAATCAGCCAAATATTGGGTATTGGAATCTGATGATGCTTTTAACTGCACTCTCTCCTTTGATAAATAGTGACAAAGGCAAAGAAGTTTTGGAAACTTATAGTACATTTTTTGTACAAAAATATCACGCGCTGATGTGTGCAAAACTTGGATTGGATTCGAGCAAAGAGTATTCAAAACTGATACAGTGGCTTTTAAATATTATGCAAAATGATGCAGTTGATTACACACTTTTTTATAGAACACTTGGAGAATATGAAACAAGAGATGAGATAACACAACTTTTCATATCAAGAACCCGTATAAATGAGTGGCTTGATGTATACGAAAAAGAGCTCCCATCTAAAGAAACAATGCAAAAGGCCAACCCAAGATATGTGCTCAAAAACTATATGCTTCAAGAAGCGATAGAAAAAGCGCAAGACGGAGATTTTTCTTTAGTTAATGAACTCTTACATGTAGCGCAAAATCCTTTTGATGAGCATCCAGAGTTGACACGATATACAAAGGCGACTCCGCATCAATTTAAGGCCTTGAAACTAAGTTGTTCCTCGTAAATATTTCACTCTGCCTAGTTTTGCAATATTAAGCGTAGTTACGCTAAAATGGGCGAAAATTATTTCTAGGCATTATTGATGAACGATTTATTAGATAACAGTCAAATCAAAAACATAAATATAGAAGACACATTACAGAGCAGCTATCTTGACTACTCGATGAGTGTTATTATTGGACGTGCACTTCCTGATGTTCGCGATGGTCTTAAGCCTGTTCATAGACGTATTCTTTATGCGATGGATAAACTTAACCTCTCCGCTGGTGCAAAGTATAAAAAATCTGCGCGTATCGTTGGTGATGTTATCGGTCAGTACCACCCACACGGTGATACAGCGGTTTATGATGCCCTTGTTCGTATGGCTCAGCCTTTTTCTATGAGTATGCCGCTTGTTGATGGACAAGGAAACTTCGGTTCAATCGATGGTGACAACGCCGCAGCAATGCGTTATACGGAAGCTCGTATGACAAAATATGCCGGAGAATTACTTAAAGATTTAGAGAAAAATACGGTCAATATGATCGATAACTACGATGGAACGACTCAAGAGCCTGACGTTCTTCCAACACGTGTTCCAAACCTTCTTATCAACGGTTCAAGCGGGATCGCAGTTGGTATGGCTACTAACATTCCTCCACACAATCCAAGAGAGATCATTGGCGGTCTTAAACTCTTGCTAGAAAATCCTGATTGTGAATTGTATGAATTGATGGAATACATCAAAGCACCAGATTTTCCAACAGGTGGAACGATCTTTGGAAAAAAAGGGATTATGGATGCGTATGAGACTGGACGCGGCCGTATCAAAGTTCGTGCTAAAACTCACATAGAGAAAAAAGCAAACAAAGACGTTATCGTGATTGATGAACTTCCTTACCAAGTTAATAAAGCGCGTCTTATCGAGACTATCGCAAATCTTGTAAAAGACAAAATGCTTGATGGTATTTCAGAGATTCGTGATGAATCTGACCGTGATGGTATCCGCGTTGTAATTGAGCTCAAACGTGATGCTATGAGCGAAATCGTCCTTAACAACCTTTATAAATCTACAAATATGCAAACGACATTTGGTATTATCATGCTCTCTATTTTGAACCAAGAACCTCGTATTTTCGGAATCAAAGAGATATTGAAACATTTTATCAATCACCGTAAAACAGTTATCATCCGTAGAACTATTTTCGACCTAGAAAAAGCAAAAGCACGTGCGCATATCTTAGAAGGGCTTATAAAAGCTATCAATATCATTGACGATGTTATCCGCGTTATTCGTGCTTCTAAGAGTGAAGAGGAAGCAAGAGATAACTTGGTGAGCGAATTTGATTTTTCTGAGATTCAAGCTTCAAGTATCGTGGCTATGAGACTCGGACGTTTAACAGGTCTTGAGATTGAAAAAATCGAGAATGAACTTCGTGAACTAACCATTCTGATTGAATACCTAGAGTCTATTCTAAAAAGTGAGGCAGTGCTTCATGGTATCATCAAAGATGAGCTTGATGAGGTTTATGAACTCTATTCTATAGAGCGTCGTACAGATATCGAAGATGATTATGATGATATCGATATCGAAGATCTCATTCCAAATGAGCCGATGGTTGTAACAATCACACACCGTGGATATATCAAACGTGTTCCTCTTGTGCAGTATGAAAAACAGCGTCGTGGCGGAAAAGGTAAAACTGCTGTTACGATTTATGAAGATGACTTTATAGAAAAATTCTTTACATGTAATACGCATGATACTTTATTATTCATAACAGACCGTGGTCAACTTCACTGGTTAAAAGTGTATAAGATCCCTGAGGGAAGTCGTACTGCAAAAGGTAAAGCGGTTGTTAACCTATTGAACCTTGTCGCTGATGAAAATATCCGTTCTATCCTTCCAACAACAGATTTTAGTGAAGATAAATCTCTTACATTCTTTACAGAAAAAGGTATCGTAAAACGTACTAACCTATCTGAGTTTTCAAATATCAGAAGTAATGGTGTTAGAGCTATCGTCCTTGATGATGACGATGCTTTAATCGTTGCTAAGATAGCAACAAAAGAGACAAAATATCTCTTTATCGTAACGCAAAAAGCACAGTGTATCAAGTTTGATATAGAAAAAACTCGTGAACAAGGTCGTTCAACTCGCGGTGTTAGAGGTATCAAATTTAAAATAGATAGTGATAAAGTTGTCGATGCAAATGTGATTGATAACGATGAGCAAGAGATCTTAATGGTCAGTGAAAAAGGTATCGGTAAACGAACTGATGCTGGAGAATACCGCTTAACTAACCGTGGTGGTTCTGGTGTAATTGCTATGAAACTCAACCAAAAAACAGGTATCAATGTAGTTGGATGTCTAATGGTAGATGAAAACATGGATATGATGGCGCTTACTGTAGGTGGTAAAATGATCCGTGTCGATATGCAAACAATCTCAAAATCATCAAGAAATACAAGTGGTGTTTACATTATCAAAGGTGATGATGTAGCAAGTATTTCACGCTGTCCAAAAGAGGAAGAGGATGAAGAGTTTGAAGGCGAAGAAACTGGAACTTTAGAATTGGAATAGTTTATGCTTAAACTGTTTCAACTAACTTGCTTTTAAGGATAAATGTAATGAAATATTCTCTCGTTTTAGCGGCACTACTGATGTCAACTTCAGTGTTCGCAAATGATGTACACTGTACAAAAGAGGTGGATGCTAATCGTACTACTTCATGTATAAAGGCTCCTGTTGATCCTAATGATGTGATCAGAGATAATGTACTCGTAAATGAGGTTTCTCCAACACATGAAATCCGTATCAGTGTTGTTGGTGAAGGTGTCGCTCCAACAAATACATCATCACCCGCACAAGCTTATGCACTTGCAAAACGTGCTGCCATTGCTGATGGTTATCGTCTAATTGCTGAAAAAGTAAAAGGTGTAAGAGTAGAGGGACAAGACAGTATCAGTAACATGATGATGCAACGTTCGACTGTACGTACATCTGTAGATGCTACGATCCGTAATGCAAATGTGGTTGAAACAAGCTTTAAAGAGGGTCTGTGCGAAGTAGAGATGGAAATAGTACTTTCTTACGCTCAATTTGCGCGTTAATATTCTGCTTTAGCTATCTTAGCGGTGACGAGTATATTATCTCTTATCGCTACGCTGTCGAAGATGCGACACTCTTAAATGACAGTTTGGATATATCCAAAACGATGACTCCTTGTAGGGGGCATCATGTGGGTTCTCCTCTTTATCTTCCTTTATCAAATGATACCAAAGATCTCAAAAAAATAATTTTATCTCATGATGACGAATTTTTTGCATATATCAATATACTCAGTTTACATGTAAGAAATTTTGATTCACTTTCCAATGGTATGAGTAGTTCACTCACCACCGTCACCCTCAAGCCCACTTGCTTTACAGTCGAGTTTAATGATAATTTAGTTAGAATAGCCCCTTTTAAAGAGTAGTTTCAAACATTGAAAAAGTGAGGTTTATGATGAAAATTGCCATCGTTGAAGATGATATCAATATGCGTAAATCTTTAGAGATAGCAATGGATGAGTATAAAGAGTTTGAGATAAAAACTTTTAAAAATCCAAAAGATGCTCTTAGGGCACTTGATGAGAGTTTTGAGCTTGTTATTACAGATATCAATATGCCTGGAATGGATGGTATAGAGTTTGTAAAAGCTTTAAATGGCAAATATGAAGTGATCATTATGACCGGTAATGCAACACTTCAAAGAGCCATAGAATCTATTCAGCTCGGGGTAAAAGATTTTTTACTCAAGCCCTTTGAGATAGATACTTTGATCAAAGCTATTAAGCGCGCTGATGAAGTCTCAAAAGTGGTAAAAAAAACGGGAATCATTGGAAAATCAATTGCACCAAGCGCTTTTTTAGCAAAATCTGAAGCACTGACTCGTATTTTATCTATCACAGATAAAGCAGCAAAAACAGATGCAACGATACTTCTTTTAGGTGAGAGCGGCGTAGGCAAAGAGGTGTTCGCAAAATATATTCATAAAAACTCTTTAAGAGCTAAAAAAGAGTTTATCGCTATCAATATGGCGGCAATTCCAGATAACTTAATTGAGAGTGAACTTTTTGGATATGAGAAGGGTGCTTTTACAGATGCGACTGAAGCAAAGGCCGGACATTTTGAAAATGCTAACGGCGGAACACTATTTTTAGATGAAATCGCTGAGATGCCTTATGGTGTTCAAGCAAAGATTCTTCGCGCTTTGCAAGAAAAAGAGGTCAGACGCCTTGGTTCTTCCAAATCTATTAAGATAGATATTCGTATAATATCGGCGACAAATGCCAACTTAAATGATAAGATAAAAAATGGTGAGTTTAGAGAAGATCTTTACTACCGTCTAAATACAATCCCTTTAAATATCCCGCCTTTAAGAGAGCGGAAAGAAGAAGTGTTGCCAATCGCACACAATATTCTTGTTCAAAGCTGTCAAGAGTATGGATTTACCCAAAAAGCATTTTCAAAAGATGCGCAGCAACAACTTCTTGACTATGGTTGGCCGGGAAATATTAGAGAGCTTATCTCTGTTGTACAAAGAGCGGTTATATTAAGCGATGGCGATGAGATAACCCCTGAATCTCTTTTTTTAGAGAGCCGTGGGTTACGATAAATTAAATTATTTTGGAGAAAAATATGAGTAAATATAATGTTGCAGTTGTAGGCGCAAATGGTGCTGTTGGAGAAGAAATTTTAAGAGTTTTAGAGGAGATCGATTTTCCTTTGGCAAAGCTCGTTCCTTTGGCAAGTGCAAGAAGCCTTGGCAAAAGTGTTGAATTTAACGGCAAAGACCTTGCGATCAAAGAGTTGACTGAAACAGTCTTTGAAGAGGAAGGGATCGAGATCGCACTTTTTAGTGCTGGTGGAAGTGTTTCTGCAAAATTTGCTCCATTTGCAGTAAAGGCCGGTGCTGTAGTTGTGGATAATACAAGCCACTTTAGAATGGATAAAGATGTTCCTCTTGTCGTTCCTGAAGTCAATCCTGAAGATATCGCGCTTTGGACAAAAACAGGGGTTATAGCAAATCCTAACTGTTCAACGATTCAAATGGTTCAAGCATTGAAGCCTTTAGATGATGCTTATGGACTCAAACGCGTTGATGTTGCAACATATCAAGCAACTTCAGGTGCAGGTAAATCCGCTATGGAAGAGCTTGTAAATCAGATGCAGGCTTTCTTTGCATTTAAACTTGATGATGAGGAACATACTAAATTTCCTCATCAAATCGCTATTAACGTTATTCCTCAGATCGATTCTTTTACAGAGAGCGGCTACACAAAAGAGGAACTCAAAATGGTCAATGAAACAACAAAGATCATGCACAAAAATATCGCACTAAGTGCGACTTGTGTACGTGTACCAACTCTTCGCGGTCATGCTGAAGCATTGACACTTACATTTGAAAACAGCGTAAAAGCTGACGCGGCAAGAGAGATCTTATCTAAAGCTCCAAATATCATCGTGCTAGATACACCAAGTGAAAGTATCTATCCTATGCCGACTTTAAGTATGGATCAAAATGAAACATTTGTTGGACGCATTAGAAATGACCTTTTCGATGAAAAGATATTGCATATGTTCGTAGTTGCTGACAACCTAAGAGTCGGTGCGGCGACAAATGCAGTGCGCATAGCTCAAAAATGGGTAGAGATGCAGGAGGCTAAATAATGTTAGAAAGAATATTTGAAAACGGTTTATGGAGTACGAGATTTATCATCCTTCTTGCCGTTATTTTTGGTCTTGTCGGGGCTGGAGTTCTTTTCGCGGTAGCGAGTTTTGATGTTTATGATACGGCAGAAAAAGTTTTTTGGACTTACTATAACCATGAGCATGTAGAAAGCTTTCATGAAGATGTCGTAGGGGGTGTGATCGGTGCGGTGGATCTTTATCTTATCGGCGTTGTGATGCTTTTGTTTTCGTTTGGTTTGTATGAGCTCTTTATCTCTGATATTGATGTTGCAAAAGAGGATGATGGAGACAACAAGATACTTGCTATCCACTCACTTGATCAGCTGAAAGATAAGATTTCTAAAGTTATTGTAATGGTTTTGGTTGTTACCTTTTTTCAAAGAGTTGGACATACTGAGTATCATGGAGCATTAGAGATGTTATATCTTGCACTTTCAGTTACGGCGATAAGTGTAGGCTTATACTTTCTAAGTAAAGTCGGACATCACGATTAAAAATTGATCTAATAAAATTAAGGACATATTTATGAATAAAATATTTGTAGACGCGTGTTTTGGAAAAGAGACACCTTACACTCCTGTATGGATGATGAGACAAGCTGGTCGTTATTTGCCAGAATATATGGAAGTCCGCGCGCAAGCAGGTGACTTTTTAAACCTTTGTCATGATCCGAAAAAAGCGTGTGAAGTATCTCTTCAGCCTGTGGATATTGTGGGCGTTGATGCAGCCATTATGTTTAGCGATATCTTAGTCGTCCCTGATGAGATGGGAATGGACTTGAGTTTTGTAAAAGGAGAGGGACCGAAATTTTCAGATCCTATAAGAAGTGAAAAAGATTTAGAGAGACTCATTGGTGGCGATGAAGCTGCTTCAAAACTCACTTACGTGTATGAAACGATTAGGCTTATAAAAGAAAAATTGGCTGAAGATAAAGCGCTTATTGGCTTTACAGGCGCACCGTGGACTCTTGCAACTTACATGATAGAGGGCGAGGGAACAAAGACTTATAATATCTGTAAAAAGATGATGTATAGCAATCCTGAGCTTCTTCATAAGATCCTTGCAAAAGTGACAGAAGTTGTGAAGCTTTATATGGAAAAACAGATTCAAGCGGGGATCGATGTTGTTCAGATATTTGACTCTTGGGCAGCAGCTATTGAGCCTTCAAAATATGATGAATTTTCTTGGAAATATATGGTCGAGATCGCTGATTATCTCAAAGGAAAATATCCACATATTCCAATCATCATGTTCCCAAAAGGTGTTCCTGCATTTTTAGATAAAGTGTATGGAAACTTTGATGTTTTTGGTGTGGACTGGTCAACGCCGATGGCATTTGCAAAAGATAAGCTGGGTGATAAATATGTCCTTCAAGGAAATATGGAACCATGTCGTCTTTACTCAAAAGAATCAACGACTGAGTGTGTAGAAGCACTTCAAGAGATCATGGGCGGAAAACGTCATATCTTTAACTTGGGCCATGGAATTTTACCTGATGTCCCTGTTGAAAATGCGAAACACTTTATTAATGAATGTCATAGAGTAAGTGGAAAATAAAACCATCTTTGGGCCGATCCATTCGAGACGGTTTGGAAACTCTCTTGGCATTGACCTCTCAAGCGCGATAAAGCAGTGTAATTTTGACTGTCTTTATTGTGAGCTCTCCCCCTCAGCAACAGTTGATCACCAAGTAGTCGTAACTGACGTACAGACTATTATCAACGATCTGAAATTCGCACTTCTAGAACACCAAAACATTGATGTCATTACACTCACTGCAAATGGCGAACCAACGCTTTATCCCTATCTTGATGAGCTCATCGATGAGATTCAAAAGATTAAAGAGGATAAAGAGATTCTTATCTTGTCTAATAGTGCAACGCTGATAGATGAAAAAGTTTTTAACACACTTTTAAAACTCGATCAAGTCAAACTTTCTCTCGACGCAGTATCCTTGGAAGTATTCAAAAAAATAGACAGACCTCATAAAGGTATCGATATTGAGATGCTTACATGTAAGGTATTGGAATTCTCACAAAAGTTTACTGGCAAATTATATATTGAAGTGCTTTTTGTGTATGGCATCAATGATTCCATAGAAGAGGTCGAAGCGATAAATGAAGTCTTAAAAAAACTCTCTCAGGTTGAGCGCATAGATATAGGCACGATAGATCGTCCACCAGCGTATCCTGTACAAGGAATAAGTTATGGTGAGCTCTTTGAGCTTTCAAAGCTTTTTGATCCTTCCTTGCCTATTCATATCGCTTCACGTACACACGCTGAGAGTTCTCAGAGTCATTATAGTGATGATGAGATATTAAACACCCTTGATAAACGTCCGTTAACCTATGCAGATATAGAACTTCTCTTTGATGAAGCGAGTCAAAAAAGTTTAAAAAATATGCTTGAGAACGGAGATATTGTTATTAATAGAGTTGGAAATCTTGAGTTTCTAATTTTATCGAAGAATATACAAAGAAAACGCCAGAAATCTTGACAATTAAGTTTGTTTTACATATAATTGCGGCTCATAAATATTCCGAATTAGCTCAGCGGTAGAGTAGGTGACTG
>JAVHRU010000032.1:0-17593 GCA_036171835.1 Sulfurimonadaceae bacterium | reverse complement strand
CTGATCTATTTCGGAGAGTTTAAGTGAAAAAAGTTCCTGAACTTTTTTTTGCATATCTAGCCAAAAAGATTCTAGTATGATACTCGATCCCACATTTCCCTCCACTTCAAAGAGTGTACCTTCAAGTGATTCTATGATCTCTAAAACAGTTATCTCATGTGCTAGACGAGAAAGTTTATAACCACCACTTGCACCTCTGACACTGCTGATCAGCCCTGATTTTCTAAGTTGTGAAAGCAGTTGTTCTAGATAACTGTGAGAAAGTGATGTCATCGCAGCGATCTCTTTTACCTGCATTGTTCTGCCATTTGGGGCATGAGAAAGCACGTGCATTGCGGCCAAGCCGTATATCCCTTTTGAACTGACACCGACCATGGTTACTCCATAAAACTTGGATAGATTTTTTTAATTATAAAATATATTTTACAACCAATACAATACGCAAAAACAATCTCAAGTCCTGTACAAAGTAAGAAAATACCTGCTGTTACATAAAGCATTACTTGTAAATTAAAAAAGCTCTCAATTAACAATAAAAAGACAAAAATAACTCCAAAATGTGCTGCAAGTCTTTTTGCACCTGCATCGGTCATCTCGGTATTAAAAGAAAAAATCTTTTTACTAAAAATTGCAAGATTATAAACAATGCTGTATTTTTTGAGTCCATATAAACGCATCAAAAAATCAACTAGGATGAAAAATAAAAACAACTTTTGGGCCGTGAGTAAAAATATGATGACAAACAAAGAGACAAATACAGCACTTATTCTTGCCACAGTTCCATCGATGAGTCTAAATGCTAGGGGACAGCTTTGAGACATTATAAATCCTTTTAGTAATTTTCTGCTGCAATAGTAGTCTTATTTTAATTTAATTACAAGTATCCATACTTGTTTACTAAGGATTAAAAATTTTCTCTATATTTTCTCTTACATGTAGGAGATCTTTTGAGGAGGAAAAACAACTGCTAAAACTACAAGCATAGTACATATCCGCATCTTTTTGCATCTTTGTAAGAATGAAAGGATAGTTGAACATTTGAATCTCTTTTTTATCTCGTAAAAGGTTAGTTTGAGTATTTTTAAGTCCAATAATCCCTATTCTTTCCATCAAATATGCAGTTGCCAAAGCGGGAGCATCCGACTGCTTTTGTGAAAGTTCAGCATTTAGATTGTTTAAAGTTGTGTCTGCTATTTTTTTATCCTCGAGCGATTCGTTTAAGATAGAGAGTTTGAGTAGATTTTGTACCATTTTTGCTAGTGCGGACGTATAGTATTTATCTTTCATATCGGCTCTTACATGTAAGCCTTCATCGCTGAGAAACCAAGTACCGTTTTTATAAAATTTTGCTATTGCTTCGTTGCTTAATTTTGTTGCGAGTTTTAGCTTTTTCTCATCATAACGCACTTCATATCCCTCTATCAAAGCTGAGATTAAAAAACTGTAATCTTCGAGTAAAGCATCCTTTATCGGCGTATTTTTCTCGATTTTTTGATGATAGAGCTTCCCCTTAATATAGATACTAAGTAAAAGTTTTTGCAAATGGCAATCACCCTCTTTACTATATTTTTCATTAAGTACAGAAGCCTTATAATAGGCTTCTGTCATCATAGCATTCCACGCTGTATTGATCTTTTTGTCTATAAAAGGATATTCTCTTTTTTCTCGGAGTTTTTGAAGTTCTTTACGAAACAGCTCAAACCCTTTTGGTCTCTCTTGCGCGTAAAAATTTAGATGGACTTTGCCCTCAAAGTTTCCTTCTAAAGAGTCTCCAAGCGATTTTTTTATCTCAACTTTGTGTGGATTATATTCAAGCGCGTTATCGATCTCGCGCTTTGTAAATGTAAAATATCCGCCCTCACCCATCTTTGAATCAGCATCACTCGCACTCCAAAACACTCCATCTCTCTGGAATCTTATTTGCACAAAAGCGATCGTTTCTTCTACGATGTCTTTATAAAGTTTTTTGCCTGTCTTAATGTATGCATCAGTGTACAAAGGGATAAGTTCGGCTTGATTGTAAAGCATCTTTTCAAATGCGGTATCTCCCAAGATGCATCTGTGGAGTATCTAAAAAAAATCGCCATCTATTTGATCGTATAAACCGTGAAGAGCCATCATATCAAGCATCTCATAGCCTTTTTCATCAAGCCCTTTTTCTTTGAGTGCTGCAAGCGTGAAAAGTAATTGTAGTTTTGAAGCCTCCGGAAATTTGGGAGCGATACTAAAACCAAATCCAAGATCATCAAAATTTGCATTTATCGAGTCAGCTAAAGTTTTCACACTGATCTTAGAAATTTTTTTCACTTCTTGCCCTTGTTGTATGAGCATCAGAGATGCAATTTTCTCTATCTCTGATCTGTTTTCTTGATAAAATTTTCCATATTTTTGTAAAAGAGTATCAAATCCTTCTCGATTTTCCACTGTTTTTGAAGCAATATAAGTCGCCATATAAAAAGGTTTTTGATCTTCACTGAGCATAACATTGAGTGGCCATCCACCAGAATGATCTTTTACATGTAAGTATAATTCTTGATAATAAGTGTCAATTTGAGGCATCTCTTCTCTGTCAACTTTGATACAGACGAAATATTTATTGAACAGATATGCTAGTTTTTCATCTTCAAATGACTCTTTTTCCATTACATGACACCAGTGACAAGTGCTGTAACCGATGGAAAGGAATATTGGTTTATGCTCTCTCTTTGCTTTGAGAAATGCCTTCTCGTTATATGCCATCCAATGAACCGGATTATGGGCATGTTGCAATAAATATGGAGAATGCTCACGAATCAGTTCATTTGTATATTGCTTTGCTAAAAGCGATGAAATGATTAAAAATAATAATATAATACTCTTCATTGTAATCCTTACATGTAGGGCATTATACATATTTTTTATAACCTGACTAAGATTAGTATCTTATCTAGTTATAAGTATTATATGTTAAGATTATAACTATTTTTCAAAAGGAGATTTGATGAACAAAATTGTAGGCTTTATATGTGTCTCAATTGTGCTCTATGCAAATGATATCAACACTTCAGGTTCTCTATCAATGCAACAAGCAATAGAGATAGTGAAATCGGATAATTTAGAACTAAAAACGGCTAAGTTCGATGAGCAGATTGCAAGCGAAGATATCGATATAGTAAAAGGATCTAACTTTGGAAACCTTACTCTCACACAAGATATTGCAAGAAGTAATGACGCGGGAAATGTGTTTGGGTTTAAACTTGCATCGCGTGAAGCTACTTTTGGGGATTTTGGATTTTCACAATTCGATAGTAATAATCCAAATATTTTAACCGTTCAGCCTCACGACTTAAACTATCCAGCAGATAGAAATTTCTTTCAAACAAAACTCAAATATGAACTGGCACTTTTTACAGGCTTTAAAATCTCAAGCTATGAAAATATGGCAAAAGCAATGAAAAAGATGAAAACGCTTGATAAAGATGCGCTTATCCATGAAAAAGTCTATCAGGTGAAAAAAAGCTACTACGACATGGCTCTGCTTGAAGATGCAATCAAAAATCTCAGTGTCATTCAAAAAAATATCAATACTCTAGAAAATACAACTCAAAGTATGATTGAAGAAGGATATGCAAAAAATGTTGATCTTCTTGAGGTACAGGCAAAAAAAGGCAATGTCGAACGTCTTTTAAACCAGATGAGATCAAACGAAAAACTTGTATACCAATATCTCAGTTTTTTACTAAACCAAGATGTCACATCGATCCAGGCACCAAGTGAAGATGTAAATATGCCACAGCTAAGTGATGAAGCAATTTTAGCAAATAACATAGATATCAAAAAAGCCTCTACAGGTCTTGAAGTCAGAGACAATATGGTTCGTGCACAAAATGCTGCGTACTATCCGACAGTAGGAGCTTTTGGTGAAATTTCAACTGCGGATAATACTTTCTTAGGCAGTGCTGATGATCATAAATCTTATACAGTCGGTGCAAGACTCAGTTGGAATCTTTTTAATGGTGGAATCGATGCTTCATCAATTCAAAAAGCCAAAATTGAGCAGATGAAAACAAAGACCCAAGTAGAAATCGCAAAAAAAGGGATCATCCTTCAAGCAGATAAAATCAAAACAGAGATTGCATCTTATGATGATGATATCAGCTCTTTAAAAAAAGAGTTAGCACTTGCAGACGAAATTTATAAAAACTATGAAGGAAGATACAAAGAACAACTCACTTCTATGAGTACAGTTATCATTAAACAATCGGAGCAGATTGAAAAGATCGTCAAACTTGAAGAGATCAAAAATAAAAGAAACGAGCGTGTTTTTGCATTAGAAAAACTATCAAACGGAGATAAAGAATGAAAAAAATATTGGGAATATTACTACTAAGTTCAGCACTTTTTGCTGGAGTTGTGACTGTTTCAGGAAGTGTTATTTCAGATAACCAAAAGATAATTACAAGCCGTTTTATGGGCTTTGTCACACAGGTAAATGTTTCTGAAGGCGATAGAGTAAAAAAAGGACAACTTCTTTATAGTATCGATGCAAAAGAGATTGATTCTTCTATGAGTCAAGTCCAGCTTGGAATCTCACAAGCACAACTTTCACTTCAGATGTATCAAAACCAATACTCAAATGTTAAGCTCAACCTCGAGCGTAATAAACGTCTTTTAGCTAAAGATATGGTCTCAAAATATGATGTAGAAAATCTTCAGCTTGCAGCTAAAAACCTTGAAGATTTGATCACTATAGCAAAACAACAGGTCAATCAGGCCCAAGCGCGTCTCTATGAGGTTAAAAACCAATACAACTACCTCAATATTAAAGCTCCAAATGATGGTGTTGTTATCTCTAAAAACATCAAAGTTGGAGAGATGGCGATGCCGGGGATGCCGGCAATGGTACTTTCCGATTTAAGCGATCTTAAAATCTCTGTAGATGTTGCGGAAAATGACCTTCAAAAATTTGCTTATGGAAAAAAAGTAAAAGTTGAAATCCCCTCTGCTGGTATCGTAGCTATAGGAAAAGTAACAGCGATCATACCAAATTCAAATCCGATGACGCACTCATTTAAAGTGAAGATCTCATTTAATCCTAATCATAGAGTAGTATATCCAGGTATGTATGCTACGGTTACAGCTGAGTAAGGCGGAGTCGTATGAAACAACAACCCTATGCGCCAAAAGATATAGCCGGAAAGCTGGCTAAGGCATTTATTCGTAATCCACTTACACTGGTACTTGGAATATTTTTATTTGCGCTTGGATATCTTTCACTTGAAGTTATGCCACGCGAGGAAAATCCTCAGATGGTTGTCAGCGGTTCAACTGTTATCGTGGCCCTTCCTGGAGCTACAGCCGAGGAAGTTGAACGTGTTATCGTTAAACCTTTGGAGCGAAAACTTAAAGAGGTCAAAGGTGTCGAACATATCTACGGCAGAGCAATGGATAATGTCGGGATCGTTAATGCAGCCTTTTTTATAGGTCAGAACAAAGAAGATTCAAACCTCAAAATCTATGACAAGATTATGCAAAACTCCAATATGTTTCCAAAAGGTTCAATGAACCCTATTATCAAACCTTTGGATATTGATGTTGATATTCCTATTGTTTCTGTAGCGTTTTACAGCAATGACAAAAATATGTCTGAAACAGATCTCTATGATCATGTCAAAACTATGCAACACTATATCAATGGCTTACCAAACGTTGCTGTTACAGACTTAAAAGGTGGACATAAACACCAGTTTAATATTGAAGTCGATATCAATAAACTCTCAGGATATAACCTTTCTCTAGGTCAAATTTCTCAAGCTGTACAATCGCTTGCTTACAATGTTCCAAATATCAAAAATAGGACACAGGACAATAAAATCGTTATTTTAGGCGTGAAAAATGCCATTCAAACGATAGATGATGTGGGAAATATCATGGTTGCCGAATATATGGGTTCTCCGATTTATCTCAAACAAGTCGCGACTGTCACAGACGGATATAACTATCAAAATTTTCAATCAGCACAAATAAGTATTGAAACACAAGAACACTCTTTTACACCTATGCAAAATCAAGTTACCTTGACTGTATCTAAACTTCAAGGTACAAATGCGGTTGTTATATCTGATTCTGTAAAAGAGGAACTCAATAAATACAAAGATATGCTTTCAAAAAGTGGTATCAATTATGTTATTACGAGAAATGACGGCGAACGTGCAAATGATGCCGTCAACGAACTCGTTATGCACTTGGTGATATCTATTATTATTATCGCTGTTCTGTTGATATTTGTACTGGGATGGAGGGAATCACTGATTGTAACTTTTACAGTTCCGGCAATTCTTGCCATTACACTCTTTGTAGCCTATCTCACAGGTCAAACAATCAATAGGATTACGCTCTTTGCCTTCTTACTGAGCCTTGGACTTTTAGTCGATGCGGCTATTATTGTTATTGAAAATATTCACCGTCATTACCACTCTGTTGATTCAGCACATAAAGATAAAGATGAGTTGATGATAGAAGCGACTGATGAGATCGGTGCACCAACAAATATTGCCACTTTAGCCATCATTATGACGATGGTTCCTATGGCCTTTGTCGGTCAAATGATGGGACAGTTTATGAAACCGATTCCTGCAAATGTTCCTGTGGCACTTATTGCTTCACTTTTTGTAGCTTATATTTTCACCCCTTACCTCGCTGTAAGAATACTCAAAAGACCTAAGCATGACGAGGAGCACGAATAATGTTTAAAAAATTTGAAAAAGCCGTTTTAAACGGAGTGCAAAGCAAAAGTCAAAGAAAATTTATTCTTATAGGAACGATTGTCGCTCTCATACTTTCTGTGATGATGATTCCAACAGAGCTAGTATTGGCGAAGATGCTTCCGGGAAAAAATAATGACACTTATAATATTTATGTCAAATTACCTGATGGCAGTTCAATCGAGCAAACTACAAGTGTCTCAAACTGTGTAGCATCTGTTATGCAAAAAGAGAAAGATGTAAAAAATTTAGAAGTCTTTTTAGGTATGGGCTCTCCTCTTGACTTTGCTGGTCTCATCAAAGGATCACAATTTAAAAACTCTGAAAATGTAGCAGAACTTGTTGTTAATCTTACAAAAAAAGATGAAAGAAAAGAGCCATCTTATATCATGGTACAACGTCTTCGTCCTGTTGTTCTTAAAACTTGCCAGCCAATAGTGCCACAAAGTGATATCTCATTTGTTGAACCTCCAGCTGGACCGCCTACTCTCGCTGCAATCGTTGCAGAGATTTATGGAGATAATGCCGATGGCATTAGAGTTTTATCGACTAAAGTTGAAAATATCTTCAAAAAGACTAAAGGTTTAGTTGATGTTGACACAATGGAAGATACTATATACAGCACATTTGATATTAAAGTGGATGCAGAAAAAGCTGCACGTTCAGGCATCGCGATAAAACAGATAAATGACATTATGTATCTAGCCTTTGAGGGAATGGACATTGCAGTTAAAAACTCTGCCAAATATAATGACCAAATCCCAATTTTTTTATCACTCAGTAATGATACAAAAAGATTTACAAAAAAAGATCTTGACACAGTTCAATCAAAACTCTCAAGCCTTAAGCTTATGAATAAATATGGGATGATGGTTCCTATAACGGAACTTGTATCAGTTATCCCAACACAGTCTCATCCTGTTATCATGAGCAAAAATCTCCACCAAATGACGAACGTCATGGCTGAAACAGATATGGTTTCCCAAGTTTATCCACTCATCGATGCAAGAGCAACTATTTTAAAAGAACTTACAAATGATTATGAGATCACAAAAACAGGACTCTTTGATCTTGAACTCAAAGATAAAAAAGATGGCAATATTTATGATCTTAAATGGGATGGAGAGATGAAAGTAACACTTGATACTTTTAGAGACCTTGGTGGTGCATTTATCGCAGCCCTGATACTTATTTTCCTACTTATGGTTGTGTACTATAAAAGCTATACACTCAGTGGTATTATTCTAACAGGAAGTTTTCTTTCTATTATAGGCGTTATAGTGGGACACTGGATTATGAATTTTTTCACTGCAGATACTTTCTTTTTAACTGCGACATCGCTCATCGGCTTTATTGCCCTCATCGGGATAAGTTCACGTAACTCACTTCTACTTATAGATTTTACAAAATCTTTAATGTATGACAAAGGTATGCCAAAAGCAGAAGCGATCGCTTACGCAACAGCAACACGTGCGAAACCGATTTTCTTGACAGCTGTGGCTATAATCCTAGCTTCAACTCTCCTTGCTGGAGATGCGGTATTTGGAGGTCTTGGAGTTTCACTTATATTTGGAACTATTGCAGCTGTCATCGCTTCTTTAATAGTAGTACCTATACTTTTATATAACGCAGATTTAGAAAGACACTTCCAATTCCACGAAAAGAAAGCTGTTTCAATAACAGATCCTCTTTAACTCTTTTACTTAGCATGTAAGCCTTTTTTAGCTTACATGTAAGAACTCTCATTTTAAATTCTACATATAAATTGATATATTAAGATAAATTATTGACTAGCTTTTAATTAATAAGAAGAAGAGAGAAGATTTAGACAGAAGAATACCTTCTGTCTAAGAAATAAAAAGATTAGATTTTTGCGTAACTCACGCTTATACAAGCATCAAGGCTACTAAGTTCTTTGAGTACATTTTCACTTACTGCGCTATCTACGATGATAACTGCAAGTGCTTCAGATTGAGAATTTCTTCCAAGGCGGAAGTCAGATATATTCACATTATGACCAGCTAAAATCGTACCAACACTTCCGATAACTCCTGGAACATCAGTATTTTTAAAAAATATCATATTGCCTTTCAATGCCACATCAACACTAAATCCATCGATCTCTACAACACGTTGAACATTATCATCAAATATTGTAGCTCTGATAGTCGTTACAGCTTTATCTGTAGTAAGTTTTACAGTGATAAGGTTTTTATATACAGATGAATCAGCTAAGGCTTCAGTCTCTATTTTTATCCCTTTTTCACTTGCAATGAAATCAGCGTTCACATAGTTGATCGTATCTCCACTATTTTCAGCCAAAGCACCAACTGTCACGAATGTTGAAAGAGAATCAACAAACTCAGCGATTGGACCCTGACCACTTACTTTTATAGAAACAACCGGAGCACGATTTTTCTCAGATGCTAGGAAGCCAAGTTTTTGTCCCATTTCCAAATACGGTTTTACAAATGCCGGGATTTTACTTTCATCTATAGGAAGATTTAAAGCATTTGGATAAGAGATCCCTTTTGCCGCTTGAATAGCTTGTTCAGCTGCTTCTGTACCAATATTGTACTGAGACTCATAAGTATTTGCACCCAAGTGAGGAGAAACGATGATATTATCTAAATCAAGTAAAGGATTATCAGTAGCTGGTTCTTTAACAAATACATCGATGCCTGCAAAACGGATTTTTCCAGATTTTAGACCATTGTAAAGAGCTTCTTCATTATAAAGACCACCACGCGCACAGTTTACTAAAACCACACCGTCTTTCATCTTTGCAATCTCTTTTTCATTGATGATATTTATAGTTTCACTGTTTTTTGGCGTATGGATCGTAATAATATCACAAGCCAAAATATCTTCAAAATTGTTAGTATGTACCATATCTAGATCGGTTACTTTAGATGGGTGAATATATGGATCGTAAGCAACTATATCCATTTCAAAAGCTTTCGCACGTTTTGCAACGCGTGAACCAATATTACCAAAACCGATAACACCTAGTTTCTTGCCTTTTAGCTCATAACCATACCATTTTTCACGTTTCCAGATACGTTGATTTTTCAAGTGATCGTGAGAGTATGGGAACATTCTCATACATGAAAGCATATGTGCCATTGTAAGTTCAACCGCTGCAATAGTGTTTGCAGTAGGCACATTCATAACAATGATACCCTCTTTTGAACATCCAGCGATATCGACATTATCAACACCAACACCAGCACGCACGATAGCTTTCATATTTTTAGCTGCCGCTATAAACTTTTCATCAACATCAGTCGAACTGCGAGTAATTGCGATATCAGCATTTTCAAGCATTCCTAAAAGTTCTGTTTTATCTACGTCTGCCGCAAAAACATAATTGATACTTGGATCATTTTGAAGCATAGCAAGCCCAGCTTCATGAATATGGTCACAAACGATTACTGTACTTTTTTCCATTGTTTCTCCTCTTTATAAGGCAAAATTTTTGCACTTATATCATAAGTATTTAAAGCTTTTTCTAAAAGATCCAATTTACTTTTGTTATCTAAATAGATAAGTAGTTTGGTATCTCCTTGATTTTTATTTAAAAAATAACGCACATTATACTGTTTTAATACTTCTTGTAAACAAAATAATTTATAAGCATCAGAAAAAGGTGCATCTAATTAATAAGTCTTGGTTGTAGTATTTTGCTCATTAAGATCCAAATTGATGTAAATCTCATTTACAGGATAAAAATATCCACTCTGTTCACTTTTGGAGAAATGATTTAACCACTGACTCTCGGGCTCATCATCTTGTGCTTTTATATTTGTTGTTTGGAGTTTGTCTAACTGAGTATTTTCCGATGGGTTAATCTTAATTAAAAAAACTACAATAAAAATGGCTACCCCAACTGTTATAATTGGAGTCAGCCATTTAAATGCTTTATGCATTTTATTGTAGTTGATCTTTTATCAAATCACCTAAAGAGTGTGATTCATTATCGTTGATCTCATTCATCAACTCCTGGTTTTTGATGTAATCAAGTTTTTTGATTGATAAACGGATACGGTCACGACGAGTGTCGATAGACGCAATTGCTGCTTCTATATCTGAACCAATAGTTAATTCCTCTTTTACAAGTGGAGCTAAATCTTCATCACGGATAAGAGCGTCAATACCATCATCAAGTTGAACGAAGATACCGAAATCTTTGATATCACGGATTTTTCCATGAACCAATTGATTTACTTTATGTGTCGTTGCAAATTTATCGATCGGGCTTTCTTGTAAAGCTTTTGAGTTTAAAGAAATTTTTTGATCTTCTTTATTGATTTTTGCAATTTTAACTTTTACTTCATCGCCAACTTTAAGCATCTCTTTACATTTAAAGTTTTTCTCCCAGCTTGCGTCTTGGTTATGTAATAAGCCTTCCACAGTACCGATACGAACAAATGCACCAAAATCAGTTAAAGATGTAACAACACCATCAACTATATCACCTTCGTGAAAGTTTTTTGTAAACTCATCAAACGGTTTTGGTAAAAGACGTTTGAGTGACACACGGAGTTTATGAGTCTTAGGATTAATCTCGATAACTTCAACATCAAGCTCTTGGCCAACAGTTAAATAATCAGCAGGATTTTTAACGTTTTTGTCCCAAGTGATTTCAGAGATGTGTAAGAAACCTTCAATATCATTTCCAAGGTCAACAAATACACCATAAGCTTCTACATTACTTACAGTTACTGTAATTGTATCGCCTTCGTCCAATTCATCTTCAACTTCTGCCCAAGGATCTGGCTGGACAGCTTTAATAGAAAGTGAAAGATGACGTTTGTCTTTATCATAAGAGATAGCTTTAACAGTTACAACATCACCTTCTTTATAAAGTTTTGAAGGATTTACAGGACCTTTGTAAGAGATCTCGTTGTAGTGTACTAAACCATCAACACCACCAACATCTACGAACATTCCGTAGCTAGTGATTTTTTTGATTGTACCTTCAACGATTACATCTTCTGCCATCAATGCATCGATGATCTCTCTCTTACGTTTACGCTCCTCGTTGAACAGTTTACGTCGTGAAACAACGATAGAGTTTTCAGAATCATCAATCTTGACTACTTGAGCTTTGATTTTACGTCCGATTACATCTTCGTTGTCTTTAAAAGCTGCCAATGAACGAGGCATAAAGAATGATACATCATCCGCTTCTACAACATAACCACCACGATTTTTCTTAGTGATGATACCTTCGATGATCAATTCTTCGAAGTCCTCTTTATGAGCTTCGATGAAATCAAGAGTTTTCTTTTGCTCCAATACCTTTTTATAAGATATTTTCGGACGTTCATTGTAGTGACCTGTTACCATAACAGTAATTTTATCACCTACAGCGAATGTTAATTCTCCGTTTTCATCACGTAATTCATCTAAACTAAGAATACCTTCTAGTTTATCGCCTACGCCTACTAAAGCTCTGTTTTCATCTAATTGTATCTCTACGATTTCGCCTTCTGTTATACGGTTTGATTCTTGCTCTTTAAGAGATGCTTCAAACATTTCAGCAAAATTTTCTTCTTCAAATGGTTCGTTATCGATTGCCATACTCATTTCCCTTGTTACATATAAAATTCCGTAAGTGTATCTAAAAAAGAGTTACAGATATATTAATTTATAAATTTTGTCAATAAAAAAGATATAATCGAAGTACAAAAAGTTGATCAAGGAATAACAATGGTATCTAATTTAGCAGGGAAAAAAGCACCAAAAGAGATATTGGTTAATGTTGCGGATCTTATCAGCAGTTACTACACTACCAAACCAAATGTGAATAATCCTACAAATAGAGTTGCTTTTGGTACTTCTGGTCACCGTGGGAGTGCATTTGGTGGAAGTTTTAATGAAGATCACATTTTAGCTATCACACAAGCTGTGTGTGAATATAGAAAAGATAAAGTAAATAATCAACTTTTCATAGGTATGGATACTCATGCTCTTTCAACTTCGGCTCATAAAACTGCCCTAGAAGTGCTTGCAGCAAATGAAGTAACTACCTGTTACACGCTCAAGTACACACCTACTCCTGTCATTTCCAACGCGATTCTAACACATGAAGATACAGACGGTATCGTCGTAACTCCTTCTCATAATCCTCCAGAAGATGGTGGGTTTAAATACAACGCGACCAACGGCGGGCCTGCAAATGAAGATATTACGAAGTGGATCGAAAATAGAGCCAATGAAATCTTAAAAAATGGATTAAAAGATGTAAAACGTATGCCGATTAAAGATGCACTCAAATCGAAATATTTGATCGAATATGATTTTATAACACCTTATGTAGAGGGTTTACAAGATGTCATAGATATGCAATCCATTAAAAATGCAAACATCTCAATGGGTGCCGATGCTCTTGGCGGAGCTGGTATGGAGTATTATCATGCGATTAAAAAACGCTATGAACTAAACATGACTATTTTTCATGACACACCCGATTTTACATTTTCATTTATGCACTGTGACAAAGATGGAAAAATCCGCATGGATTGTTCAAGTCCCTACGCTATGGCTGGTCTCATTGCGATGAAAGATGATTTTGACATTAGTTTTGGAAACGATACCGATTTTGACAGACACGGCATCGTCACAAAAAGCAAAGGACTTTTAAATCCAAATCACTATCTTTCAGTAGCGATCGACTACTTGGCAAAAAATAGAGATTTTTCTGGGCTTGGTGTGGGTAAAACGCTTGTAAGCAGTTCCATGATCGACCGAATCTGTGCAGATAATGAGATCAAAGTGTATGAAACACCAGTCGGCTTTAAATGGTTTGTCGATCCACTTATAGATGGCGAAATATTTTTCGGCGGAGAAGAGAGTGCGGGTGCAAGCTTTTTAAGAAAAGACAGGAACATCTGGAGTACAGACAAAGACGGCATCATTATGACCCTTTTAAGCGCTGAGATATTAGCAAAGACTGGCATAGACCCAGGAGAATACTATGAAAATCTCACAAAAAAACATGGAGCACCAATTTATGCAAGAATCGATGCACCGGCAAATTTTGAGCAAAAAAATATCCTCAAAAACCTCTCACCCGAAGCTATAAAGACAACGATGCTTGCTGGAGAAAAAATAGAAAAAATCCTCACATCTGCAGATAATGGAGCAAAAGTAGGCGGACTTAAAGTTGTAGCAAAAAACGGCTGGTTTGCACTTCGTCCATCAGGAACTGAAGATGTATATAAAATCTATGCAGAGAGTTTCATCGATGAAGCACATTTAAAAACTATACAAAAAGAGGCACAGGAGATCGTAAACTCACTATTTTAATGTAACAAAAAAGTGCTATGATTGTCTCCTTACATGTAAGGAGTTTTCTATGCGAGTTATAAGTTTTATAAATGGTTCTCTGATCTCGGAAAATGCTTCACTGTATGCTCTACGTTATGCAACACAGATGAAGCTAAAAATTGATTTCATTCATGTTGAGGGTAAAGATAGCCTCAGCGAAGTACAAAAAAGCGCAAAAAAGCTGATATCATTGGCTGATTCTTATAACCTTGAAAATCGATTTCTTCTCTTTGACAGTTTCGATGCGGCAAAAGAGTATCTTATGTGCAGAGAGCTCGATGTCATCTTTTGCGCCTCAAGACATAACCACTCCTTTTTTGATAAATCTTTCGCACAAACACTTCTCAAAGCTAACATAAAAACTGATTTAGCAATTGTAAAGATTCTCAAACTCTCCATGCAAGAAAGTGTTGATAAACTGATCATGCCTATCAGAGATTCAAAACTTTCTGTCAGAAAATTCTCTTTTTACTCAGCTTTTACTCTTGCCTACAACGCAGAAGCTGAGATCTATTCTTTAGACAAATTTTCCAAAACTCAAATGGCAAATCTCAGTATCGCACATGAGAAAAAACGGCTCCAAGAGATTATTTTTAACCTCAAGCACTATATTGCACTCGCCAGGATGATGCATATAAAATTTTCTATCAAGCATAATTTTGCACTTCTAGAGGATGAAAAAGTTACAGTACATATCGTAAAAAACAACTATGATCTTGCCATCATCGGTGGACACCATGACAAAACTTTTTTTGGACATCATCCTATTGATATTTTATTTGAGACCCCGGTTATAAATACTATCTTCTTTATTCCTTACAAAGATCAGTCATGAAACCCTTTGAATATACACCTGAACAACTCTTTTTAGAATTTCGTACAAGTCAAAACGGCTTACATGTAAGCGAAGTACAAAAGAGACAAAAAGAGTTTGGTAAAAATATCATAGAGTCAAAAAAGAAAAAAAACTATTTCAAAGAGTATTTTCAACAATACATAGAGTTCTTTCCCATCCTGCTTGAAATCGCAGGCGTATTGGCTTTTATAGCAGAAGGGTATCAGCCCAACCAGGGAAATGATATCTTAGGCTATGCAATCTTTGGTGCGGTTATTATCAATGCCAGCTTCACCTTTTGGCAAAACTTTAAAGCCGATAAAGCGATGGATGCGCTTTTAAGACTGATGCCAACTATCGTCAAAGTTAGACGCGATGCAAAAATAGTACAAGTCGATGCAAGTGAACTTGTCCCCGGAGATATTATCCTCCTTGAAGAGGGAGATAAAATTGCCGCTGATGGCGTATTGCTAGAAGCAAATGAACTTTATATCAACACCTCTTCGCTCGATGGAGAATCAAAACCAAGCAGAAGAGAGCTTACATGTAAGGGTGCTTTAAGAAATATCGATGCGAAAAATATGGTCTATGCGGGAACAAGTGTAGTAAACGGAAGCGGCGAAGCTGTGGTTGTAGCAACTGCGATGGCAACAGAGTTTGGAAAGATCGCAACGCTTACAAGCAATATAGAAAAAGGTCTCACACCTCTTGAAAAAGAGGTGATCAAAATGACTAAGATTTTGACCATCCTTGCCCTTCTGGCGGGAATCGTCTTTTTTGCTTTGGGATATTTTTCAGGCAAAGGAATTCTTATGGCCGCGATCTTTGCACTCTCACTCATAGTCGCAAATGTTCCCGAGGGCCTGCTTCCTACCATCACTCTCTCTCTTTCTCTGGCTTCTCAAAGAATGGCGAAAAAAAATGCGCTTATCAAAAACCTTGCCTCAGTGCAGACACTTGGAAGTGTGACAACCATTTGTACTGACAAAACTGGCACACTTACAAAAAATGAGATGACTCTCAAAGAGATCTATCTCCCAAGCGGAGAAAAGATATCTATCAGTGGCAGCGGATACGAAACGACAGGAGAGTTTGGAATAGAAAATGAGAGTGAAAATTCCGCTGGATATCTTACAACTCTATTGCAAGCAGGACTATTCAACTCAAGAGCAAGTATCGAAGATGATAAAGTCATTGGTGATCCGACAGAACTCGCCATTGTCGCAGCCGCAAAAAAATATAACATAAACAACGACTTTGTAAAGATAAAAGAAAATCCCTTTAGCTCTGAACGAAAGATGATGTCTACATTTGGAGAGTTGGCTGATAAAGAGATACTTTTTGTCAAAGGTGCTGCAGAAGTCGTATTAGGAAAAATAACTTATTTTCAAGATATTGATGGCTTAAAGAATTTTGATCATGAAGTCAAAGAAAGAGTCCAAAAAGAACTTGAAACTTTTGAAAACAGTGCGTATAGGGTTTTAGCCATCGCCATAAACGATAAAGATGAAGAGGAAAACCTCACCCTGCTTGGACTTGTTGCCATCATGGATATAGCACGTCCTGAGGTCAAAGATGCCCTTGCAAAATGCTACACAGCGGGGATTCGTACCATTATGATAACGGGTGACAATGCCAACACCGCCGCAGCCATAGGCAGACAAATAGGTCTGCAATATGATGAAGTCTTAACAGGTAGCCAAGTTGCAGAGCTTAGTACCGAGGAACTTCAAAAACTTTTAGAGAAAAAAACCTATATCTTTGCCCGAATGGCAAGTAATCAAAAGCTCAAAATCGCCGATGCTCTCCAAAAAAACGGCGAAGTAGTCGCGATGACTGGAGATGGTGTCAATGACGCACCATCGCTTAAAAAAGCAGATATCGGCATCGCCATGGGAAGCGGAACCGACGTGGCAAAAGAATCAAGTGATATGATCTTGCTTGATGATAACTTCAACTCCATTGTCTCGGCTATTGAAGAGGGAAGAACGGTTTATTTTAATATCAAAAAATTTGTGACCTATATTCTTTCTTCCAACGTACCTGAGATCGTGCCTTATATTATGTCTTTCTTTTTCAAAATACCAAATCCACTTTCTGTCATTCAAATTCTCTCCATCGACCTTGGTTCAGATATGCTTCCCGGACTCGCGCTTGGAAGTGAAAATCCTGAAAAAAACATTATGAAAAGACCGCCTGTAAGTCGTGATGAGAAGATTTTGGATTGGGAAGTATTTAAACGCGGATATTTCTTTATAGGTATAATCGAAGCGAGTGCGGCGATGTTTGCCTTTATGACTTTTCTTTTTTCACACGGCTGGCAATATGGCGATGTGAATCTGAGAGACCCTGTATTTGCCGCTCAAGCAATGACGATGACACTTCTAGGAGCTGTAACAAGTCAGCTTGCAAACGTCTGGACACTTCGAAGCTGGGACTTTAATATCTGGACACTCAGCTGGAAATCCAACAAAACGCTTCTTTTTGCATGGAGCGCAGTCGTTGTCTGGATCTATATGCTTTTAAATGTAGCTCCCGTTCAAAAAGTGTTTAACACAGCACACGTTCCGCTCGCTGATCTTTGGATACTGATTCCATTTCCTATTCTTATACTTGTTAGCCACGAAACATACAAATATCTAAGACTAAAAAAAATTGAATCTCCACGATGACGATAATC
>JAVHRU010000031.1:0-17790 GCA_036171835.1 Sulfurimonadaceae bacterium | reverse complement strand
GAAATATTTTCATCTTTACTGCTTACATGTAAGCGTATTAACTTATTCTCTTTTCTAACTTCGCTGAGTGAATCTATTGCATTATTAATAACATTGAGCACAACTTGTATAAGTTCATTTGCATAGACTTTTGTGTAGATTTCATCCTCTTTTTCCATGAAAATCTTGATCTTCTTTTCATCTGCTCTTGGTTGTGTTAAATTGAGTACTTTTTGTAGAAGCTCATGTATCTCAACAGTAGTAAGTTTTCGATCTGGACGAAAATATGTCTGAAAATCATCCACAGTTTCTGAAAGATAAAGGATCGTTTCACTGATTTTACTGAGAGTCTTATCATACTCATCGACATTACAAGTTATTCCCATCATCTTTTTGATTTGCAGATTTGAAATCTGCAAAGTAATAGTCGAAAGCGGCTGTCTCCACTGATGCGCTATCATAGAGATCATCTCTCCCATTACAGCCTGTTTTGACTGTACACTGAGGAGTTTGTCTTTTTGTATCAGTTCTTCCACTTTTTCATGAACCGTTTTTTCCAAAGATTCATTCATCTTTTGAAGTTCATGTGTTTTTAGTTTCACCTGTACAGCAAGCTCACTGTTAAATCTTTTGAGTTTTCTCTGATAATATGCCATGATGGAGATAATAAATCCTAATGCAATGAGAATTTTTAAAACAAGTCCATAATCTGTACCTTCTTTATATCTCGTAAGTCTCCAACTATTGACAATATTTTCTATCTGTTGTGGAGGAATATTTCCAATCTCTTTTTGCATAATCGATAAAAGCAGAGACTGATCTTCCCGTACTCCCACGCTTCTATATAAAGGATTTTCTTTTGCCAAAAAACCATTAATTTTAAATTTACCATATCCATATTTATTGATAAGATAATCCGCTTTGAGATCTACTTCTACTACAGCATAAGCCTCATCTTTTAAAACTTTTTTGACTACATTATTGATGTCAGATTCGACACTGATATCAAGATACGGATAGAGTTTTAAAAGATATTCTCTATACATGGGGGACTGTACAAGGAGTTTTTTACCTTTCAAAATTGTAGGATCGCCAATAAAAGGTTTATCTAACGTACCAACCAAAGTAAAGTAACTCTTCATAAGTGGTTTCGTTGCTACAATATTATCAAATAATTTACTTCCTGTAGGTACGATAGAAACAAGTTCGCATTCATGATTTTTTATTCGTAATAGCATCTCTTCCTCAGACTTTGAAGCAATAGCTATAAACTTTAGATCCAAATCTTTTGCGATAATCCCATAGATATCAGGCATGATTCCCGTATATGTATAATCTGTATATCCATCATATGGAAACTGATCGTGACGTACACAAATATTTATCTGACTGTGTTGTGCCAAATAGACAAATTCAGCCTCGGTAAATTTTGGCTTAGCGTCTTCATTACGACTCACAATAAAATTATCAATCGTTCTGTCGCTTTTGATGTGATAATTAGCCTTAAAAATCTCCATTTGTCTATTCAGAAAGTTTCTATCGATGGAACCCACACTGTATGTGTAGGGAAGAATTAGTTTTATAATCCCTTTTGCTTCATGCTTGAGATCTTCTATTGAAATATCACGAGCATACTTTTCGTGAATGATATTTACAATCTCATCTTGATGAGAAAGTGCATATTCCCATCCTTTGGTTGTTGCATCTCTAAACTTCTCGACTCTTAATTTATGTTCAAGCAGCTCATCGTCTGAGGTAAAGAGTTCTAGCTGTAAATTAAATGTTCCATAATCACTTGGACTGATAATATTATATTTTACATCTAGTTTGTCGAGTTTATATGGCTGATCTGATATAAATGCCGTCATCGCGTCAATATTTTTATTTTTAATGAAATCCTCAACGTTATAAGTATGTTTCACAAAATTAAAACTATTACTCTTTATCTTGTAAACATCAAATAAAGGCTTAAAATTAAGATCGAAATCCTCCTGACCTACGGCCATGATCGTTTTACCCACAAGGTCCTGAGGTGATTTTATATAGGGCTTCGTTATCAACACGAGCGCTGAGCGTTTAAAGTAAGAGGCCAGTAGATTTATCTTTTTATTTTGCAGATAATCTATAAGAATATTTGAATTGTAAACGCCGTAAGTCGCCCTTTGAGAAAGAACCTCATCGACAATATTGATTCCAAATTTATACTCTTTTAGATCAACATCAAGTCCAGAATCTTTATAAAATCCTTTTTCTTTTGCCGCTATAAACCCCGCAAATTCAAACTGATAGCGCCAGTGTAACTGCACAGATACTTTCTCTAAATTCTGTTCCCCTCTGCCTTCGGCAAATAAAAGATGAGAAAGTAAAACAAAAAGGATAAAAAATATTTTCAATTATTTTCCTAATGCTTTTATTGCATCTTCAAAACTTCCTTTTAATATCTTTGTAACAGAACAAGCGATCATGAGATTTATCGGATAATCAAAATCCTCAATCATTCTCCCATCTTTATCGACATAAAAATCACCCGATAAGGTTTTTTCTTCTTCTACAAACTGCTCAGGATAAGCAAGCGTAGAATCCATATATCCAACGACTTCTTTGCCGAGTCCATAAGCATATCCACACTCCCAGATCGTTCCACTGTCCGCTTCTTTACCACGAAAAGGATTCAAATTCGCCACAACGATATCTGCTTGCTTAATGAGCTCGACATTTGCTTCAAATATATCAAGTGCTATCTTTTTTTTATCCTGATTAAAATCAATCACATTATCCAAAGGATACATTCCCTCATAACCATAATTTTTACAAATTTGCGCGTACTTTTCACCGATCTCTATGGAGTCTGGCTCAAAAACATCCGGACCTGCAATATATATTTTCTTCATCTTTTTCTCTTATATGTAAAATAAGTGGAAAGAATAGCAATTTTTTGTAAAACAACTCTTTAAATTCCTATTTTTAAGAGCAAATAGAATAAAATTCACAAATTAAAACAAGGAGAAAGATGTATTTCTTTCGCAACATACTTATATCACTGCTACCTACAATGTTTTTTAGCAGTTTTGCTTTTGCTGATTCAAACTTTTTTGATACAACCTATACTTTTAAAGATGTAAGTATTAATTATCTTGATTGGACCGCTTCAACTGAAAACCGTTCATTTCAAAGAGATTTTGGCTATCTTGAACTTGAATGTGGAGCTGGATTTTCTTGGGGAGATATTTATGGATTTGCTGACTTAGAAAATCCTACAAGAAGCTACGATGGCGTGCCTATGAGCAACAAACGCTATGTTTTTAAGCCTGTTATAGATGTCAAACTTTTTGATTCCCCTTGGTACCTTTATGCGCAGGATTATAATCTTTATTCAAAAGATTTTTACGTCTCCAACTTCATCGCGGGCATCTCTTATAAGTTCATCAAAGACGGACTCTTATTCCAGCCTTTTCTAGCTCCTCATTATCAAGAGAGCACCTATTACAGTGGATTTAATGGGTATATGTTTGGATGGCTTTTAAACTATGACTTCTTTTTATACAAACAGAAATTTACGATCTCACAGTGGCACGAGATGGAGTTTAACCGAGTAGAGGCACACTATCTTTTAGATGATGGAAGTAGAACTGGAGATGGCGAATCTTTTGGCGTGCAAGGTGCACTCTCATTTTGGTGGCACCCAATAAATATGATCACAACGGGAATTCAGTATCGCTATGCACTCAATAAACTCGGGGTTTATGGTTATCAAGATGGATTTATCTATACACTCAAATATAACTTCTAAAAAGTGATGTTTTCTATCATATCTATAGAGGTCGGAGTCACGATGATTGCATCGTACATGTAAGCCGATTTGACACCATTCTTTTTAAGATAGGTGTCACCAGTTTTTAAAAGTTTTCGCATTTTTGTTGGAGTAATATTTTGTACTGCAAGTTCATAATCAAGCGCACTTTTTACTTCAACAAAATGCAAGATCTTATCTTTAAAAGCGATGATATCTATCTCGCCAAATCTCGAATAAAAGTTTCTATCGACTACTTGGTAGCCATTTTCAAGAAGATAGTTACAGGCTTTGGATTCTGCTATATCTCCTTTTGCTCTACTCATACGACTGGAACTATCTCAACTTTTATAGATTTAAAAGCGGCTGTTAAGATCAACTCGTCACTCTTATCTCCAAAGAGATTATTTATCTTTGAAGCGGCATGATGGAAAGTACAAAACAATGTCTTTGGCTGGACTTTTTCTGTAAACTCTACAGTCAAAGGATTTGTCTCTCCGTTTTCAGATTTAAGTATTACCGTCGCTGTTGGAAAATCTGTCTTGTCACCTTCAAATACCAAAAGCACATCTTCATCATAACGTTTGTTTAGTTTCTTGCTTCTTGAAGTCTGAGCCGCGTTGTTATAGTGAGCGATAGTTCTTCCAGTTGTAAGATGATAACCCGTAAGATCTTTTTCTAAAATTTCTTGAACCATACCACGAAGTTTGTATTGATGATAATGAAACTCACCAAGCCCATCATCCGTTCTAAAATCAAGTTGGTGAAGAATAGGTGTATCTTCAGTATGAACAGGCCACTGCAATCCTCTTTTTCTGTGACGCTCAAGACGGATATAAGAAGCTCCGCTAAAACGACGATACGCCACTTCACGTACCTCATCCCAAACATCATTTGAACTTTTATAATTAGATGTGCCACCCATTTTGTTATCGAGTATCTGCAAAACTTCCCAGTCATCTGGAAGATCAGATTTCACAAGTGGCTGGGAAAGATGTAAACGACGCATCGCATTGATATACACACCCGTTTTTTCATATGCAGATTTTACACCCACAACTATATCTGCACGCTGTGCAACGTCAGTCATAAAGAGTTCTTGAACAAAAAGAAGATCAAGGTTTTGAAATGCTCTGTCTATTTTATTGAGATTTGGATGAATATGCGTGATATCTTCTCCGATGTTAAGCACTGCTTTAATGCGGTTTTCTAGCATTTCATCTACCAACTGAGGCGTCATCAGTCCTATCTCTTTTGGTATTTGATAATCTGGATCAAAATATGGAAGCATTCCCATATCACAAGTTCCCTGAACATTATTTTGTCCACGAAGAGGCATAAGACCAGCGCCTGGCTTACCGACGTTACCAGTCATAAGGGCTAAATGCGTTATTGCCATAACAGCGTATGAGCCATCTGTATGTTCTGTGATACCAAGACCCCAGAAGATCATCGATTTTTTAAGCGCATACTCACGAGCAATCTTTGGAATCATTTTTGAAAGAGATTCATACCCTTCGATCTCTTCAAAATATTTCGGATTTGCGTATGGATCATTTAAAATCTTTGCTTTAAAATCCAAAAATCCTTTTGTACGCTCTGCGATAAAACTTTCATCATAAAGCTCTTCATCTATGATCGTGTAAGCCAGCATATTTAAAATCAAAAGATTTGCTTCATGAGGCATAATCGCTTTATATTTTGCAAAGCGGTGAAGTTTTATTTCGCGCACATCAAAAACTGCTAAGTTATCGTGCTCACGTGCAACATCCAAAATACGATTAGAAATAATCGGATGTGCTTCTGTGGTATTTGAACCGATAACGATCATAAACTCGCAGTTGTAGATATCGTTATATGGATTTGTCGCGGCACCTTCACCAATGGTTGTTCTCATCCCTTTAAGACTAGGAGAGTGACATACTCTCGCACAGTTATCCACATGCGGAGAGTTTAAAGTATGACGGGTAAATTTTTGAAACAGGTAAGAGCTCTCACATGAAGTTCGTGCGCCTCCGATAGAGCAGACACTTTTATCTCCATACTCTTTTTGAATTGATTTTAGTTTCATAGCCGTAGCTGTCGTAGCACCATCAAGTGTTGTCTCAAACCAAGTTTCATCTAACTCTACTAAAGTAGAGGCTACTCGCTCTTTAATCTCTGGATTTTTTTCCAAAAATGATTTACGAATGCGCGGAATTCTCAGTCGATCTGGTGAATCAACAAAGTCAAAACCATATTTGCCTTTGATACAAAGTTTCCCTTGAGAAACCACACCATCTGGATGAGCAAAAATACTCTCAATTTTATTTGTTGCAACATTTACATTTGCCGCAATATCACAGCCGACTCCACAGTAAGTACAAACGCTGTCTATTATCTCAATATTTTCCATATACTTCATCCCACTCTTATTTATTTTTGGAGTGTATACTTTTTTGTCTTAAAAAGTACGCAAGCCGTGCATGTCCCTTTTTGCTTCAATAAATTCTAAGGATAACTAAGCTTTTACAATTTCCATAGTTGAAGAAGAGAGCTTGATTCGTCCCTCTGTCTTTTCAATCTCTTCCAAAATTCTTATAAATAGATTTGTTCTTGTTGTACGGCGCTGTTTATAATCTACAACATAACGAAGATGAAACTCGATCCAGTTGTCCGTTGCGACTACTCCGACCATAGGATTAATCGATTGATCTTCTACAAGTACTTGCCGCCCTAGATGCTTCCATCTCTCTTCAAACGATTCAGTATATTTACTTGTAACTTCATTTGCAACACGAGTGAGAAGCTCTATAACTTCATTCACAGGACTTCCATAATGCACGGGAAGTTTGAGTTCATCCCATAAAAATGGAAACTCACCTGAGTAGTTATAGACCGCATCTTTAAAAATAAAATTATTTGCAATGCGAACAACCCGTCCTGTGTATTGGTCACTTCTTACCCATTCGCCACACTCCATCAGCGTTGTACTCAGAACTCCGATATCGATAACATCTCCAGTTATGGTACCCACTTTGACCCGATCACCTACTTTATAAAACGATGAAAAGATGATAACAAGCCATCCAGCAATACTTGCGATAACAGTTTGAAGAGAAAATGCGATTCCTCCAGCTATGATGCCAAAAAATACAGCAAAATTTCCCATATCTTTTTTAAAAGTAGAAAGTAAAATAATAAGGAAAATGAGATATCCAAAAAAAGCAATCACTTTTTGTAAACGGTAGCGAACACTTTTATCCTGCACTTTTTCACTTACAACTCTTCGTATGAAATAGATAATCAGTAAAAGAACGCAAAGAGTTATTATGGAAGAAACTATTTTTCCACCAAAATTCTCCAAGAAGCTGTAATTCATCAAAGTGTCAAGAAAACTATCCATTTGAGCAAAACTCCGTCTTTTATTTATATGATGAGTCTACAACTCTTTGTCTTAAAAATCGTGGAAGGAAAGTAAGAATTTTTATAAGAAAATAAAATCGAAGAGGAAAAGCATAAAAAGATTTTTTCTTTTCTATCGCATTTACAATTCTCTGCGTTCCATCATTAAGCGTCATCAAAAAAGGCATTAAAAAATTATTTTTTTGCGTCAAAGGGGTATCAATAAATCCTGGCAAAATTATAATCACATCTATCCCATGAGGCTTGTATTTATATGCTATCCCCTCAGCATAAGCATTAAGCGCTCTTTTAGAAGAACTATACGCAACAGAACTTGGCATGCTGATGAGTGAAGCGAGGGATGAAATAAAGACGATAGTTCCACTTTTTTGCTCTTTAAACTTTGGAAGTAAAGGTTCTAAGATAGCGTGATTTGAGAGAAGGTTTGTATCATAAAGTCTTTTAAAATCATCAAACGGGGTGATTTCAAGCGAATGCCCAATGGAGATACCGGCATTTAAAATCACCATATCAACAGAGCCGATCTCTTTTATTTTTTCTTGAAGTATCACAAATTCTGTGATATCGACAGCAATGATTTCACTCTTACATGTAAGACTTTTTTGAAGTTCTTGGAGTCTGTTTTTATTTCTAGCTAAAAGGATTAAATGATTATTTTCTTGGTCATAATGGCGGGCAAGTTCTACTCCTATGCCACTACTTGCTCCGGTGATGAGTATCTTCAAACGATACGAATCATAACCGGTTTGGAGTTTACAAAGTCAAGTTCTTCGATGCTTTTTATCATATTTTGAATATCTTTCTCCACTGCTATATGTGTTGAGATCAAAAGATTTGCACTCGCATCACGCGAAGGACGCTGCAAGATTGTCTCGATAGAGATATTGTGATTTGCGAAAATAGTCGTAATCTTTGAAAGAACGCCTGCTTTGTCTGAAACATTGATACGAAGATAGTATTTTGACTCTATCTCTTCTATTGCTTTGAGTTTCAATCCACCCTCAAGTGGCTTATCAAATCCAAGCATCGGCTTACTTTTTCCGCTTCTTGCAATATCGATGATATTTGCGATAACAGCACTCGCCGTAGCATCGCCGCCAGCACCCGCGCCATAATAAAGCGTTTCACCCACTTTATCACCCACAACACTGATACCGTTCATAACGCCATCGATCTTTGCGATCATCTCATCTTCATCGATTAAAGAAGCATGAACTCGAAGTTCCACTTCATTGCCGATTTTTTTTGCGATACCTAAAAGTTTGATTCTATAACCAAACTCTTTTGCAAAGCTAATATCGTCTTGAGTAATATTTTGAATACCCTCAATTAAAATATCTTCAGGTTTTGCATCGATCCCATACGCGATACTCGCGAGGATGAGAAGTTTATGAGCCGTATCAAATCCACCGACATCAAAAGTCGGATCAGATTCTGCGTAACCGAGTTCTTGCGCTTCTTTTAGGATCGAAGTATACGACACTCCCTCAGCACTCATTTTTGTAAGCATATAGTTACATGTACCGTTCATAATTCCCATAATTGACTGAATATGGTTCGCCGAAAGTCCATCACGAAGTGCATTAATGATAGGAATACCACCAGCCACACTTGCTTCATACTCAAACGCAAGATCACCTGCGAGTTCTTGAAGTTCGTAACGGTGATATGCTAAAAGTGCTTTGTTAGCAGTGACTACCGCCTTGCCGTTTTTAAGTGCGCGTTTTACAACTTCAAAAGCATCTTCAACGCCACCCATAAGCTCTACAACAACGTCGATCTCAGGATCATTCAGCACATCATCTGCATTGTCACTTAAAATAATATCAAGATCTCTTTTTTTAGACAGATCGCGAACAACCCCGCTTTTTACTTCTATCTTTGTTCCAGCGCGAGCAGAGATGATCTCCTGATTATCTTTTAAGATATTTACTACTGATGTTCCAACTGTTCCAACACCAATAATTCCGACTTTGATCACTCTGCATCCTTAGCATCTTTAAGTTTTTTCAAAAACAGTTTAACATTTTTTGCAGCTTGGCGAATGCGCTTGTCATTTTCAATAAGAGCAATACGCACATATTCATCACCATATTCGCCAAAACCAATTCCTGGAGCCACTGCGACATGTGCCTCTTTCAGGAGTTGTTTTGAGAACTCTAAAGAACCAAGATGTAAAGCGAAATCAGGGATTTTTGCCCACACAAACATACTTGCCTGATTTTTTTTCATCGGCCAGCCAGCTTTATTGAATGCATCGAGTAATACACCTTGTCGATGATCATATTTGTCTGTAATATCTTTGACACATTGCTGATCACCATTTAATGCCACAGTCGCAGCGACTTGGATAGGAGTAAACATCCCATAATCAAGCCATGATTTTATCTTCTGAAGTGCGCCGATAAGTTTTTTATTTCCTACGAAATAACCAACACGCCATCCAGCCATATTGTAGCTTTTTGAAAGTGTAAAGCTTTCTACTGCTACATCTTTAGCCCCAGGAACACTCATAATCGATGGAGTTACGTAACCATCAAATGTAATATCTCCGTATGCTATATCTGAGATAACATAGAAACGCTCTTTTTTCGCCATTGCAACAAGTCTTACATAAAAATCTTGCGTAACCGTTGCAGTAGTTGGATTGTGAGGAAAGTTTACAAGTACAAATTTAGGTCGTGGAGAGTTCTCTTTGAACACACGTTCTAAGTCTTCAAAAAATTTGTCTTCATCGACTTTATAATCTTCATCATAAGCAAGACCGAATTTTACAACATTACCGCCAGCAAGTATGAAAGCATAAGAGTGAATCGGATATGTAGGATCTGGAACAACTGCAACGTCACCAGGATTTGTGATAGCATATGCTAAGTGAGCATATCCCTCTTTGCTTCCCATAGTAGCAACACACTCAGTTTGTGGATCAAGATCAACTCCATAGCGGCGTTTGTACCAGTCAGCTATAGCTTGAAGAAGTTTTGGAATTCCCTTGGATACAGAATATCCTTGAGTTTTGTTTTTTTTGGCAGATTCGATAAGTTTTTCTCTAATATGTGCAGGAGTATCCCCATCTGGGTTTCCCATACTAAAGTCTATAACGTCAGCACCAGCGCGACGCTCTTTCATTTTTAATTCATTAACTTCCGCAAAAACATATTTTGGAAGTCTGTCCATTCTATCAAATTTTATTTCATCAAACATTTGTGTTATCCTGCCTAAATAAATTGCAGAATTTTAACATAAATATCTCTATAAATTCTTTAGCATCCCTTGAAAATTATCTGGACGCTTGCGCTTCAATACTAAAACCATTTTTGATATTGTTCAAAGAATATAGATCTGATATTTTCATATAGACTGTATCTGATGGGAGATTAATACTTAACTCAGATGTTTTACTATCTATTTTTTGTGCTTTTAAGAGATGTAACTCTTGATCATAAAATGAGATTGAAGGGTACCAACTATTGGCATGATTGGAACTAATGCTTACTTTGCTTACAGTGGAGACATCAATCCATTTTTCACTGATACCTCTCTCAGAAGTTATGGTAGTAGTCAAATCAAGTTTAGCAACACTCAGATGTGCATTACTCATCTCTATCTCATAACTCCAAGAAGCTGGATGTGTTGCTTGGATATCTGTTATATGACATCCTGATTTTGCAAGTTCTGCGTCTAAAACTATTGGATCGATGACAGAATCTCCATTATACTCTATAATCCACAGAAATTCAGACCCTGCGATATGAGATTCTTTTGTCATATATTTGTAGTAACCAATATTTCTAAGTGCATCAGACATGATCTTCACTAAAAAGATCGGAGAACCTTTTGTAGAAAAACTTAAAGTGATATCTTGCGATGTTTTTAAAGAAAGATTCACAAGTTTATTGTTTTCAAGAGCTTGCACTACCTTGATGACATCAACGCTATTTCCATTATAATAGTTGCTCTTTTGCTTGAAAACAATATCTATAAGACCCTTATTAGCATTATAAGTTCTTGTTCCCAAAATAGAATTCAAAATCGAATCTAACGACGTACTATCTGCAAACAGCATAATAGACATGAAGAAAAAGCTAATAAAAAACTTTACCAAGCTTTCCCTTTATTTAAATCTTTAAAATCTTGACGACTAATCTCGGTCAATTCTCCATTTTCAAATTTAAAATATTTTTTGCCGTTTTGATTATATTCTTTTATCTCAGATCCCAAATCGATTTTTAAAAATGCGTGACCCGTTTCTATAAGATAATTTTTGGAAGCATTCAAATCAAAGTTTTTACTTATCGTTGCCTGCGCCTCTTTGGAACTCTCTTGATCGATATAGTCAAACCAAAGAGTTTTACTAGGAATGATCTGCAATTTTGTAGCTTTAACCATAGTTGCGGCTTTGGTAGGCTGAGGCAAATTTGGAGTCTTTTGCACATTCACAGCAACATTTGTATCAGTAACATTTACTTCCCCAGTGCTATTTACTTCAGAGGTGTTTGTTTCATTAGCATCAGCCAAAGAAACATTTTTATCAAGATTTGCTTTTGCTGTTTCTATCTCAGTATTATTCACTTCTGTCGTTTCACTTCCGCTGTGTGTGAGACTCGATATGATCAAATATCCAATGACAAACGTTACTAAAAGTGCAGAAAGAATCATTTTTTTATCAAACTTTCCATACTCTTTTGTATCTATTTTGATATATTCAACTATCTCTTCATCTTTAGCTCTGTGCAGCTCATATTCAGCTAAAACATCCTGAAGATCAATTTTATATTCGCGTTCCAAAATCGAAATAAAACCTCGAAACTGAACTTTTGGTATTTTATCAAATGATTTATTGAAAATATAATCAATATTAGTAACCGAAATATGCGTCTTTTCATATATCTTTTGTGCACCGATCTTTTTTAACTTATCAAAATCTTCACTCATACACGCATCCTGTCCATTAGTATTGCTCCCGCCACACTTACATTTAAAGAATCAAATCCGTTTTCCATCTTTATAGAAACTTTCTCATCGAGTCTGGAAAGCGCTTTTAGAGGTAAGCCTTCACCCTCGCTTCCAAGAATGATCGCACGTTTAGTCGCAGGCTTCACGTCTCTTATATCCACGCCATCCATTACAGCTCCGTAGATTGTAAATCCTGACATTTTAAGATCATTGATAACATCATAAAGATTAGTCACAACCGTAAAAGGCATATCACAAAGAGCGCCGCTTGAGCTTCTCATAATAGGCTCCATTGCAAGTTGCTTAACACCGGTAGCTACGATTCCATCTACTCCAAAAGCATATGCGCTTCGCACAATAGCACCGATATTTCCAACGTCAGTGATAGATGACAGTACGACTACAAAATCTTTATTTAAAAAAGCTTTGAAGGGTGCGAGGGTAAAATCTTCTATCTCAGCTAACATGCCTTGATGGTTAGAGCTTTTACACATCTTGTCAGCAGCATCGCTTGGAATGCGCTTTACTTCAAAATCGTACTTCATCAGTTTTGAGTACTCTTTTTTATCTACTTCTTTTGCAAGGTAGAGTTTTTGAACAAGTTTGGGATGATTTTGCAATATATAATATATTGGCTGTTTTCCATAGATTAACATGGTCACTATTTTAACCAAAAAATCTTATATTCTAGTTTAGTTCAAGAAGTCTTTTATAACAGCTTTTTGGATTTTCGCCTGTAATTTTGGAGATGAGCTTTGATGCGGTTTTAATTGGGAGTTCTAATTCTAAGACATCATTTTGGCTGATGTTAGAGTTGATCGCTTCGCCAGCTTCAAGGACTACAACCCATTCACCTTTGTAGTTGCCATCAAGTTTATCAAAAATCTCTTTAGCTGTTCCACTCACATAGCGCTGAAACTTTTTCGTCAGTTCTTTTGCCAAGAACATTTTTCTCGTCGGTACTTCTTTGATAAGTTCTTCTAAAAGTTTATCAAGTCTGTGCGGAGACTCATAAAGAATGGTCGTATAACCGTTGTAAAGTGCTTTTTGCAAAGCTCTGTCACGATCAGCACCTTTATGCGGTAAAAATCCGAAAAACAAAAATGAAGTCTCGACAAATCCACTTGCCACATAGGCGGTTAAGAGTGCATTTGCTCCAGGAAGGACATCATACTTCACGCCGTTTTCAATGCAGTAAGCAACAAGCGTTTGCCCTGGATCGCTAATCCCTGGCATTCCCGCATCACTTGCGTAAACAACATTTTGTTCAAAAAAGTCAGGTGTAAGTGTTTGAACAAAATGGTGTTCATTGTGTGAATGCAACGATATAAAGGTTTGATCTTCTTTACATGGTAGGCTGTAACGCTCTTTAAGTATGTGGATGAGTTTTTTTGTTACGCGAGTATCTTCGCAAAGTAGTGTGTCGGCTTCACCCAAAGCTTGCATAGCTCTGAGTGTTATATCGCCAATGTTTCCAATCGGAGTTGGAACAAGAGTTAACAAAAGTTAGCTCTCGAATTAGTTCATGTTATAACGTTTTTTGAATTTATCAATACGTCCAGCAGTATCAACCATACGCTCAGAACCTGTAAAGAATGGGTGACATTCGTTACAAATATCTATCATCATCTCAGGTTTTTGACCTTTTGTCACGAATGTGTTGCCACATGAACAAGTTACTGTACAATCAACTAAATTTGGGTGGATATCTTTTTTCATTTAAGAACCTTTTGATACACGTTTGTGTGCGTATATCTATATATTTTTTAAATCCGTATGGGAGCGGATTTTTGAAACCGAATTATATCTAAAATAATTTTCTATTACAACAGCATCTTTGAAGCGACTGCAACAACGGCGGTCTCTGAGCGAAGCACCATTGGCGTATCAAGTCTGTAAACTTTTTGAGCGATTAAAAGTTCTTTCTCTGCTTTTGAAAATCCCCCTTCACTGCCGATAAGAATTGTCTCAAATTTCTCATCGCCGCTTAAAGCTTCCTCACAAAAATCAAACACAACGGAATCAGGATATTTTTTGACAAATTCACCAATGTTTTTTAAAGTCTCAAACTCCATCACATCTGTTCTTCCGCACTGAGAAGAGGAACTTTGAGTGATGCGAAGAAATCGGTTAAAATCGGGCTTGAAATTTTTCTGAGACCTGTCGCAGTAGATAAAACTGATCTTTTTCACGCCAAGTTCATTGAGCATCGGAAGTACTTTCTCCACTGAATTTGTGTCGATGACGCACCAGCCTACATGGAAAGGTTTTGCAGATTCTATCTTTTCTTCATAAGATTCTACAAGCCTTACATGTAAGACTCTTGGATCGATGGAGATGATCTCGTACATGTAAGCCGTCTCAAGATTTTCACTCGAGCGAAAAGTAAGAATATCGCCCTCTTGATGACGTCTTACTTTTACGAGATATTTATGCATTTCGCCTTTGATAGTTATCTCTTGACGTCCTACATCTTCGTGTGTAACGTAGATCACAGCCACATCCAGATAGAGATTGCCAAGATGATAAAAAATTCAACAAAAAGGATCTTCTTTGCATAATCTCTATATAAAGGGATCGCATGCGGAAGGTCTTTGAGATATTTGAGCGGCTTAACTCTTTTAACTTCCAAAACGATAAATGCAATACCAATCACGATCATCGCGATATTTGCCAGAGTAAACTCTAAATGTTTTGCGGCCATCATGATCGTTCCCGTAAAGAGAATGAAACCCAAAATTACTGCAATCGTTGGGGTTAGAAATGCCATTTTTTTACGGTATGGCAAAACGCTTTTCGCTTGAAAAAGCAACAAAAAATTTAGTCCCATCAAAACCAAAAGCGCGATAACGCTGTAGTTGTGATAATCTATAGTCATATTGTACATGTAATTCATAAGCGAATTTTACTATAATATGTTTAAAAAAACGCGTTATTAGCAAGCAAGGATCATTATTATGGCTGTATCAGTTGAAGAAGCACTGCAATTAATTTATGAAAATATAAAACCTAAAACGACGAAAATTTTACCACTTGAGCTGGCACTTGGACATATTATCTCGCAAGATATTACGGCGACTTTGAACCTTCCGCCTTATGACAACTCTGCGATGGATGGTTATGCTATCAAATGTGACGAAATGGGTCAAAAATTAAATATTTTAAAAACAATTTTCGCGGGCGATAAAGAAGAGTATATTTCACAAAATGGTTCAGCCTATAAAATAATGACGGGTGCTAAAATCCCCTTTGGTGCTGAAGCGATTGTCCCTATTGAAGAGGCACAGACAGATGAAGAGTTTGTCACATTTTCTAAAGATGTCAAACATGGGATGCATATACGTTTATGCGGTGAGGATATCGAAGAAGATGATCTCATCATTGAACAAAATACCCTTTTATGTGCTCACCACATTACACTGCTTGCCTCTCAAGGGATCTCACATGTTAACGTTTATGCCAAACCTCGCGTTGCACTTTTTGCTTCTGGAAGTGAACTCAAAATGCATTGGGAGAAGCTTGGCGTTCATCAGCTTTACAATACAAACACTCCTACTTTTATGGCTCGAGTCAAAGAGCTTGGCTGCGTGGCAGAGTTTTTGGGAACGACGGAAGATAGTGTGGAAGCACTTTGTGAGATGATACAAACTGCGCTTGATTATGATCTTATCATCACTTCAGGCGGAGTGAGTGTCGGTGATGCAGACTTTACAAAAGAGGCTTTTTCTTGTTTTGATTTTGAGCCACTCTTTGAAAAAGTGGATATCAAACCCGGCAAACCAACCACTTTTGGACGCATCGGCAATACTTTCATCTTAAATCTTCCAGGGAATCCTCTTGCAGCCACACTGAATTTTGAGCTTTTTGCAAAAGCGGCTATTTTGGCACTGAGTGCAAACGGTGAAAAATATATCAATGTCATAGAAACAAAAATGGGAACTGAATTTAAAACAAGAGCAGGAAAAAGAAGTCTCATTCCAGGATATTTTGATGGTTCATCTTTTTCTGCAGTAGAAAAGTTTGCACCAGGGATGATCTCGCCTATGGCAATCTCAAATGGATTCATAATGATCGATCAAGAAGTTGCAACACTTAAATCAGGTCACAATGTAAAGTTTATCTCTTCAAGGTTTGGCTTTACATGTAAACATAAAAAAGATTTGGTAACGTATCAATAGTTTTTTAAACGTAAAAGGAATAAAATCCTTTTTACTACGCTAGCCGCTTTGGCACTTAAGCTAGCCTCTTCGAGGCAGATTTAAACACTCGTAGGATTTGTAAAACTTTTTTGCATTTTAATATCTTCAAAAAGGTTTGCATTACCAAAATCTTCTCTCACTTCATCGCTGAAAATGATCTCTTCTAAAGCAATTTTACCCATCGCCTCTGAGTAAGCATCCTCTTTAAAACACTGTGCGTAACCAGTTTCTGTCTCATGAACGATGACGCTGTGAAGCTTCACCTCTTTTTCTCCGTTGACCTTACATGTAAGCGCTAAAAGTGCATCTATCATTAAAAATATTACACGGCTAAACTGCTCTGCGGATGGAGAAACTGGGAGTTCTACCCATCTTGAAGAGTGTTTTTTCATATCTTCAATATACTCTTTATTATCGCCACTCCAAAGTGTGATCGCGTGATCAAAACTCTCAACAAGCGCTTTCATATTTTGCTTCATCAGACCAAAATCATACACCATCTGCCCATGATCCAAAAAGTTTGATTCAAACAAAATCTCCACTTTATATGAATGCCCATGAATGGAACTTCTGCATTTTATAGAACTGCACCCACGCACAATATGCGCATTTTCAAATTTAAAAAGTTTTCTTATTATCATTTTATACTCCGTGATTCTGATCCCAGATTCTTATGTGAAGTCTGTCGCTGTAAGTGTAGCCTTTGACTTTGCAGAACTCAATGAGTGGCTCACAGTTTTTTTCTATCTCTTTTTTACTTCCGCCAAGCGGCATACAATAGACTTGCAAACGCGGCGCGTAGGAGATGATCTCATCTATCTCATCGTCAAGTCCAAGGTCTATCGACTCTTCATCTATTGAGAACTTAAAAAAAGCCTCTTTTGCATTTTGAGCGTAGGAAAAAATCGCATCAGGTTTGATTCGTTTTGACAAGCTCTCGCCCGAATTTGAAAGCTTTACTGAAAGTGCATAAACACACTCTTTATAGATCGGATATTTATCAAAATCTATATGTATTGTGGCATTTGTTTCAAAAGTAACACAGTGATTATTTTCGATCAGTTCCGTTATGAACTCCACAAAAATCGGATCGTCATAATTTAGAAGCGGTTCGCCGCCAGTGAGCACAACATCTACTCCATCTGGAAGTTCATACAGTTCCATTACATGTAAGAGTTGTTCGGGCTTAGTTATGGGAATCCATTTAGATGCAAAATGCTCACGATTTACTGCATATACGGTATCACATCCTAAAATATCGACTCCATTTTGCGAAGTTTGAACGCAGCCAAACCCTTCACAGCGCATATTGCATCCGCCAAATCGAAAGAAGAGTGATGGCACACCTGTATAACGTCCCTCACCTTGAATGGAGTAAAAATGTTCAACTAAGTGAAGCATCTATTTCACCCACCCGTCTCATAAAAAGCACGCGTAGAGACTTCACCACTTGCTTCACTC
>JAVHRU010000030.1:0-4078 GCA_036171835.1 Sulfurimonadaceae bacterium | reverse complement strand
CACGTTTGACTGTCCGTTACTTGTCATGATGATATTTAACTCGCTATCAGCGTTTAGGAGGCCTTGTATGATTCAATACAAGCTATCTTAACAGTTAAACAACATAAGCACTCATACATAAAAAACTTGGAGTTTGTATAGAAGTATAAAGTTTAGGTTTTAAAGCAAGTATAGCAGTTCAAAAGTATATATGAGTTTTGATGATTCAAGTGGAAAAGAGTATGCTGAATATGAAAAAACTTTAGAGTTTTACTACTTCCTTACATGTAAGGAAGTTTTGGCAGAGGTTCGTCGATATAGTAGCCTTGGGAATAATCAATACCTAGTTCTTGCACAACTGATTGTACCGTGCTTGAATGGACATATTCAGCTATTGTTTTGATCTTCATTTGTTTAGCGAAAGATACAATAGTTTCGGTGATAAGTCTTGAGTTTTCATTTATATCTATACTTTTTATCAGACTTCCATCGATCTTGATATAGTCCACTTTTATTCTTGTTAAGTATGCAAAATTAGAATAACCGCTTCCAAAGTCATCCACGGCTATTTTTGCACCAAAACGTTTTACTTCAGTGATAAATCTGAGAACTTTTTTATAATCTATAATTGCTTCTGATTCCAAAAGCTCGAAAGTTACCCGATCTCCGATTCCATATTTTTTAAGATTTGTTATAATAAACGTATAAATTTCGGCGCTCATAATATCTTCGATAGAAAGATTAATACTCACTTCATACTCGTTATCTTTGAATATTTCAAATGTTTTTTCTATAATGGCTTTAGTGACTTCTGCATAAACTTTGATGGTTTTTGAAATTGGAATAAACTGCATCGGAGACATAATCGCCCCATTTTCATCTATAAGTCGCGCGAGTGATTCAAACTTTATTATTTTCCCTGTTGTATTTGACATAATAGGCTGAAAATAAGGAATGACTCCAGAATTTTCTATCGCTCTTTTCACCCGAAATGATGTCAGAATATTGAGTTTATACTCACTTTCAAAGTTCATTCTATCTTCATAAATCCAAAAAGGGAGTTTCATCTCTTTTGCATATTTAAGTGCCATACTAACCTTAGCAAAAAGATTGCTATGGTTATCTCCAGCTGCAGAAGCAAATGTAATATTAGTAAATATTATACTATCTTGATACCGAAATGCGAGATTTTTAAGCTTCTCATTTAGCTCCAAAAGATAATTTTTCAAACTGTAAAAATCCATCATCTCATCTATTAATATACCAAACTCTGCACCTGATATACGATATATCTGCGCATTTTCTATATGATTTTGAAGTTTTAATATCATTTGTTCTAAAATATAGTCTCCAACTAAAAAACCATAAAAATCATTAATCATCTTAAAATTATCTATCGTTACACAAATATAGGTTTTATTGTCATGTTCTTGAACATCACGACGAAGTTGATAAAGGTTTGGAAATCCTGTGAGTTGGTCTGAAAAATATTTGTTTATGAGATCTATTTTACAAGTTTTTAAATCATTTTGTGTTTTGAGTCCATCTGCTTGGAGATAATATACGATTTCATCTTTGCTGAACTCTGTATCCATAGTATAAAGTACCACATTAACTTCTGTAGTGTTTTGTGAGTTGAGTAAGGAAATTTCAAGAGAAGGTAATATTTTTATTAAAGAATCACTCAGGCTCTCTACCCACAGTGCGTTTTGAAGATGACCAGAGATCTGAACTAAAAGATACTCTTGAGAATCTTTTAGCAATTTTGTAGCCAAACTTTCCACTTCGTTTAAAGATGATAGAGTATATCGATATATAGCGAGTCTATTTTTCATATTCATCCATATTCGTCCATTTTTATCTGTATTTAACACCTCTTAAACTATACTACAATATCTTTTAAAGAAGGCTAGAGAAACATATTATTGAAATCATATCAAAATCTTGTGATGTTACAAAACTTATATCGATTAAAAGCCTTAGGATTTGAATATACAGAGCTCATGAATATCAACGAAAAGAGTTTAGACTCTCTTGCCGATGATCTTGATAGCTTGCATACAAGTATAACTTCGTGTCATCTTTGCGATCTGAGTAAATCCAGAAAACAAAGTATGTGTGGGTATGGAAACAAAGATGCTAAGCTGATGATCGTGGATTCTGTAGTATCAAGCAGTGAAGATGAGTCTTCAAGTTATTACGCTGGAAGAGCAGGAAGTTCACTTAGAAAAATGGTAGAAAATGTACTTGGGCTGAGCATTGAAGATGTATACTATACACACGCAATCAAGTGTAAACCTCTTGGTTCAAACAAACCTTCTGAATCAGAGTATAACAGTTGTAAGCCCTATCTTTTGAAGCAAATTGAGCTTATAAAACCTAAGGTTATCATGGTCTTGGGCGAAGATGCTTATAATTTATTTTCCCAAACCAAAGAGGAATTTAATCAAGTAAGAGGCCATATTATAAATCTTAAAGAATATATGGTTGTTCCAATCTATCATCCTCAATTTTTACTAAGAAATCCATCATTAAAAATAGAAACGTTAAATGATCTTAAAATTATAAAGAGTTTATTATGAAATTAAATATCCTTACACTCATCGCTCTAGCTCCAACCTTACTTTTTTGTCAAGAAACTCCTTTTGATACGCCTATGAACATGCCAAAAACGTATATACAAGATTTTAACCCTACTCCCGTAAAGCAAGAAATTCCAGCACAAGTATCGCAGGAAACTCCTTTTAAGATTTACATTGAGCGTGTTAAAAAGCCAGAAGTAAAAAAAGCAGAAATAGCAGCTATCCAAAAACCTCAAGAGCATGAAAAACTCAAAATCGCAATCATCATTCCATCAAAAATCATCGGCAGATATTCGACTTCTACCGTAAATGCTATTTTTGCCTATATGCTAAGTAGAAATCGCCCTTTTGAGATCAAAACATTTGATACTCAGACTCAAGACAAAAACAGTTTAACAAAAGCTTTGCAGGATATTGAAAAACAGGGATTTCACTATGCTATTGCAGTTTTAACAAAAGATGGTGCCGATAAAATCATTAGTCTCAATCCACAAATAAATATATTTATCCCAACCATCAACAAAAGCGAAGTTTCCTCACCCTCTTTTCACTTTTACTTCGGCGGTATTGATTATAAAGCACAGACGGATAGGCTTTTAAAAGAAGTACATTCTCCGCTTGTCATTTTTAAAGATACATCACCAATTTCAGAAAAAATCAGCGACTATGCGCAAAGTAAATATCATGGAAAAAACTATACTTTTTCTATAGACAAATCAACAAATCTCAAAAAACAGCTAAAAAACAACAGATTGAGCAATGCATCATTTTTGACAAATACACCTGTTTCAAAAACAGGAATCATTATCTCTCAGATAACACTTTATAAGGCAAATGAAGCAAATATTTTATCGACTCAGATCAATTATGACCCGCTGATCTTGTCAATGACACAGTATGATGATAGAAAAAATATGATTATTGCAAACTCAATTTCAAAAGATAACACAGCCATTACAGATACAAATCTTATACTCAATAACGATATCACTTATGATTGGATAAATTATGCAACAACTGTTGGGGCAGATTATTTTTACAATCGTATAACAAATGAAGCTAGAGAATATCCGTTAACGATAACAAGTAATCAGATTATTTATCCGATTAATCTTGTTCAACCCTCATATTCAAACTTTGTAAACTATAGTTCAAGCGAAAAGTGAGTGAAGAAGATCTAAGTTTTCTGGCTCAAACTTTTTCACTTTACCGTTAAAATCAATAAAGACAAGAGTTATATCCATTTCAAAGATTTTCTCTTTGTCTCTAAAAACACTTTGATGTAATTTAAATGAAACATTTTTAACTTCCACAAGTGAAGTACTTACATGTAAGAGATCTCCAAGCTTTGCCGATGCGAGATATGAGGCACTAAGATTTTTGACAACAAAGTGACCATTTTCCAATATCGGAATTAGACCTCTTTGAAAAAAAGCCTCACTTCGTGCTCGTTCGCAAAACTTGAGATAGTTCGCATAATATACAACACCACCAATATCAGTATCTTCGTAATAGAC
>JAVHRU010000029.1:1242-4176 GCA_036171835.1 Sulfurimonadaceae bacterium | reverse complement strand
TTAATATGAGAAAAAAAGACAAAATAATAAAATCAAAGGTTTAATATGCAAAAAAATATAGATTGGAAAAATTGTTTCGGCGCTATCTGGAGAGCTAAAAAAGAGTACCTTAAGCCCGTTATTCACGTAGATGAGATCACCTTTAATGATCTTATAGGCATCGATAGACAAAAAAATGAACTGATCATCAATACTGAGCGTTTTTTAAATGATCTGCCATCAAACAATGTCTTACTTTGGGGTGCAAGAGGGACGGGGAAATCTTCGCTTATTAAAGCACTTCTCAATGCCTACCAAGCCAAAAGTCTTCGCATTATCGAGATAGACAGAGATGATCTTGACGACCTTATCGAGATCTCAGATATGATCCGTCATCTGCCATATAAGTTCATCATATTTTGTGATGACCTTTCTTTTGAAGAGGGTGAAAAAGGGTATAAAGGACTTAAGCGCATCCTTGAAGGCTCCATTGAAACACCTCCCAATAATGTCAAAATATATGCAACTTCAAACAGACGCCATCTCGTAACAGAATATCGAAGTGATAATGAAGGTACAACAGTTGGAGACGGCGAGCTTCATTACTCTGACAGCGTTGAGGAAAAGATATCATTAAGCGACAGGTTTGGTCTATGGCTCTCTTTTTATAGCGGCTCACAAGCTGAATATTTAACAGTCGTTGAGAGTTACTTTAAAGAGTACAAAGGAGACAGAGAAATCTTACATCTAGAGGCGCTTCGTTTTGCTCAAGTGCGTGCTAGCAGAAGCGGAAGAACCGCAAAACAATTTTATAACAGTTATTTTAAAAAGTTAGAAGTGTGAAATTATTTTAAGTGCCCTAAAATAAAAAGAATGTTAGCATAAATATATATTAGCTTTTTGAAAGAATAGGGGAAATATCATTGGAATCTAAGAACGAGTTCAAGGTTACAGATTATAAATTTAACGATTTGGTGGATATTCCTGCATTTTCTAAAATTCTAGAGAGTTTTTTTAAAGGAACTGGAATTCCTAACGGCTTAATAGGAGAAGAGGGCGAGATAATCTCTCAAGCGAGCTGGGTTAATGCCTGTGCCCAGTTTCATCGAGTAAACCCAGAGAGTAATAAAAATTGTTTAGAGAGTAATTTTGAGCTTATGCATGAATTGCATGATGGTGAAGTTTCCCATTCATTGTGTAAAAACGGTTTACTTGATTATGCAACACCAATCGTCATAGAAGGGCACAGATTGGCAACTCTGTTTTTGGGACAAGTTTTTAATACTTCGCCAAATATCTCTATATTTCAAGAACAAGCTACAAAATTTGGTTACGATGAAGAAGCATACATAGAAGCGATTCGCAGTGTTCCGATTATCTCAAGTGAACAGATGGAGTCGCTTACGGAGTGTATAGTGGGAATGGCGCAGATGTTAGCCTCAAGCGGATTGGCGAAGTTACGTCAAGATGCATTAGAAGAGGACTTACATAAAAGTACAAAGCAGCGTATTAAATTAGAAGATATTTTAAATTTTTCACCCATGGCAATAGGCTGGTCCAACCTCAATGGAAAAATAGAGTATATTAATCATCAATTTACGGAACTATTTGGTTATACACTTGAAGATATACCTGATATTGATACATATTATCGTAAGGTCTATCCTGATGAGGATTATAGAAAAAATGTTATTTTACCGTGGTATAACGCTGTAATATCGGCTTATAAAAATGGTACGACTCCTCCCGAGATAGAAGGAAATCTTACATGTAAGGATGGTTCACAGCGTCATATTGTCATTCGTATTGCATGGATCGGTGAATTACGACTGGTAAATTTCAGCGATATGACCGCGCACTGGAAAAGTGAACAACGCAATCGCGCTCATGATACTATGCTTGAGATGGTAGCAAAAGAGTTGCCTTTACCTGAGATATTAAATGCCATTGTGCAAGTAATTGAGTCTGAAGAGCCCACATCTAAATGCAGTATACTTTTGTTGGATGATGAAAATCATTTGCATGCAGGCGCATCTTCTAGCCTTCCAAAATTCTATAATGATGCGCTTGAAGGTGTTGAAATAGGTCTTGGCGTGGGTTCATGCGGCACAGCTGCCTATCTCAAAAAACGTGTTGTTGTCGAAGATATTATGACTCATGAATATTGGAAACCTTATAAAGAGTTGGCACAAAAAGCTGATTTGGGAGCATGTTGGTCAGAACCGATTATTTCATCTTATGGCAAAGTTCTTGGAACATTTGCTATTTATCATACAAAACCGGCAAAACCTAGTAAGGTTGATATTGAACGTATCAGTTTTGCAGCAAACCTTGCCGCCATTGCTATTGAAAATAACAATACTCATGAAAAACTCGAACATCAAGCATATTTCGATTACTTAACAGGTTTGGCAAATCGGCGTTCCTTTATGAAGTATTCAGAAGCGGAACTTTCTCGTATTTCCCGTTATGACAGAAAACTTGCTCTTATCATGTTTGATATTGACCATTTTAAGAAAGTTAACGATACTTATGGACACAATATTGGAGATCTTGTATTGAAAAAGATCGCCGATGTTTGTCGTAAAACTTTACGAGATATAGACATCATCGGCCGCATCGGCGGTGAAGAGTTTGCCGTTCTTTTACCTGAAACTGATCTCTCTAAAGCGATGGAAGTTGCCGAGCGTTTACGTAAAGAAATGATGATACAGGAGATTGTGGTATCCCCAGAAGCTTCAGTCAAATTTACTGCTTCATTTGGCGTTGTAGCTATAAACCATGAAAGTATAACAATTGACGAACTACTTCGTCAAGCCGATACCGCACTCTATAAGGCTAAAGAGAGTGGGCGTAATCAAGTATGTGTTTTCTCATAAGAGATAAAAAGGAATATAGAATGAAAGAGATTAAATTTCCATTTTTAGAACATATAGGCGCAAAGCTTAAAAAATG
>JAVHRU010000029.1:0-1142 GCA_036171835.1 Sulfurimonadaceae bacterium | reverse complement strand
ACGCAGCCGTTTCAAATGTAGGTGAAGAGTTTACAGCCGTGACTATGGAGATAAAGATAAACTATCTCAAACCCGCTTCAGGCAAACATCTCATAGCCTCTGCACAAATTAAAAGACAGGGTAGAACAACTTCATTTGTTCTTATAGAACTTCATGATGAAGGTAAGCTCGTGTAGCCTTTGCAACAGGTACTTACGCCATACTCAAAAGCTCGTAACAATTAATAGAAACTGGTTTGTGACACTTCAAAGAGAGCTCCTTAAATCTTCAACCTACATTTTATAACCATAACTCTCTTTATTTTAATGGTGCTATAACATGAATTGAAGATTTTTTTAAAGGAGTTTTCATGAAACGGATTATCGATATTTATACCGAACATAAGAATAATGTCCAGTTTTATATCCGGGGAACGATGATAAATTTTGAGCCCATCTCATCAGAGCCAAAAGATCTGCGCCGTTTTTTCGAGTTTGAAAAAGCCGCAGAGATCATCTACTGTGTGAATGCGAATTTCATACAATATACCACTAGTGTAGGCAGAAAACATATCTACGACCATCGTGAGGGAACGGATAAATCTTTCTATTTTAAATGGGTCAATTTTAAAGATGAACCCATACATGTTAGCAATCCTTACCTTCATCACATCACAGGACTACCGACACTTACCGCGGTAAAACAAAACGGTGATGAATACATCGTCGTGGATTTTGATATGCTAAAACTGCTCGAGGAGCTTCGTCTTATCGAACATAATAGCGCATTTCAAAAGATAAACACCTACATCATGGCAGGCGGAGGCATACTGCTTGGCGTGGTATCTATCTTTTTGATACTCTACGGCGGATACATATTTTTTCATATGCTTGTCTCTCCACAAACAGGTGATGCAGTCATGCATGAGATATTCACTTCCATCATCTCCATCACCATCGGACTTGCCATCTACGACCTTGCAAAGACTATCATCGAAAATGATGTACTCTTTAAGACATTTAATTATGGCAATGATTTACAGAACAAGACGCTTACAAAGTTTCTGACCTCTATCATCATCGCTTTGTCTATCGAGTCTATGATGGCAGTATTTAAGATTGTTTTGGATGACTATAGTAAACTCATAAACGCATTTTACTTAG
>JAVHRU010000028.1:0-4360 GCA_036171835.1 Sulfurimonadaceae bacterium | reverse complement strand
CGATATTATGTAGCAAGCGCACAAAGATTTCCTAAACATTTTTGATAAACTTTTCTTAAATAAACTCCATATTTAAGGAATTTCCTCATGGCAGAAACACATGTTATCTCAGTACTTGTATCTAAGAGAAGTGAGCTTTTGGGAGAGATTAAATATTATGAATCGCTTATAAAAGAGTATAAAGAAAATCTTGCCACTATTGATAGAACAATCCATATTTTTGATAGCTCTTACGACCTTAGAACTATAAAATCTAAAAGAGTTGTGAGAGATAGATATTTTAAGAACGGAGAGGCGGTTGTTTTATTGCTTGATGCTCTAAGGGAACTAAAAAGACCCGCAAAAACAGATGAACTTACTGAATTAATTGCTACTATAAAAAAATTGCCACTAGAGAGCGATTACGAAAAAGCAACTTTTCAAAAAGCTATAGTTGCCTCTTTGAGTAGAGCGGCAGATAATGGTTTAGTCGAGAGAGTCGGGCGTGAAGGCGTAACCGTTATTTGGCAGATTAAGGCTAAAAATTAAGCTCCCAATCTCTCAGCAACTCTTTTATTCCCTTGCCAATATCCGCAAAACTCATTACTTATAGGCGTTGACAAACATTTTGAGAAAATATCATTAAAAATTGTACCGTTGCTCATTCGTCTTGTATCTTCTCTGTAGGCTATCTCATTTGCATAGTTTGAAAGATAAAGATTTGAGATTTGATGGCATTGCCCATATTGCATTCTTCTAAATCTACTGTTGTAACTCTCTGATTGATTGTTACAAGCACCATCTTTACTTTTATATTCTACACCATGATTAACTCTCTTCATATCAAAATGAGCATGGAAGTGATCGTAACCGTTATGTTCATCAGCGTGGATTGTTGAACCAAGTTCAACGCTATTGTAAATTACTTCTTTTATATCTTCTGCGTTCTCGCTTTTTGTGATGAAAGTTTTAGTTCTTACTGAACCTACAGCCTCATCCCCGACTTCCGCTCTTTGTCTGATGCTTATTATGGTTCTTTTGTTTGGTTTATATGCCTTTCTTCTATCAATTCTATCTTCAATATTATTCGCTGGTCTGATATAGTTTCCTACATATACACCATCGACTTCACAAACTCCGCTAAGTTTAGTTTCATCTTGATTTAAAAAAAGTGATTCTCTGATTTTATGAGAGAGAACCCAAGCGGTTTTATATTGAACATCAAGGTCACGACTGAATTGTAAAGCCGAGATTGATTTCACGGCATTTGTAAAAAGAGCGATTGCAATCAAATAGATTTTTAAACTCTTTTTATGACTTGCAAACAGAGTTCCGCTTGTAACCGAAAAAGTATGATTACAATCTTTACATCTAAATTGCTTTCTCGTACTGATAAAATAATGCTTATCACAACTTCCACAACTAGGACAAACAGGCTCACCGTTTGTATCACTCCATCTCACGGCTTTAAAGTTAAGAAAGGCTTCATCTTCACTTATATTAAAAAGTTTCATAAGTGATAAATCTCTTGCGTTTGCTGAGAGCAGGAAGTGTTGTGACATTTTTTGTCCTTTTACTTTTTTATTACCTAATTATACTCAATAACGAGTATAATGTCAAGAGATAAATTACTCATTATTGAGTATTAATAGTATTTTTTAAGAGTATCTTAATACTTATTTTGTTAAAATATAATTTATTAAAAGTACGGGATAAATATTTAGATGAAAATAGATGAATACGCGAGCAATAAAATCAGGGGTGAGATGAGAGCAAGAAAAATCACAACAGAAGATATATGCGCTCGCTTAAAAGAGGTGTTTGATGTTTCTCTAAATATTCAGTCTTTTAACAATAAGATAAGCAGAGGTGGATTTAGTGCAGCTTTCTTTTTTCAATGTATGTATGTACTTGATGTCAAGCTTATAGGTTTTGATAAAAGTGATATAGAAGTTGAGAAAAAAGTTTGATATTGGATTGGGTTTTGCTTAAGGAACAAATAGCTGTTTTAATAAAAATATGACAAAATGCAATAAAATCGCATTGCATTTTATATAAATACTACTATGCCAAATAAAAAGGATATGCTATGTGCAAAATGATAACTCAACATTCAAATATTAAAATTGATAGACTTTCTCCAATATTAAAATGGGCTGGCGGAAAAGAACAAGAATTAAAATATATTCATCCTCAATTTCCAAAAATTATTAAAAATTATTACGAACCTTTTATTGGCGGTGGAGCAGTATATTTTTCAATCAATGCTGATGAGATGTTTATTAATGATAAATCGCATGAGCTAATCAATTTGTATAATGCAATAGCAAAAGAAGATAAACAGTTTTATTATGTAATCAATGAGGTGATGCACAACTGGTCTTTATTGGAGAAAATAACTGAAAACAATAAAGCTGTTTTTATTGAAAAATATAAAAAATATTCAGAAAATGTAATTGATGAAACTGCCATCAAAAATTGGGTAACATCTTTTGTCCTAAAACACAGTGTAGAATTTAACGGGATGTTCAATACTACTTTTAATGTAAATATTGACAATTTTCTAAAAGAGTTAAGAAAGAACATTGCTAGTAAAATGAAGCGTATGAAAAAGATAGAACTAGAGAGAGGTGTTTTACCAGATACTGATATATTAGACAATATGGAGAGTGCTTTAAAAAGTGCTTTTTATATGCACTTTAGGTATCTTTATAACAACATACAAAAATACAAAATAGAACATAGCTTTGCAACGGCTATTTTCTTTTTTATTAGAAATTACGCCTATAGTGGTATGTTTAGATATAACAGTAGTGGCGGTTTTAATGTTCCTTACGGCGGGATTGGCTATAATAGAAAAAATTTGGCAAAAAAAGTTGATTATCTGCAATCAAAAGAGCTTGTAGAGCATCTATCTAACACAACTATAGACAACTTAGATTTTGAAGAGTTTTTTATGAAAAATGAACCAAAGAAAGATGACTTTATTTTTTTAGACCCTCCGTATGATAGTGAGTTTAGCACTTATGCTCAAAATGAATTTACGAGAGAAGACCAAGCTAGATTAGCTGATTATTTAATTAATCATTGTGAGGCAAATTGGATGATGGTTATTAAAAATACTGAATTTATATATGGGCTGTACAATAAACCAAATATAAATATGAGTTCTTTTGATAAAAAATATTTGGTTAGCTTTCAGAATAGAAATGACAAAGAAGCCGAACATTTAATAATAACTAATTATTAATATGATAGCATAACCAAAACCATAAAAAGGATTTGTAATATGCCAAGAATCACGGAAGAGCAACTTATATTACCTGCTTTATACTTAATGGATATTTCTCCAAATAAAAGCATTACTACTACAGCCATGAAAGAAGCTTTGATTGAGATATTTAAGCCATCAGGCGAAGATAATGAAATTATAAGTGGCAGAAATGATACATATTTCACCCAGAAAGTCCGCAATTTAAAATCTCATAACACACTTACAAATCTAAATTATGCTGTTTATGCAGACAAGATACAAGGTGAACCAAGTGGCAGATTTACAATCACCAATCATGGAAAACAATATTTAGATGGCAATATGGATATTGTAGATTATTTATTGAATAATACTTTCTCTTCTGAGGATTTAAAAGAATCTTTTGAAATAGTTTACAACAGAGAGCCTAGCAGAAAAATAGAATTATTTGATGAAAACTCTACTGTAACTGAGGGAACTCAAGCAATCGTTCAAACAAAAGTTTATAAAAGGTCAAATAAGCTCAGAGAGAAAGCTATACAATTTTATACAGTTGACAGCAGGATAAAATGTCAAGCTTGTTGTTTTGATTTTGAAGATTTTTATGGAGAATATGGTAGAAATTTTATTGAGATACATCATCAAAAACCAGTGTTTCAGTTTGACGGAGATGATATAGAAAAAACAATAAATAAAGCTCTTGAGAATGTTATTCCTGTGTGTTCAAATTGTCATAGAATGATACACAGAAGAAGAGAAAATCCATTATCACTTGAAGAATTAAAACAATATATTCAAGTTGAATTAGATTTTTGTGAAGACACATGAATAAAACCCAAACCCTAGAATACAACAAAGAAACAGGTCAAATAACTCTAAATGAGTATGATGAGGGTTTCTTAGAGAGTTCAGCCGATGTAACTACAGCGGTAATGACTTTAGCTCTTGAAAAGCTTTATGATGATTACGGCTTAGATATTGGTGATGAAGTTGTAATTACTAAGAAAAAGAGTTTGGAAAAAGTTACTAAATTTCAAATGAAAAAGTAGCTTTTTTTATTTTTCAAGTTTTACTAAAGAAGTTTCGATTGAAAATCTCACTTTGTGCGTTTGCTACATAATATCGGAA
>JAVHRU010000027.1:4961-19250 GCA_036171835.1 Sulfurimonadaceae bacterium | reverse complement strand
TAATATATTTTATAATAAAACAAAAATAAAGCCCATATCCATTAAACTGCGACATAAGATAAGGGTAATTACATGAATATAGATTTACAATCAATCCAGCCGGGTAGACCAAATATTATAACGCCAGAGTTTGAAGTTATCAGATTTAATCGTAAAGTGGATACAGCGGCGACTGTAGAGCAAATGATCGCAGGGAAATATGTTCTTGTTGAAGGAGTTTTTAGCAATGGTTTAGAGCTTTTAGCTGAACTCAAAAAGAATCTTTTGCTTACATGTAACGATAAAAGTTTTCAAGGACAACGCGATTATCGTTCTGCATTTAGAGAGGCTTCGCATAGATTATTACTCAAAGTTAAAGATAATAAACTTGTTGTTAAAAAATCTCCTGATATTGGTTGGTTAGCATTGTTGTATCCAGAGATTTCAGAGTTTTATCTCTCATTTGTTGAAGTGCAAGGGCTCAATAGCTCATGGCAGTGGTATCAAAAGGGAATTGAAATCAAACCTTTACATGTAACGCTTCACCCCTTTTATGGAACATACTTTCCAACACGATTTGATCATATTGAGTTATTTGACAAATGGCTGGAAAAATACGAAGGAGCAAAGAACAACGCGATAGACATTGGAGTGGGAAGTGGTATTTTATCATTTCAATTGATCCAAAATGGCTTTCAAAACATCTTCGCAACTGACACAAATAAAAATGCGATTATCGGTGTTTCGCAGGAATGCAAACGATTAGGTTACGAAGATAAAATAACACTAAAGACTGGTGATTTATTTGAAAATTGTGATGTTAAAGCTGATTTGATTGTTTTTAATCCGCCTTGGTTACTTGCAAAACATAAACTCGAAGAGGGAATTGATAAAGCCATCTATTATGAAGATGACCTATTTACAAGATTTTTTGAGCAAGCACAAAAGTATCTTGCTCCTAATGGAAAAATAGTTCTGATATTTTCAAATCTAGCTCAAGTAGTTGATGGAGAAAGTAATCATCCCATCATAGAAGAACTACAAAAGAATAATCGTTTTACAAAAGTGTTGCACCTTAGACGTGGGGTAAAAGCTGCATCAAAAAGTACAAAACGTACAGATTCTAGAGATAATGAAAAAGTTGAATTATGGGTTTTAGCACCTAAAACGAAAACTTTATAAGATAAAAGGGCTTTGGTAGAACCTAATATGTTGAGAAAAGATATTTTACACAAGGAAGTAAATGGCTAAAAACAGCTTTTTTTATGTTATAGTCCATTAATTTTAAACTGTAAAGACTGTTCCCTTATGATCATCAAAATATTTTTTTTAGCGCTAACTTTTTTCTCTTTATATGCCCAGCCAGAAGAGGTTTTAACTTCTGATCAAGTCAATTCTTCCGCTGCTCTTCTTGCTGAAATAAATCAAAATACTCTAGAAAAATACGCTGTATGTAACCACCTTACTGCATATAAAAAAACAAACTTTTTTTCTACTCTCAATAATTCTCTCCTAACAGAAAAATTTTATACTCAATATTGCATACATCTTCAAAATTTTGCATGGTTTGATTCAAAACTACATTATTTACCTCAAGCACTAGATCTGCTTTCTTCTATAGATGATTCCTTACGCTATGGTCTAAATCCCGAAAAATATCATCAAAATGAGCTCGCTGTTGATCGTGATCTACTAGAGAATGGAACATTTCCTAGTAACGAAAAAAAGATTGATCTCACTAACACAATCGATATTTTATTGACCGATGCTTATATCACTATGGCACAAGATCTTTATTACGGTTTTACGGACTGGGAGAAATTTAAAAGTAGTAAAATTGCTGATGAGCAAATCCAATGGGATCGTCCAACGAAGCTACCGTTACTACCGACAAAACGTCTTTTTGATTCTTTAGAGAAAAATTCTGTTAAAAGTTCTTTGGAAACTCTCAATCCAGATTTTAAAGAGTATGCACGTCTCCTTAAAGCTCTTGCATATTATCGCTCTTTAGAAAAAAATGCTGAGTGGGTAACAATTCCCTCTGGTCCTCCAATTCGTCTTAACAAAACGGATGAACGTCTTCCATTAATCAAAAAACGTTTATTAGAAAGTGGAGAGCTTGAGACGATTACAGATCCTGATGAAACACTTTATAATGATAAAACGATTATCGATGCCGTCAAGACATTCCAGTCACGCCATAATTTGACTCCAGATGGTTTCATCGGCAAAAAAACTATTCAGGCTATGAACATCCCACTTTCAAAAAAAATCACGATGATCATTCTCAATCTTGAACGCTATCGCTGGCTTAACTCCGGTATGGATAAAAAAGATGCTTACATCGATATTAATATTCCCGCTTTTACAATGCAGTTACTTGAAAAAGGGGATGAGTTATTTCATATGAATGTGATTGTCGGTAAAAAAGAGCGCCCTACTCCGATACTAAGTAGCAAAATCTCGTATGCGGTTATAAATCCTACTTGGACAGCACCGGAGACAATCGTCAAAGAGGATATTTTGGAGAAAAAAAATCTTTTAGACTATCTGAAAAAACACAATATGCATGTCTATAGACAGATTCACGGAGAGATGGTCAAACAAAATCCGCGGGCGATTAATTGGGAACCATATAAAAAAGCTGGTGCTGCCCCTTTTGTCTTCAAAGCGGATGCGGGAAAATCAAATCCACTTGGAGAAGTAAAGTTTATATTCCCAAATAAATATTCAATCTACATGCATGATACCAATACCCGTGAATTGTTTAAAAATGAATACAGAGCGCTGAGTTCTGGATGTATCAGACTTGGTGAACCTCAGAAGTTGTTAACTTACCTGTCACCAAAAGAGGATATGATTAGTGGAGAAATTGAAGATGAACATAGGGTAGACCTTCAAAAAAGGCTTCCCGTGCTCATTCGATATATGACTGTCGGAGTGGATGTAAACCAGAAAGTTTATTTTTACGATGATATCTACGGTTATGATGATCTTCAATTACAAAATATCAAAAAAATAAATTTTATGAAATTTGATACGATGAATTAATAGGTGGTACAGTTTTGAACATTGAAAATAATACAAAAGAATTTGTCTTAAGAAAAAGACGCGAATTTCTTAAACTTTCAGGAGCTATATGTCTTGGGGCCTTGATTGCACCTCATGATCTTCTTGCTATGCAAAAAAGTGAAATTTTTACTCCACATAATGATACCCGCTCACTTAGTTTTTATAATGTCAACACCCTAGAACACCTTAACGTAACCTACTTCGAAAATGGCACTTACTCCGACGAAGCCCATGCAAAAATCAATGAACTTATGATAGACAGACGCTCGGGAGAAATTACTACGATGGAACTTGGGCTCATCGATACACTTCACCAGATTCATACCCTTTCTGGCTCAAATGAGCCTTTAGAGATTATATGTGGATACCGTTCACCTAAAACAAACGAAAAACTAAGACACCAAAAAAGTGGCGTCGCTAAACATAGTTATCATACCCTTGGTCAAGCTGCTGATATTAACATTAAAGATATTTCACTTGAAGAGCTTCATCGTATAGCTACTTCTTTAAATGCTGGTGGAGTTGGTTTTTATCCTCATTCAGGATTCATACATGTTGATATAGGTCCCGTTCGTACTTGGAGGGGATAAAGCTCTTTCTTTCAATCTGATTCTAAAATAAGCCTTCCCTCCCATTATCCTAAGAACATTATTTAAAATATTCAAGCCCGCGACGAGGCTAATAGATGCAAATTTGCCAAAGAGAGTTTAATCCAAACTCAAACGATCAAAAGTGGTATTTAAAATGCTTAAAGAAAACGTTGCATGTCTTGCGTTAACAAAAGGCTCCATGTAAGCCTATGCATTTGCATTGCAACAGAAGACTACAAGGGGGAAATACGTATGAGATCTGTAAAAATCAGTTATATCAAGTTCCAAATATTGCTCTTCAATTTGAAAAAAAGAGCACTAAGGCTTTAAAAATAAAGCCTTAGTGTTACCCATTATCGCTTATTATTCTCTCTTATTAATTATCAAACGATTTATTTCACCTTTAGACTTATTAAATCTCTTACATGTAAGCCATTTTATGGCACATCGATTGCTTATATCAGGTACAATTGCACATTACATGTAAAGGTTAAAAAGATTTAGTATGGCCCAAGAACAAGAAGAAATAATAATTATTCAAGATGAAGATGCCGCTATTGGCCATCCCATCGATGCAAATCTTTCAGCAGAGTCAAATGCAGAAATTAGTGCAAAGAAAAAAAAGAGAAAAATTATTATATTTGCAGCGGCTGGGATCGTCACTATTTTACTTCTTACGATTCTTATAGCTTTACTATACAAAAAATCTCATCACATAGATAGTGCAAGTAGCCTCAATTTTATAGAAAACAAACTTCAAGATAAACAAAAAAAAATACTCAAATCAAGCGAACTTGAAAAGATTATTTCTAAAGCAAACTATCTTTATACAAACGGAAATAAAGAAGAGGCTCTTAACCTCTTTGAGCAGATTGCGCTTTACAGTGAAGGTATCTCCCAATATAACCTTGGCGTGGCACAGCTGAAAGAAAAGCAATATCAAGTAGCGCTTGATACCTTTAAAAAAGCTATACAAAGCAATGAGAATGTCTGCGTAAGCGCAATCAATGCTGCGGTATGTGCACAAGCCCTAAATGAACCAGAGGCTTTTAAATACTATGTCAATCTCGCCTATGCTTCACTTGCCCATGAGATCAACTCTCCTCTTTATTCCTACTATTATGCTTTGATCCAATATTTTAAAGGGAATAACCTTGAAGCTCTAAGTGCGCTCAATCATCCAAACTCAGATGAATATCCAGAGCAGAGACAGATCCTTAAAGCAAAAATAAACGCTGCTCTTGGTAACTATTATAAAACTATTGATACATTATCAAAACCTTTGGTAGCTGCAAACTCTCTTCCTATGGGACTACTATATGCCAATGTAGGAGATTTGTCGCTTGCACAAAAATATCTATCAAACATAACACCTCAAAGTGCTGATCCTCTGCGCCAAATGCTCGCATTAACACTTGTAAATATCAAAGCTGGGCAACTCCAAGAAGCGGCAAAACAGCTTAATATGCTTACAGATAAATATCCAACAGAAGTCTATAAACCCTATCCTATCAAGGTAAAGCTCAAAGACTCACTTTTTGATCCAGATATTGCACAGGCAAGTTTTAGAAAAAATATTGATAATGAACTATGGATGACTTATGAAAAAATATTCTATTTTGCTCCTTATAAAGTCTTCAATGCTAACAGTACAATTAGCTATATCCGAAAAGGAAATGCAAATATCTATATCGATGATATCTCTTCTGCAAAAGAGTATCTTGAAAAAAGCAGTGCTTCATCTGTTGTAAATTATGGCATAGCGCAATCAATCAAAAAAGCACTCTCATTTAAGCTTAGAGATGCAAATAAACAGCTTCAAAGTTTAGAAAAAATACAACCACGCCATTCGATATTACAATACAATTTAGCTCTTACCTATGCACAAATGGGAGATATACAAAATGCTTATGAACATTTTAAAAGATCATATCATCTCGACTCCAACAACTATCTTGCTGGTGTATTTACTGTTATGTGCACACAAATTTTACATCTTGATAATGATAAGTTTAGTTCGATACTTAAAGACAACCTCGTAAATGAGCCTTCTGGAGAAGATAAAGATCTTTACAATACACTTCTGAATGTTACTCAAAACAATCTTCTCAGCAGCTCAAAATGGTTAAATAATACATATAAAGAACGTCCACTCTACCTTATAATGAACGTTATCATTGCTAATAAACTTGGGAAAAATGATATTGCATTAAAATCAGCACAAAAGTTAAGTTTTTTACTGCCCCATGATATATTTCCACAGATCGTCTATATGGATACCAAACTCAAAAAAGCTGATACAAAACAGTATGCTAAAGAGATGCTTTTTTATATTAAAAAACAAAAGTTTAATTTTGAAGATCTCTATTATGGGCCATATATCACGAGATATCTTTATACGCAAGAGGCGCTTATTACTGGGACACTTTATCCACTTCAAGTCCAGCTTCAGTCTGTATTAAATACAACACAAGCGTCGCCGGAAGATATACTCTACGCCCTAGCTCTGACAAATTTATTTAATAAAAATGCAGAAGAAGCTTACAGTATATTCAACCAATTAATCGATGATTACAAAATCAATGATGATAAAACACTCTTTTTAGGAGCCGTTGCTTCTATAACCGCAGGGCATCATGATAATGCCATCGCACTTTTAGAGTTGGCAAAAATGAAAAATCCAGAGTTTTCAGAGAGCAGATTTGCACTTGGACTTTTATATATGGAGATTAAGAACAACAAAGGCGCAACCATACAGCTTAGTCGAATTACTGAAGTTGGCTTTGCATCAAACTACTTTACGTTTGATATAGATACTGAAGATCTCTATTTTGAAAAAGAGCATCATAAATAAAAAATCCTACTCTTTGACTCTTCTTTTTCTTAAATGCAGAGTTGCTCTTATCAATCCATAGAATATATAAAGAGTGACTATCAGCGTAAAACCCTCTATAGGATAGACAAAAATACCTAATACAATACAAAGCAGCAGTATAAATAAACGAAGCGTATAGCGCTTTGAAGGATTGATTTTTTTGAAGCTTGGATATCTGATATTGCTGACCATCAATAAAGAAACAATGATAGATGCAATAGGTAAAAGATATAAACACTGATGCAAGAAGTCATATTTTTGAAATAAAAGAACTAAAATAGAGATAAAAACTGCAGCAGTGGGAATAGGAACACCGATAAAGACAGAAGGCTCAGTTTGGGCTGTCATAACATTAAAACGTGCAAGACGTATAGCACCAAAAATCACAAACAGTGACGCAGTAACTATTCCAAACCTTGCGAATTCATGTCCGGCGTACATGTAAAGTAAGATGGCTGGTGCAACGCCAAATGCAACTAAATCTGCTAAAGAATCAAATTCAACACCAAAACGACTGCATGTATTGGTAAGTCTTGCAACTCTGCCATCTAACCCGTCAAATATAAGAGCTAGTACAATAAGCCAAGAAGCAATGGTAAATTCTCCACTGATTGAGCTTATGATACTCACGACACCTGCAAAAATACTAGAAGCTGTAAAAATATTAGGAAGTATGTAAATTACACTTCTCTTTTTTGAATCCATCTTAGGACAAATATCCTAAAAGTGTTTCACCGGCTTTTACTTGTGAATCAAGCTGAACAGATAGTCTTGAAGAGAGAGGAACACTGATAACCGTTTTACCTTTTGTCATCACACCATATCTTCTACCTTGAGTGACATCTAGCCCTTCATGGAGATAAAGATTTAAATCATCAATGCTGTTATCTAACATATGTTCTACATGAACAACATTATTATATCTATCTTCAAATACAATCTCTACTTTCTCATTTAAGAGTGCAGCTTTTTTAATGTCTGTAGACAGTCTTGCGCCACGTCTTAAATTTATAGATCGTACACTTGAAAAAAATGGAGCTCTCAGTATTGAGATATCAAATAATGAAGACTTAATAACGATCTCAAATCCACTATCAAGGGTATTGATAGCTATTATTTTTCCATCAACTGGACTGAGTAACGCTCCCTTTTGCATATACGGGATCTCTAGCTCAGGATTTCTATAGATATAAACGAGTACGATTAAGCCTATTACACTAAAAAATCGTAAAAAAGTAAAATCTAAAAATGTGAATACTAAAACAGCCCCAATAGCAATCGCAACATAAGTGTACCCAGCTTTTGAAACTATAAAAGTATCAGTCGTTGTCATTTTTATTCTCTTCTTCAAGAATTTGACGCTTTTTAACCATAGAAGCATCCTCTTTTAGTTCATCTGCAATCTCATCATGTACAGGTGAAAGTTTGCTTTCCATCCCATTTTCTTTTTCAAATTTTTCGATGATTTCACGAACATCTTCACCAGAAATATTTTCTTTGTCATATAATAAAGAGACCATATTCTCAATGGCTCCACGGTATTCTTCAAGACTTGCTTTTACATTTTCATAATGTTCACTCAAACTTTTTTTAATGAAATCATCCATGCCTTCAGCCATCTTTTCACTAAATTCTCTAGCAGCAGGAGCACCATTTCCAAGAAATGACTGACGCTGTTTCTCTAAAACCATAAGTCCTGCAACATCTGTCATACCATATACTTGAACCATTGATTTTATGATGTCTGTTGCCCGTTCCAAGTCATTTCCTGCGCCTGTAGAAATATCACCTAAAAATATTTCTTCTGATGCGCGACCGGCAAGAAGTACATCTACTTCAGCCCATAGCTCATGACGCTGTGCCATAAACTTATTTTCTTCCGGAGTATTTAGAGTATAACCAAGAGCTGCAAGTCCACGAGGAACAATAGAGACCTTCGATACTTTTTTGGCACCTTTTGTAATCTCTGCTAAAAGAGCATGACCGCTTTCATGGTAAGCGACAATCTTTTTCTCTTTAGGATTGATACGACGTGATTTTTTAGCAAGTCCTGCAATAGCACGTTCAACTGCTTCAAAGAGATCTTTTTGACTTACACTTTTTTTACTGGCACGCCCAGCAAGAAGTGCGCCTTCATTGATAATATTTGCTAAATCTGCTCCGGCAAGCCCGGCAGTAATACGTGCTATCTCTTCAAGATCAATATCGTCAGAGAGTTTTACATCTTTTACATGTACTTTTAATATATCGATACGTCCCTGAAAGTCTGGCTTATCTACAAGAACCTGTCTATCAAAACGACCTGGGCGCAAAAGTGCACTGTCTAAAACTTCTGGACGGTTCGTTGCAGCTAAGATAATAATAGGTGTGTCAGTACCAAAACCATCCATCTCGGCGAGCAACTGATTAAGTGTTTGCTCACGCTCATCATTCCCGCCCATCATACCGCCAGCCGCACGACTTTTTCCAATAGCATCAATCTCATCTATAAAGATGATAGAAGGAGCATCTTTTTTTGCCTGCTCAAACAGATCACGTACACGTGCTGCCCCGACACCGACGAACATCTCGATAAAGCTAGAACCGCTTACTGAGAAAAATGGAACTTCTGCCTCACCTGCAACAGCTTTTGCTAAAAGAGTTTTACCTGTTCCTGGGCTTCCTACAAGTAAAACACCTTTAGGAATTTTTGCACCGAGTTCAACATAACGTTGAGGATATTTTAGAAAATCTACTATCTCCTGAACTTCCTCTTTTGCTTCTTGCACTCCTGCAACATCATCAAACTTTGTTTTTGGTTTTTCAGAATTGATAAGTTTTTTGGAATTTCCCATACCAAGGATTCCACTTCCCATACTCTTCTGCATGCGTCCGGCAAAAAACATCCAAATACCTATGATAATCAAAAATGGAAATAGCCATCCAAACATCTCTGTAAACCAGTTAGACTCACTGAATCCTGAATAGTCTATATTTTCTTTATCTAATAAAGGAACTAAAGTATCATCACCACCTACAATACGTGTAGTATAAGAGATTTGTTTTCCATCAGCATTGCCAGTAGCACGGATATAAGTCTGCCCTATTTCTACTTTTTGCACTTTTTTATCAGTGATAAGTTCTTTTAATTCAGAGTAGCTCACCTGCTTGTTTTGCGATGTTGAACCGATCCCTGAACCCATAGAACCAGTTGCGCCCTGATCGCCTATGAGTGATTTAAAAACCAATATAATAACAATAGAAAAAATTGCAAAAGTTATAAGTGGATTTTTGTTAAAGAAATTATTATTTTTATTATCGTTTGATTCTGGAGAACCCATTAGCTACTATCCTCTTTTTAGTATTAACGTTATCCACTCATCTTGCGTTATACGCTCCAATAATGGACAATCTTGATAGAATTTAAGCACTTTATTCTCATATTTATCCAATATTCCGGACAAGATTAAAACACCGCCAGGTTTTGTAATTTTTTTCAAATCACTTGCAATATATGTTAAAACATCAGCTACTATATTTGCTATAGTAACATCGTATGTTTTTTCACTAATCGAAGCTGAACCTTCCCAAATATTTCGATACGACACACCATTTTCATAAGCATTGATATTAGAATTTTCAACTGAAATAGGATCAGTATCACAGGCATCTGCTATAGCACCAAGCTTCATGCACGCGATACTAAGAATACCGCTTCCACATCCCACATCTATAACTTCATCACCATCTTTGACATATTTTGCGATGCCTTGAAGACATGTCGCTGTTGTTGGGTGATGTCCTGTACCAAAGGCTAAAGCAGGATCTAAGACGATATTAATACGATCCTCTTTTGGTTCTTCCCAAGTTGGATAGATATAAAATGGCTCAATTTCAACTGGAGTAATCCCATCTTGATACTCTTTTACCCAGTCACTGTTTTGTTCTTTACTTAAAGTACACTCAACATCAATAGAGATATTTAATGCCTTTTGTAAGGCTTCTCTAAACTGTTCAATGCCCCATTCAATAGTTTCAAGTTCATCTTCACTACGAATAATGAAGCCCTCATCAATCTCTTCGAAGCCTATAGGAATCGTATCTGTTAAAAAGTTACTGAAAAGATCGTAGTGAGAAGAGACTCTCACTACAAGCTGATTATATGATTCTTGCATTAGGCCTCAATGCCCAAAACAGCAGCGAGTTTTTCTTTAAGAACTTGAGGAGTAAACGGTTTCACAATATAGTTATTAACACCCGCTTTTAAGGCTGTAATAACTTCAGCTTTACCACCTTCTGTAGTAACCATGATAATCGGAAGATCTTTAAAACGAGCATCCGCACGCACTTTTTTTACAAGTTCCAAACCGTTCATTTCAGGCATATTCCAGTCAGTGATCAACATTCCAACACCTGGATTTTCATTTAAGACACCCCAACCTTGCAAGCCATCTTCGCCTTCTAAGATATCTTTGTAACCCAAACGCTGCAAAGTATTTTTTATTATACGACGCATCGTCGAGCTATCATCTACCACTAATAATTTCAAATATAATCCTTTGTATAAATTATATATTTTTAGAATTTTGACTAATAATAGCCTAACTTAGTTTGAATTAACTTTAAATAAGGCCTCTAAATCCAAAGTACCCTCGTAGTATGCCTTTCCAATGATGACGCCATCTATCTCATTTGTTGCCATTAAAGCTTCAATATCTGTTGCATCTTTTACTCCGCCGCTTGCAATTGTACTCACCCCGCTTGCTCTTGCAATATCTAGAGTAAACTCTACATTAACACCACTTAATGTCCCATCTTTGCCAACATCTGTACAGATAATCGCTTCTACTCCGGCATTTGCAAATTCACGTGCAAGATCAGTCGCCCTCATATTGCTTACTTCGCCCCAACCCTCAACTGCGACATAGCCATCAATCGCGTCAATACCAACAGCAATAGGATACTTTGCTGCCATTTCTTTGACAAAAACTGGATCTTTTACAGCAATGGAGCCTAATATAATCCTATCGATACCGATATCAAGCATCTTTTTGATCGTTTTTTCATCACGAATACCACCGCCGAGTTCAAGCTTGACATTGCAGTTTTCGCGTATTTTAATGATCTGTTCGAGATTTTTTGGTTCACCTGCAAATGCACCGTTAAGATCTACAAGGTGAACCCACGAGGCACCCATCTCTTCAAATTTTTTTACAAGTTCCCATGGTTCATTTGAGTATATCTTTGCACTGTCCATAAGCCCTTTAGTGAGGCGAACTGCTTTTCCATCTTTTAAATCTATTGCCGGATATAAAGTCATATTTATTGTTACTCCTATTACAGTTGTATAAAATTTTCTAGAATTTGAAGACCGTTGGTATGGCTTTTTTCAGGATGCGGTTGAATTCCGAGAATATTATCACGCGCAATCGCACTTGTAAATTCATATCCATACTCTGTCACACCTATGCTGTCTGATTCATTCTCGCATACCACATGAAATGAGTGTACAAAATAAAGATAATGAGACTCATCTAATCCGTTAAAGAGCTTATGCTGTTTTGTAAACATACGGTTCCATCCCATGTGCGGTACTTTTAAAGGATGGAAAAATCTATTTTGATCAAACTCTATCACTTTACCCTTAATGAGGCCTAGTCCCTCATTTTGGCCAAACTCTTGACTGCTCTCAAAAAGGAGTTGCATACCAAGACAGATACCAAACATATAGTTTCCACTCTTTGCGTACTCTTTGAGTGCTTCGTCCATCGAGCGTTCTTTGAGATGCTCCATTGCGTCGCCATATGCACCTACTCCTGGAAGAATCAGTTTGTCATACAGTTTAAATTTCTCTGGATCAGAGACGATCGTCACATCCTCGCCGAGCTTTGCAAAAGCATTTTTGACACTTGCTAGATTTCCCATATTATAATCGACGATTGCTATCATTTTTGACTTTTCTCTTGTGTAGATTTTAAATAAACGGCCAAACTCACTATCATTACACTAACCCCACCCATAATATACAGAGCATATAAAAGCTTTTCCGGATCTGTAATAGCAAATTTGAATACAAGCATCAAAGCTTCAATCGAAAGGGCAATGATAATAGAACCCAAAAACTTTACCATTGTTTTATGTGCTCCCGAAATATTGTGTTCTTGATTCTGCCCTGTTATCTCTTCTTCAATAATCGTCTTAGTAAGATCGAACATCGCTAAAGAAAGAGTCAGTAAAATAGTCGCTTCAAACACATTTTTAATCTCAAAATTACTCACTGTAATCTCATTGACAAAAAAGCTCTGAATCCCTTTGAAAAATAAAAGAATGGCAATAGCAATAAGTGCCACTGCAAAAATTCCATACGAGATCTTAAAAAAATTATTGAAAAAAGTATCTAAAGTATTGAGATGCGCAATTTTTAAAACCTCATCAAAAGGCATATCTATGCAGGCTACATATTTGATCTCACCTTTTTCATCATAAATCGGTGTTGATGCAGTAACTGTAAGCTCTGAACTTAAAAGTGACGGGTAAGGATCAGTTATAGTACATCGATGTTCTCGAACTGCACGGTAATAATAAGCACGATCTGCACGAATCTTACCTATATCTGCATCTATATGCTCAGCTTTTTTATAGGTAGGTGATACTTGAATGCCCTTGTAATCCAAAAGATAAACAGCATCACAATTTTCAAGATCAGCCTTAATCTTTAAAAGTTTTGGCATAATCATCTCAGGTGAAAGTGAAGGCAGTCTATCAGGAATATTTTTTGAAAAAAGATAACAAAAATAGGCTCGAGCTTTTGTCCTGCCCTTCGAAAAATTTTGAATATCAGCTGCGACCATTAGATACCTTTTATATCAAATTATTTTGCGATTATAACATCATATTTTTAAATTAACCGATCTCACATATGGTCTCTTTTGTATCACAACGGTTATATTCACACTGAAAAGTTGTATGGGTTATACCAAAATCTTTTTCCAAAATCTCTTCTAGTGAATCTAAGATTATGTCACAATCCTTAAGTGTAATATTAGCGTTAAAGTTCAAATGAGCTTCAAGATGAATACTATGGTCGTCTAACTGCCAAAGATGAATGTGATGCACATTCTCAATCACGTTCTGAGTCTCTTTTATCTTATTCATGACGTCTTGTACTTCAATTGTCTCTGGGGTAAACTGCATCAATACAGAGAATGAAACTTTCATCAAACTCCAAGAAGAAACTATCAGATAAAGGGCAATGATGATTGTTACAAGAGGGTCAATCCAATATATTTCATAAAAGTACATTAGTAATCCACCGACTACCACTGCTATGGATGTTAGCATATCACTCAACAAATGAAGATATGCTGCTTTTATATTCATATTATGATCTGCATCATCTTTTATAAATAGTACACCAAGCGCGTTTAAAAATATACTTAAAACTCCTAACCATACAACAATCAAAGAGTCAATATTTTGAGGATGAATAAGCTTTTCGTATGCCTCATATATCAAGAATATCGCAACTGCCATCAAAACAGATGTGTTGAAAAATGCAGCAATTATCTCGGCACGTTTATATCCAAAAGTTTTACTCGGTGTATTTTTTTTATGAGAAAGATAGTTTGCGATATAAGCGATTATCAATGTTAAGACATCGCTAAAATTATGTAAAGCATCACTAAGGAGTGCGAGCGAGCCTGAAAACACTCCACCGATGATTTGTGCTATTGTAATAGTAAGATTTAAAAGGATTGCCACAAAAAGATTTTTTCCGCTGACATTGTGATGATG
>JAVHRU010000027.1:0-4861 GCA_036171835.1 Sulfurimonadaceae bacterium | reverse complement strand
TGCTCTGACATTTTATATTCCGCCGGTTTTGATATAATACGCCCTATGAAGATCAATCACATCGCTATCGTGCGGCTCTCAGCTCTTGGGGATATTGTTAATGCCACAATTGTACTACAATTTATAAAGCAAAAATACCCAGATATAAAAATCGACTGGATCACCGAAGAAGTTTTTGCGCCACTGTTAGATGAACATCCGTTCATATACAAAGTTCACACGATCAATCTCAAAAAAATCAAAAAAGAGAAGAGCTTTTCACTCCTAAAAAAAACCATCTCAAAACTGAAAAATCTTCCAAAGTATGATCTTATCATCGATATGCAGGGACTTTTGAAATCTGCTTTAGTAGCGCGTTTTATAGGCAAAAAAATCCACGGTTATGATAAAAATTCTGCCAGAGAAAAGCTTTCTTCTCTCTTTTATGCATCTACTTCAAATATCCCTTATCAACTCAGTGTCATCAAACGAAATATGGCACTTATCAACGATGCACTTGGCTTACATGTAAGCGATGCAATGATAGAAAATAAACTTCCTACTTTACCATCTTATGAGAAACTTTCATTCACACAAGCTGATTACTGTGTTTTTGTCATCGGTGCTTCATGGGAGAGTAAGATCTATCCAAAAGAAAGAGTTCTATATATCTGCAATGCTCTTACATGCGAAGTGCCCTTTGGATGTAAGACTTACATCGTATGGGGAAATGAGAAAGAAAAAAGCGATGCTGAGTTTATAGCAACCAATTCACACAATGCAGAAGTGACTCCAAAACTGAGTCTTAAAGAACTTTGCGCACTTATCTCACATGCAAAACTTGTAATTGGAAATGATACAGGCCCCACGCACATAGCATGGGCATATAATATCCCTTCCATCACACTCTTTGGACCGACAAATGAGAGAATGATCTATTCGACCACACACAATATAGCTATTCACTCAGATTCAAAAGTCGATATTTTTCACATTAATAAAAATGATTTTTCAATAGAAAATATCGATCCGAAAAAAATTATAGATAAAGCTAAGGAGCTTTTACAATGATAGGATTTTATCTCTTTTTAGCCCTAGAAAAATTTCTGATGTTACTGCCGAAAAAAGTCAGGCGTGCATTTTTCACGTCCCTTGCGTCGTTTGCCTATCTTGTAAGTAAAAGATACACAAAAGTCGTGAGACAAAATTTAGAGTTCGTATATGGAAACAACCTTGATGAAAAGTTCATTGATGGTGTCACAAAGTACTCTTATAAATCTCTTCTTCTAAACTTTTTATATACTTTGGAAGGGCGTTACTATTCCATCGAAGATATCTCCAAAAAAGTGAAGTTTGAAAATTTAGAGATCATACAAAAGATCCAAGAACAAAAACGCCCTATTATCTTTGTAACGGCACATTATGGAGCTTGGGAACTTGGCGCTGAGATGCTTAGTGCGTGTATTGAACCGATCATGGTTGTGTATAAAGGGATGAACAACAAATATTTTGAAGATTATCTCCTCTCTTCTCGTGCAAAATGGAAGATGGACTATGCAGAAAAGCATGGAGCTGCAAAAGAGCTAGTTAAGCGACTTCGCGCAAAAAAAGCGATCGCTATCTTGGTAGACACAAACGTGAGCAAACAAGACGCAGTAGAAGTGGAATTTTTAAACCATCCGACATATCAATTAAAATCTACTGCTTATTTGGCTAGAAAGTTTGATGCGGCACTCATCCCGATTTTAATACACGCAGATGAAAATGATGAGAACTATACGATAAAAGTGTATAAAGAACTAATTCCACCTCGCACGGAGGATGTAGAAAACGATATCCTCATCGCCACGCAGATGCAAGCATCATGGCTCACTAAAGAGATACTCAGAAATCCAAAACCATGGTTCTGGCTTCATAGACGCTGGAAAAATGATTATCCGGCTGTCTACAAAAAATAATCTTTTTTACTGGGTTGCTGATTTTGCTTCAACTAGTTTTAGTAGTGCCAAGAAGAATGAAGTAATCGCAGGCCCGAGTATCATTCCCCAAAATCCAAAAGTAGCAAGTCCCGCTAAAATAGCAAAGAAAATTACCATCTCATTTAACTGTAAATTTGATTTAATAAATCGGATATTAATCTCTCTAATAATGAGGGGTTTGACAAATGTATCAGCAATGACAGATATCATAACTATTGAATAAATAGCAATAAAGAGTGCACCATTTGTATTTCCAAAGCTGTACTCATACGCGGCAAAAGGCACCCACATCAAGGCCCCACCTACTACGGGGATAAGAGAAGCAAAACCATACATGATTCCAAATAAAATACCGTTATAACCCATAAATGCTATAGCAATTCCAAATAATGCACCCTCAAACATCGCCGTTGCAAGGATAGAGTAAAAAACAGTACTCATAACAGAAGAAAGTTCATATGTTAAAAGTTTATTGTCATCCTCTTCAAGCTTAACCACTTTCTTGACAAACTCGATAATTGCTTCTCCATTATACTGAGAAAAGAAATAAAACACGATTACTAAAAGCGCATTTTTGATATATCCAGCACTATATGAACCTATAGTCCCCGCATAAGAAACTGCCGTAGAAGTAAGATTTTTAAGTTGAATATCATGCAACATAGTGTTAACATAGGGCTTTAAAAAGAGCAAAGATTCAGGTGGATTGTCAAAAAGATCTTGCATCGAGTTTTCTATCTGCGTGATAATCGTTGGATCGATATTGTTTAGCTGTATGGAAAAACTTGCCAAAAAATATCCAAGCGGAGCGAAAAAGAGCAGTGCAAGCAAAAAAGTAGAGAGCAAACTGCCAAAAAATCTAGACTTGGTTATATTCGTAAAATAGCATTGTATATTTGCCGTAGAGATCGCTAAAAGCGCAGCGATAAGCATCGTCAGTAAAAATGGCTCGTAAAGACGATACATCCAATAAAGCGCGCCGCCAAAAAGTATGATAAGCAAGTGTTGTGGTTTCATGAAAGGAGACTCTCTTGTTGATTTTTAAGTTTTATAACATCGATCGTTTTGTGTGTTGCGATTCTGCCTTTTGCCGTGCGTTCTAAGTAACCGTTAGCAATAAGATAGGGCTCAAATACATCTTCGACCGTTCCCTCATCTTCACTCAGTGCCGCAGCAATGGTACTAAGCCCGATAGGTTTACCTTTTGAAGCTACCAAAAGCTCTAAAAGTCGGATATCCATCTCATCAAAACCGTGTGAATTGATACCCAATTCATTGAGTGCATACTGCGTTCGACTAAATTCGATGTGTCTTTCATTTGCCACTTCAGCAAAATCTCTTACACGGCGAAGCAGTCTAAGTGCTATACGTGGAGTTCCACGACTTCTTTTTGCTATCTCGTGTGCCGCGTCACTTTTTATCTCTTTATCCAGTTTCTTTGAAGCTTGCATGACGATGCGGGAGAGTTCATCATCTGAGTAAAAATTCATACGAAAATTCATCCCAAATCTATCACGCAAAGGATTTGAAAGCATCCCCGCACGCGTGGTCGCACCGATAAGTGTAAATCTTGGAAGATCTATCTTTACAGTCTGCGCCGCAGGACCACTTCCAATGATAATATCGATACGAAAATCCTCCATCGAAGAATAAAGTATCTCTTCAACCGCAGGTGAGAGACGATGAATCTCATCTATAAATAGGATATCACCCTCTTCTAGATTTGTAAGGATTGCGGCTAAGTCTCCACTTTTTTCTATCATCGGAGCGGCTGTTACTTTAATATTTGCATTCATCTCATTTGCGATAATAAGGGCGAGCGTAGTCTTTCCAAGTCCCGGAGGTCCATAAAAAAGTGTATGATCGAGTGCTTCAGCTCTTATCTTACTTGCCTCTATAAAAACAGAGAGATTTTTTTTGATCTGCTCTTGACCAATGTATTCATTCCATGCACTTGGACGAAGCGTGATTTCACTCGCCTCATCCGCACTAAATCGCTCAATCTCTACTATACGTTCCACCAAAGCCTCTTAATAAGTGTATTTTTCACTTGGAAATTCCCTTGATACAACTTCTTTAGCGTATGTTGCAACGGCATCTTTAACGAGTGTCGCACCATCGAGATATTTTTTGACAAATTTTGGAGTAAACTCTTCAAAAAGACCTAGCATATCGGAAAAAACGAGGACTTGTCCATCTACTCCATGTCCTGCGCCTATGCCCACGACAGGAATTCCGACACTTGCGGTCACTAACGCGGCCACATCCGCTTTGACTCCTTCGATGACGATACAAAATGCACCTGCAAGTTCGATCTCTTTTGCATCATTGACAAGACTCATGGCACTTCGTTCATCTTTGCCTTTGACTTTGTAGCCGCCCTCACTGCGAACAGACTGAGGAAGCAAACCGATGTGTCCGCACACTGCGATACCATTGGATGTCAGATATTTTACGATCTCTGCTTTATCTGCCCCACCCTCGATTTTTACAGCATCAGCAGGAGTTTCTTGAAAAACTTTTACGGCATTGAAAAGTGCCTGCTCTTTTGACATATATGTTCCAAAAGGCATATCACAAATCACAAAACTTTCTTTTGCCCCCGTACAGACCGCATTCGTATGGTAAATCATTTGATCCAAAGTCGCACTCAGAGTATCACTTTTACCTGCAAAACTCATATTGAGACTATCGCCCACAAGGAGAATGTCCGCGCTCTCTTCAAACAATTTTGCAAAGAGCGCATCGTAAGCTGTGATCATCACTAAAGGCTTTTCACCTTTGGCATTTAGTATCTTAGAAATAGTCATTTTTTTCTTCATTTCACAATCTTTTTCGGTAGATTTCACTAAAGAGATTTTAACCAAAAAATGATATAATCCAAAGCAATATAGGAGAACTAT
>JAVHRU010000026.1:0-4501 GCA_036171835.1 Sulfurimonadaceae bacterium | reverse complement strand
CAAAATTTATCTCTGTTGTCATTATCAAAGATCAAACATCAAGTTATCCCATAGAGATGCTTTATACAGTTACCTATCCGGCTCTATTTTTTTTAGACAACACAGAGCTCTTTTGCTGCGAAACGCTAGAAGGAAACATAACTCCCCAAAGATTCAAAAATCATCTGAAACTTTGTCAATAGTTGCCGTTAACACTTCAAAAAACTACCCGTTTAGCATTTCAAAACCCACATCAATACTTTCTGCTTTTTGCGCTACAAAAAGATAAATAGCAGCATTTAGCTTTGCAAGTTTTAGATACTCTTCGGACGGATTATTCAACTGATCAAGCGATTCTTCTAGTGTGATACTTTCCCAAGATTTTTGATAATTGATACCATAATATTCAGGATCGATTATAAATTCTTCCACTTCATCCCCATTAGCAATCCATAGTCTACCCTTGCTAAAAAGTTCAGGCGTCCCTTCATTCCCCTGAATCAAGGCAAATCTTTTATAGCGATCAGCAAAAACTTCGATATATTTTTTCACATAAGGCTTATGAAACACTCCCGTTATAGCATAATCACTCTGTGCAATTCGTGGAAGCTTTTCAATCGTATTAAATCCACTACGTAAGCCTAAACGCATGCGTATATCCGTGAGTTGATGCATCTTATTAAAAAAATCTTTACGGTCAAAGAAGTGACAGTTTTCACTCAAATCAATATTTGTACAAATCTCTTTTACCGTAATACCGTGTTTTGCCGGCTGAAGTTCATCACCCATAACGACAAGATTCAGAGCTTTTTCTTCAAGCACTTGGGCGACTAGAGGAAAGATATAAGGATTGTTTGCCTTGCCATCAAATGGATAACCTAGCTCTATCGAGTTTTCTATTTTTTGTGGTGTTATATAAGTATCACAGGCACTAAGTGCACCGCGAAACTCTTCTGTTGTCTCAGGCTTTAGCCTCCAACCCAGCAAAAATGCTGCGATTTGCTCAGGATGAGCGCTTTGCTCTAAAATCTGATGCATCATATCTTTTGCTTCTTCAAAGCTCAAATCCCTATTGCCTTTTACTCCAGTACCAACTGCATGTATATATTTAAAAAAATCCATTATCTTGCCTTCTTTTTTTATCTTATATACTACAACAATCAGACAAAATAGTTCTTGACATTTGTTAATGCATAAAAATATCATTTGTCCTATTATTTTATAAATTATCTTCTAAATAAAGGACTGTTTATGAACTTACTCCCTGAGAATGCTAGAAAAATTGATGTTGAAAATGCAACTGTTGATTTTTTTACTTACACGAGAAATGATGTGACTTACTATCAGTTCGACACATCCATGTGTGAACCACCAGAACCTATGGTTAATTCTATGATAGGATTAAAACTTATAGATTCCACTGATCACAAGTTGGTGATGATAAATCACAAAAAACCGATGGGATTATTAGAAAAAATAAGTCAAGATTATGACATTTACACAGAATATCTTGATGATGGACACATCAAACTGATTTTCAGTTGTAAAAATGTTCGCGATTAATCGTGATTTTGCTCCACCGTTTAAATTAATAGCACCCTATTTTATTATCGGTGTCTTATTTTATCTTTTGAGCAGTATTTTTGCTTTCTCTTTAGATATCTCCTCGATTGGATATTTCAGCCCTTCGGTAATAGCATGGGTTCATCTATTTCTTTTGGGATTTATTATGATGACAATCTTCGGGGCTATGGCGCAACTCGTCCCCGTTGTGCTTGAAAACGGGCATTTTGCAGTAGATCTCTATTATATTATTTGGCCTTTACTCCTTTTTGGAACACTGATGATGGCATATGGATTTATTTTTTCACCTCTTGTCCTTCCCTTTGGCGGACTAACTGTATTGATAGCAATGCTCACATTTCTCTTTGATACATTCATGACAATACGAAAAATAGAAAAAAAATTAAACTTTACGATGATTAGCGTTATCATCGCAAATATATTTTTACTTTTAGGAGTCCTTTTCGGTATCGTTTTGGCATTGGGATATTCTGGCATGATCAGTATCAATTTAACTGATCTTTTAAAAGGCCATGTTTATTTGGTAGTTATGGGTTATGTCGTGACTACTATTTTTGGTTTATCCATGGTTTTAATTCCTATGTTTGGGCTTTCACATCATTTTTCTTGGCGCCCGATAAAAACAGCACTTGTGCTTATGAGTATTGGGGTACTGTCAGTCGCTATCTCATCACTTTTTGATTTACTTGCTCTGAGCTATTTAGGATACTTGCTGAGTGCTTTGTCGCTTCTACTATATGTGTTTCAGATATTTGTTCTATATCAAACCCGTGCGCGCAAAGAACATGATGTGTATGCAAAATCATTATATGTATCTCTTACATCGCTTGTAAGCTCATTTTTACTTTGTATATTCTATATCTTCAGTAAGAGTGAAGCCATGATTTTAGTAACAGGTTGGTTAATATTTACAGGTTTTTTTGGTTTTATGATTTCAGGTCATCTCTACAAGATCGTACCTTTTTTGGTATGGTTTGAGCGTTTTTCACCTCTTGTGGGAAAAGAGAAAGTACCTATGTTAGCCGATATGATACCTATAAAAAGTGCTAATTTTCAAGTTCTCTTTAGTGCGCTTGGTGTATTTATAGGAGCTTACGGCTTACTTTTAAGTAACAATGATCTATTTAAAGTCGGTGTGTCATTTTTATGTATAGGCGGTATTTTTTTACTGCGCAATTTAATTTATATAATAAGGTTTAAATAATGTTAAATGAAGAAAAAGTATATGAGTCTATCTCAACAGTTATCGATCCGGAAGTTGGATTTAATCTAGTAGAAATGGGACTGATTTACAATGTAGAAATCAAAGATTCCAATCATGTTGTAGTCACTATGACACTCTCAACACAAGCTTGTCCCCTGCACCAAATGATAGTGCAATGGGTAAAAGAGGCATGCGAGAGGGTTGAAGAGGTGAGGGAGTGTGAAGTCAATGTAGTGTGGGAGCCAGCATGGAATATTACCATGGCAGATGAGAATGTTAAAAAAGCTTTAGGAGCATAACATTCGTACTCTAAAGCATCTTTATGGTGCATTGATTATGTTTTTTTATTTTCTTAAATGGCCATTATTGCTTGGTTTGCCATCACTCTATTTACTGAGTAACTTTCATAACAACTACATTCTTGATTTTTTATGGATTGTATGTCTGATTTTAATTTTTAAAGATTTTTATATTTTTATCTCAAAAAAGAGTTGAAAAGTCATTTTTTTTTGACATAAGTCAAGCCATAGAACATAAATCTCCTATATAATCATTTCATATATTTCAATAGGAGTTACAAATGAAAAAAATAGTAATAAGTGTTTTAGCATTGTTGGCACTATCGAGTTCAGTCATGGCAGATGGTGCGACAACTTTCAAAAAATGTGCAGGATGCCATGGGGCGACAGGGGAAAAAGCTGCTCTAGGCAAAAGTAAAATCATTAATACAATGACAAAAAAAGAGATAGCTACTGCTCTTAAAGGTTACCAAGATGGAACTTATGGTGGAGCATCAAAAGGTTTAATGAAGGGGCAGGTAGCTAAACTATCTGAAACAGACATCAAAGAAGTTTCAGATCTTATAGGTAAGTAGTCTTACATATACATTCGCCTGTTTAACAGGCGTTTTGGTCAAGCAGCAGTTTACGTAAAACTCTAAAACATTCTCCTTTGTATGATTCAAGCGACTATGCTGCTGTTTGACCAAGATCTATCTAATATAGGATACTTAAATGACTGATTTAAAACATTTTTATTTTTTTAGCAACCTTTCTGAAGAACAATTAGCACTTATAAATACCTTTGCAACGCGTGTCAAAATGCCAAAAGGCTCCGTTCTTTTCTATGAAAAGGAACAACCAAAATCACTTACACTATTAACTGAGGGTGTTTTAAAAGTTTATAAAACTGATTTAAAAAATAATGAAATTGTCATGCATCGTTTTATGCCAACAACTTTGATTGCAGAGATGGCTGTTCTTGAAGGTTTGCCTTACCCCGCTTCTGCTGTATTTGAATCAGATGGTGAAGTTATTCAGATCGATTTTGCCCGCTTTAAAAATGAATTTTTACATGATCCTGATATTGCCTTTTTATTCTTTAAATCTCTTTCTAAAAAAATACGCTACCTTGAGTCAGTGATCGCACTCAACGTTGTACTCGACTCTACCACTCGACTTGCAAAGTTCATATATGATACAAATGGAGATGCGCTTATAACCTATAAAAACTATCAACTAGCAGAACACTTGCATATGACACCTGAAACACTCTCCCGTGTATTTAAAAAACTGTTAAAACTTAATCTTCTAGAAAAAGATCTCAATAATACCTATAAAATTAAAAATAAAGAGGGATTACAAGCCCTTTTTGACTAGTAATCTTTGATCTCTGTTACATCACCCACCCGTCTCATAAAAAGCACGCGTAGAGACTTCACCACTTGCTTCACTC
>JAVHRU010000025.1:44420-52759 GCA_036171835.1 Sulfurimonadaceae bacterium | reverse complement strand
AACAAGGAAAAAAAGTATCAAGACCAAAGATGAAAGCTTGTCAAAGATGATATAATCATTTTTGTGAGGGTGAAATGATGAGCATGAATTTTGCAAATATAGTTTTATATAACAGTGTAGTCATTATAAGTGATATCTTTATTATTTTAGTCTTTATTCACATGATCTATAAAAAGCGAACACCAACAGGTATTATTGCTTGGTTGTTATTTATGCTACTGCTACCGTATATTGCAGTTTTATTGTACCTTGTTTTTGGTCTGAGAAAACGTGAAAACAGATATAAAAAAAATCCTATAAGACTCCAAAAACGTACTCAAAGTTTTCATAAGCAAAATCCTATTCATGATATTTTAAAGACTTATGGTATCGCCGATGCGACTGGAAATGAGCATTTTGAACTTTTTACAGACTCTGTTGGAGCATATGAAAAGCTGATGAGTTGTATCAAAGATGCTAAGAAATCAATTTATATCAGTACATATATTTTTGAATACGATGATGTTACTAAAGAGATTATTGATGCCCTCATCGAAAAAGCCAATAAGGGCTTAGAGATCAAAATACTTATGGATTCTCTTGGTTCTATACGTTTATACCTTTTTCAAGGTCAGTTAAAAGAACTAAGAGGAGCCGGTGCTAAAATCGAGTTTTTTATGCCTGTTTTTAAAATGCCGTTTAGAAACTATATTAACCTCAGAAATCATAGAAAGATCTATATATTTGATAATAAAAGGGTTTTGAGTGGAGGTATGAATATCTCGCATGAGTACTTTGGACCAAACGTGGATAAAGCAAGATGGAAAGATATATTTTTTTTAAGTGAGGGTGCGTCATCAGAACTATTTTTTGAAATATTTGCCTCTGACTGGTTTTATGCTTCACAAGAGAAGATTGATTTTGTAAAAAACAATACCATAAATGTTGAAGATACTTTTTTACAAGTTGTTCCATCCGGACCGGATATGAGTAAAGATGTTCTTTATGAAGCTCTTCTTTGTGCAATTTATAGTGCTAAAGAGCGCATTTGGATCGTCACTCCATATTTTATACCAAATAATTCTATTGTTGAAGCACTTATCATCGCGAAGCATAAAGGTGTTGATGTTAAGCTCATTACACCAAAAGACTCAAAGCATATTTTAGTAAATCTAACAAGAAGTTCATATATGAGAGAACTTGAAGAGGTTGGCATCGAAGTAGCACTCTACAAAGGAACAATGTTGCACGCAAAAGCAATCCTTTTTGATGATACAAGTGTTATGCTTGGGAGTGTAAATTTGGACAATAGAAGTCTCTTTTTAAATTATGAAGTAGCTGTTTTTGTGTATTCTCCCAAGACCATAACAGATATCGAGTCTTGGATGAACAAACTGCTTCTCAACTCATCCGGCGGCTTGACAAAGATCTCTACGCCTAGAGCAATTTTGGAAAATCTTATGAGAATCATCGCTCCGCAACTTTAAGCAAGTAGGAAAAAAATGTATAAACCCCAGAGTTCTATAAAATCTTTAAAACATCAGGAAATATCTTGTCATGAAAATTTTACTATATTATGCTGGAATGTAGCGAAATTGACACTGCATAGTTCATATCAAGAATATTTAAAATCGATTATTGAAGATGACAGTGTAGATATTTTACTCCTTCAAGAGGTTAAAAAGAGCTTAGCAACAGAATTGGAACTTTGCGATTATTCATATGTTTTATCTCCAAATATTCAAACAAATAAGCATATTTTTGGAGTTTTAACTGCGTTTAAAATATCTTGTGAAGATGAACTATCGCTTTTGACAAAAAAACGGGAACTTTCATATGCAACACATAAAGTGACTTTGATCACAAGACATAAAATATCCCAAGACGATGAGCTTGTAATAGTAAATCTACATGCCATAAACTTTGTAAAAAACAGTGATTTTCATACTGAATTAGAGAATATAAGATTAACAATCAAATCTCATAAAGGTCCTATGATAGTTGCAGGTGATTTCAATACATGGAATGTTAAAAGAGTGGAGTTTTTAAGGGAGTTTACTTATGATCTGTCACTTACTGAAGTGTGTTTTAATGACAACTCCAAACAAAAAAAAGTTTTTACGAACTGTCTGGATTATATTTTCTATAGAGGGCTGAATCTAATAGCGTCAAAAGTTATTGACGCTAAAAAGATCTCAGACCACAACCCGATAGTCGCAACATTTAAGCTTTAAATTTTCACTTACATGTAAGCGTGATCTTAAACCTTAATTGCCGGCTTTAAGGGCTTTGACCTCTGCTCGAAGTGCTGCTAGTTCTTCCATCATACTAGAGATCTCATCAGCTTTATTAACTTCTTCATGTCCTTTGAAACGCTCAATAGTCGATTGAACACTATGAGTCAAAGAATCAAGTTTTTCTTTAGCATCATTGATAAGTTCATGATGATCAAAGTGTAAATTCTCTTCAAGTTCATTGATTTTACCGATGATATCATCTTTATGTTTGTATACATAGTAAGTTGCCGCGCCGCCGAGAATAGCTCCAAGTACCAAGCCGATAGTATTATTTCTTTCCATTATATATCCTTTGATTTAGTTTTATTTTTGTTAAAAAATCTGAACAAAGCATCGATAGCAAGCGAACCAAGCGTTACTTTTGCAATGCCGTTGGAAGCTTTCAATGCAAGTGATTTTGTTTGTACATGAAGGTAACCTAGCATTTCATGTAATTCATATAGTGTCGAGAGTGATTTTGCACTCAAAGAGCGCATTTCCGTCTTTAGAGAACCGATCAACTCATTCGTTTCATGGAGAGTCAATACCACCTTAGTGGAAAGGAAGCTAAGTTCACTTTGCATACTATCAACAAACTGATGCACTTTTTTCATGGTCTTAAGTGCCTGTAGCCCAACAACAGCCATCAACACTGTGATAAGAATCATACATACGGCAATTACCCCGACAAAAACAGTTAAAAGTTCATTATTCATTGGCAGTTTTCCTTCCTTAGTAAATGATAACGCATCATTCCTTTTATAATTCTGTATCAACTGATACAAATTATATTTACACAAAAAACATTACTTTATGACTACACTGTCTTCTTTATGAAGATTTTTTTGCCTTTTTATCTTCACGTTTTTCTTTTAATGATTTTGCTGGTGCTTTTTTGACCGCTTTTTTGACATCTTTACCTTTTGCCATTGTGTCTCCTTTATTAAGACGAATCGAACATATTTGCTCTTCTACATTGTATAGAAGATAAGCTTAATTCAAGAGTTGTTTTTATGTATCTAGTTTTATTGAAATTTCCAAAGTATCCATCTCAAACTTGGAAAATGCAAACTATTTTTTCCACGGTATAATACTTTCATAAAAATAAAAGGAAGTATTTTATGGGAAATTCTTATTTAGAAACACATCCGGACGAAAACGGTTTTTTTGGTAAATTTGGGGGTTCATTTATACCTCCTGTGTTGGAAAAACCTTTTGCTGACATCACACAAGCCTACAAAGAACTCAAAAATTCACCTGAATTTATAAACGAGCTGAAATATGTGCGTAAGCACTATCAAGGTCGTCCTACACCCATCTCTTTTGCAAAAAACCTTACAGAGCATTGCGGCGGTGCAAAGATCTATCTAAAAAGAGAGGATCTAAACCACACTGGTGCGCATAAGCTCAACCACTGTATGGCGGAAGTTATCCTCGCAAAACATTTAGGAAAAACGAAGGTTATCGCTGAGACGGGTGCCGGTCAGCATGGTGTGGCACTTGCAACAGCGGCGGCATATTTTGGGCTTGAGTGTGAGATACATATGGGCGAAGTGGATATCGCAAAAGAGCATCCAAATGTTGTAAGAATGAGAATACTCGGAGCCAAAGTGATTCCCGCTACTCATGGTCTCAAAACACTCAAAGAAGCGGTGGATTCTGCTTTTGACAGCTACGTTCCCCAAGCCGATACTGCTATTTATTGTATCGGTTCTGTTGTCGGCCCTCATCCATTTCCAATGATGGTTAGGGATTTTCAGTCCGTTATAGGATTTGAAGCAAAAGAGCAGTTTTTTGAGCACGAAGAGACTCTTCCTGATAACATTGTTGCCTGTATAGGCGGCGGTTCAAACGCGATGGGAATTTTCTCGGCATTTATAGAAGACGAAAGTGTAAACCTTTATGGCGTAGAACCGATGGGCAAAGGGGACAAACTAGGTGAACATTCCGCGAGTTTGACTTATGGAACCGAGGGTGTAATGCACGGCTTTAACTCCATCATGCTCAAAGATGAAAATGGAGAACCTGCTCCTGTTCACTCTGTAGGAAGCGGTATCGACTACCCATCTGTAGGACCTGAACAAGCATTTTTAAACCAGAGTGGCAGAACAAAAGTGGGGTTATGCAATGACGAAGAAGCGATAGATGCTTTTTACAAGCTCTCTCAACTAGAGGGAATCATCCCCGCACTGGAATCCGCACATGCCGTAGCCTACGCTATGAAGCTAGCAAAAACTCTAGGCAAAGATAAAACCATACTTGTAAACTTAAGCGGAAGAGGCGACAAAGATATAGATTTCGTCATAGAAAACTACCCCGTCCCAAACGCTAAGTTTTAATAATTACATTCTGTTCTTGGAATTTTGAGGTCACAAATTGTGATCTCAAGTTTGGAGTGTGGAGAGTTTGATATCTTGATGTAAATATATCGAATGTTAAAGTTCCACAACCTTTTCAAACATCTCTTTTATCTCTGTTTCATGAGATATCAAAAATATCTGTCGGTATTGCTCTTTGATGGTGTGGAAGGCTTCTAGTATCTGCATCCGCCTTGTTTCGTCTTGACTTCCAAATACTTCGTCAAACGCTAAAAACTCCACGCTTGATGCACCGCTGAGTTCTGTGAGTGTTTTTGAGATGGCGATGCGTAGGACTAGGTTTGCGAGGTCTACTTCTCCGCCTGAAAACCGCTCTATTGGGTATTTTTTGCCCTCGTCGTAGATGAAAAAGTCGAAGTCGTTACTCACTTCGATGTGCTGGTATTTACCTTTGGTGATGTTCGCGTACATGCTCGAAGCGATGCCCGAGATGCGTGGTGCTATCTTGGCATTGAGTTTGGTCTTGAACTCTGCGAGGCTTGTTTTTATCTTCTCATAATCTATCACGTCATCTTTTTTGCTCTGCACCTTTTTTTTCTGTGCTTCGTTGTTGGTAAGCGCGCCTTGGATGCTTTTTATCTCCCCTTCTATGCGTGCGATGAGGACTTTTTGCTCGTTTATGAGTGCGGTCTTGGTGTCGATGGTTTTGAGGATCGTCTCATGCTCATTATTGGTCTGCTCATGTTTTTTATCATCGTAGATGATGCCCTTAAATTCGGACTCTTTACTCTTACATGTAAGGGCAAGTACAGCTATCTTTTGGTTTGTCTCTTCGAGGTCTGCTTTTACGAGCACGAGTCGTTTTAGCTCCGCTTCGAGGCTGAGTAGATGTCTGTGTTTTGGCTCTAACTGCGTGAAGCTCTGTTTGAGCTCGTTATGGAGTTTTTCATCGTAGCTATACTGTTCTAGGAGTTTGAGTTCCTCTTTATTTTTTACACCTTTTTGCTCTACATGTAAGAAGTATTCTTTTGCTTTTTGCAGGTCTTGAAGTTTGCTTTCGATGATCTTTATCTTGTTGGTAAGCTCCACAAACTCTTTGTCTTTGAGCTTTTTTTGGATTTCGAGTTCGGCTTTTTGAGCCTTTACATGTAAGAGTTGTTTGGCGTACTCATCCACCTTTTTTTGATGCGTGTTGTTGACAATTTCTACAAGAGAATTTATGACATTGTCGTACTCTTCCAAAAGCGGTCGCGTACATGTAGGGCAGGGCGAGTTGCTTCCCATCTCTTGGATGTTTATGATTTTCTCGTTTGTGACATCTATCTGCTTTTGTTCGCCCGCCATCTCTGCAAGAAGTTCACGCTCGATGGTGTGTTTTGCCTCGATATTGTCTTGTCTGATGGAGAGGTCTTGATTGAGATTTCTGGCATCAAACATATATTGCTCATACATCTCGCACTCACGTTCGAGCAGTTGGATGTCGGCTTTGGACTTGTGCCACTCATCGGCGAGGGCTTTTTGCTCTTTTAAAATTCCCTCTTTTTTGAGGTGGAATTCTCTATTTTGCTCTTGTGTTTTGAGCTGTTCTTGCAGAGCGATAAACTCGCTTTTGATGGGTTCTAGTTTTTTGAACTCCGCATATTTGTGTTCGAGCTGATGGAGTTCTGCGGTGATTTTTACTTGGTTCATCACCTCAGAACCGTGCGAATTCTTGGCGAGTTCAAACTCTGAAAATAGCTTCTGCTTTTGCTCTTTTGTCTTTGCAAAAGTTTCAAGCTCTTTTTTGATGAGCAGTTGCCTTTGTCTGATGTGTTCTAGCTCTTCGGATTTTACTTTTTCCTCTTTGGCAAGAGCCTCTTTTTCTGTGTTGTGAGTTTGTATCTGCTCAAGTTTTTGTGTTACTTCTTCATCACCGAGCAATACCTCTTTAAAGGCATCAATTTCGCGTTTGAGTTGGCGGCTTTTTTCGATAAGGGAGTTTTCTACGAAGTCTATTTTTTCAAGTCCCAAAAGCTTGCGAATCATCTTTTTTCGCTCTTCTGGTTTGAGAGAGCTGAGGCTTGTGAGCTCTTTTTGAGAGGCAAAGAGCGTGTGCATAAAGGCGTCTTTACCCATCTTTGTGAGTCTTACTATCTCTCTAGTGACCTCTTTGGCTCCGCTTGTGATGAGCTCTTCGTTTTTATAAAGCTTCGCGTTTGCCGTGAGTGCTTTGCCTTGGAACTTTCTTACGACTCTGTAGCTCAAAGTCTCAAACTCAAAGACAAGTTCTACGACGACGGCATCTTTTGTGGAAACATTTGCGTTTCGTATGAGCTCTTTGTTGCCTCTGGTTTTAGCTTCGCCGTAAAGTGCAAAAAGGATTGCTTCGAAGATGGTAGATTTTCCACTTCCGTTTTTACCGATAATGCCGATAAGTCCTTCGCCAAACTCTATGTCAAAATGGGTATACTTTTTGAAGTTTTCCAAATGGAGGCTAGAGAGTATCATCGCTCACCTCCTCATACTCTGCAAAGAGCTCTTGGATTTTCTTTTTGAGCCGTTCAAACTCCCTCTCGTCGCTGTCCTCTTTGATATGTTCTATAAAATATTCCTCAAGCGAGAGCGCTTCCACATCTTCCATACTGCTTTCATTTAGACCCTGTTTAAACTCTCTTTTTACGCTTACATGTAAGGCTTTTTGGAAGAGGTTTTTGATGTCGGCGTTTTGAATGTCGATGGATTGAAGCGGCGTGAGATTGAAAACTCTTACTTCGACGATGGCATCTTTTGTGTCGCTTGCATCAAGTTTGCTAAGGGCGTTTTCATACTCCTCGCAGTTCACCTCTTTTTGGATGATGGGTCGGATGTTTATCTCTTTGTACTCTATCTCTAAGCCATCTTCTAGGCTTACATGTACGAACCCTTTGGAGTTGCGTTTATCGTTGAGGCTTGTGCGTTCAGTCGAACCGCTGTAGAAGACATTTTCATGTTTGCCGACTTGTCCAAAACCGTGCCAATGCCCGAGTGCCACATAGTCCATCATCTTGAAAATGTACTCTTTATCAGTAGGAAAAACCCACTCGCCAAACTCTTGCATTAAGTAAAACGCACCCACCGAGCAATGCATCATCATGATGTTTTTTTTGCTCTTGTCTATGCTCGCTTCGCAGAGTTCTATCTGTGAGAGAGCTTTTGAGTCGTCGTTCATATGAGGAAGAGTGTGGAAGACGACATGCTCAAACTCCACTTTTTTATACTCTTGATTGTAAGAAAGATGGATATTTTTAAACCCCTCAAATATCTTTAAAATCGGCGAAGAAAGGTTGGTTCTTGGAGTGGAATGGTTGCCAGCAATGAGGATAAAAGGGATGTTTAGCTCATTGATGATCTTAAACTGTTCCAGTGCGAAAGTGATGGCGCGGTTTGATGGGTGCGAGCGGTGAAAAAGATCGCCAGTGTGGATGATGTAGTCAGGTTTTATCTCTATGATTTGCTTGACAACTTGAGAGAAAGCATCATAAAAATCCGCCTCTCTTTGGTTGATGTTTTCGTCATTTAAAACATCAAGATCATTGAAGCCTAAATGAGTGTCGCTAAAGTGAATGATCTTCAAGAGAGTTCCTCGACAAGAATTTTAAACATTCTAGCCAAAACTCTTAAATACGATTATAAAGTGTGATTATTTATAATCTGGAGTAACTTTTTATTTCTTCCCAAAAAATTTATAGTAAAAACCCTCTAAAAACTTTATCTTTGTTCTGCTGATTGCGAGGCTTCCTTTTGGAAC
>JAVHRU010000025.1:0-44320 GCA_036171835.1 Sulfurimonadaceae bacterium | reverse complement strand
GCTATTTCCAGTGATACGGCAGTTGTTTTCGACGATACATTCGCCCTCGAAAACGACTCCCTCTTCGATGTAGATAGTATGAGGAAGGTTCATAATAACGCCCTCCGCCATCCACTTGTTTCTGATACGCTCTTGCATAATCACTTCAGAAGCGGCGAGGTCTATCTTGGAGTTTACACCTTTGAAATGCTCTTCATCCACCAAAAGAGGTTTGATAACAAGTCCATTATCTTTTGCCATTTTGATGACATCTGTAAGATAATATTCGTTTTGTGCATTTGCATTGCTGAGGCGTGGAATGTAAGTCTCTAAAATCTCTTTTTTAAATGCATAGATTCCTGCATTGACGTGAGTGATGGCAAGTTCATACTCATTTGCATCTTTTTGCTCGACGATGTAGCTGACTTCGCCATTTTCTATCTTTACACGACCATATCCGCTTGGGTCTTTAAGATCGAAGATAGAAAGCACGATATCTGCATCAGTCGTTAAAAATCCTTGTAAAGCATCAGCTGTAATAAGTGGCATATCGCCGTTTAGGACAAGAACTTTCTCATTTTTAGCCACGATATTTTTCATCGCTCCGCCAGTTCCAGGGAAGTTCACATCATCTTGGATTATAAAAGTGACATCTGGGAAATCTTTGCTGATCTCAGCGATAACCGCATCTTTTTGATGTGCGACGACGATAGTGACATCATCGCTTACATGTAAGGATTCTTTTGTGATGTGATAGAGCATCGGTTTTCCGCTGATTGAGTGCAAGACTTTGGCTTTTGGCGACTTCATACGGCTGCCTTTTCCTGCAGCGAGGATGACTATGGAGATATTATTCATGAGTAAGACTTTTAAGTGATTTTTTATAAGTAGGATTATACCAAAGTGGTACTATAATTACGCAATAGAGTATATAAGGAAAATCACGCCGATGCAAACAGTAGTAGATTCATTACGAGAAAACGGGTGCTTATATAAAAAAATGATAGAGATAAAACCCTCACAATTGGGGGTTCGAAATAAGATAAAGATCTACCATGCGACAGATACAAGAGGCTATTTTAGCGCCATCTTTGCCGTATCGCAAAAAAGCAGACTTTTGATGAAAGATGTTTCCAAGCTTGAAGAGATATATCACAAACTCGTCATCTTCAGCGAGCATAATTTTAAATACAAGATCCTTTTTTTAGACGCGCCTTTGTGCTCTAAAGCTAGAGAAGCGTTTATGAGCTGCGGATGGAGTTTACAAGATTGATTCTTTGTGACATAGGAAATACGACTTTCGACTTCTATAGAGACGGTACAAAAGAGAAGATTTTCATCTCTGACTATGAGCTGAAAAAAAGTGATGAAAAAGTATTTTATATCTGCGTGAACGAGAAAATTGCACAGAAGTTAAAAGAATTTCCAAACTGGGTAGATCTCAAAAGTTTTGTAGAGATGAAAAACTACTATGAGACAATTGGAATAGACCGCATCGCAGGATGTGAAGCCGTACAAAATGGTGTCATCATAGATGCCGGAAGTGCCATAACCGTGGATATTGTAAAGGATGGAGTATTTCAAGGCGGATACATCACTTTGGGCTTACATGTAAGCCAAAAAACCTATGTACAACTCTCGCCAAGACTTGACTACTCATATAACTTTGAGATAGATTTGGATAAAATGCCAAAAAATTCTAGGGATGCGCTCACTTACGGACAGCTCGGTTTGCTGTATCGTGATGTTATGAGTCATGCTTTGCCTGTTTATTTGACCGGTGGAGACGCATCAAAACTTAGATCCATTTTTAAAGATGCTATTTTAGATGAAGAGTTACTTTTTAAAGGGATGAAAAATATTATGAAAAAGGCTGATTTATGCTGACAGTTGCACTTCCAAAAGGGCGTATCGCTGAAGAGACTTTAGAGATTTTTGCAAATATCTTCGGAGATACTTTTGCATTTGATGATAGAAAATTGATTTTAGAGACCCAAAAGTTCAGATTTTTACTTGTACGCAATCAAGATGTTGCGACTTATGTGTATCATCAAGCCGCAGATATCGGTGTGGTTGGACTTGATACTTTAGAAGAGCAGGAACTTGATGTTATCCGTCTTCTAGACCTTCGCCGTGGGATCTGTAAAGTGGCTATCGGGATGAGAAAAGGCGAAAAACTCGACCTTAGCAAAACTGAGATCAAAGTAGCGACAAAGATGGTAAATATCACAAAACGCTACTTTTCAGACCGTGCAATCGCCGCTGAGATCATCAAACTTTACGGCTCTATCGAGCTTGCACCGCTTGTGGGACTTGCAGATATGATCGTGGATGTCGTCGAAACTGGTGCCACGATGAAGCAAAACGGCTTGGAAGTGGTTGAAGATATCATGGAATCCTCGACTTACCTCATAGCAAACAAAAACAGTTTTTTTGAGAAAAAAAGCGAAGTGCTTGATATCTTTGAAAAAATAGAAAAAGTGATCAAAGCGGAGCAAAAAGCCAAATGACAAATCTTGATCTTTACGCAAAAGCGGAACATCTTTTAGGCATCGAAGAAGCGACAGAAGAGCTTTACAATCTGTACCGTTCTGAACTTGATGATTATAAAGTAAAAACACTTCTTGATGTTGGCTGTGGACGCGGCGGATTTATGCGTCGTATGATGAGTGATGGCGTTACATGTAAGGGTGTTGATCTCTCAAATGTGATGGTTGAAGAGTGTAGGGCGCAAGGCTTAGATGCAGAGTGTATCGACGTGAGCCAAGTCGAAGGCAAATATGACGCTATAGTGGCGATCTTTGATGTTTTAAATTTTCTTGATAAAGATGGACTTACAAAGTTTTTAGACGCAGTCGCCGAGAAACTAAATGATGATGGTTTGTTTATAGCTGATATCAACACACTTTATGGTTTTAGCGATGTAGCCGAGGGCACGATGAGTAATGACACCCAAAAAGAGTTTCTGATCGTCGATGCTGTATTTGAAAAGAATGAACTTCATACAAAGTTTACTTTATTTGAAAAAAATGAAGATGAAAGATTTACAAAATATCAAGATACCATCATCCAATATTTTCATAAGATGCAGTTTTTTGAAAAAGTAAAATCATTAAAACTTGTAGATAAACAAACCTTTTCACTTTATGATGAACTTGACAAAAGTTTATTGATCTTTAAAAAGAGAGTTTAGAAAATTATTTATGAGGTTATGAGAGAGTGGACTCTCTCATAAGAGTGATTATTTAGCTTCTGCTGCAGGTGCTTCAGCTGTTTTCTCTTCTTTTTTCTCAATTTTTTTTGCTTTTGTAGCTTTTTTGTGAGCTTTTTTCTCTACTTTCTTTTCAGCTTTTTTCTCAACTTTTGCCGGTTTTTCAGTTTTTACTTCAGCTTTAGTGTCAGCTGCTGGCATTTCTGCTGCAAATAGTGATGTTAAGCCTAATGCTAGTGCAAGTGCGATAATTTTTTTCATAGCGAGGATCCTTTTGTTTTTTGAGTTTCACATCTCTGTGTTGACGAAAGTATATGCTATGAAGTGTGAATTATTCGTGAACTTTTCCAAGAGAGTATAAAAGTCGTTCCCTCGTCGATCTTTGTCTGTACATCTATAGCGATTTCATACAAATCACAAAGAGATTTCACGATATTGAGACCCAAACCAAACCCTCCATTTGCACTTTCAAGTCGAGTAAAGCGTCCAAAGATTTCATTGGATTTTGTAGGATCGAATCCTATGCCTGTATCTGCAACACTTAGAGCGTTGGTATCCAATTTGATCGTTAATGTTCCATTCATTTTATTATATTTGATCGCATTTGATATGAGATTATCGATTATTCGGCTTAGATCGCCTTCGTTGACGAGAAGTTCACACTCTTGAAGATCTTCTACCAACTCAATCTGTTTAGCTTCTGCAAGAGGAAGAAAAAAGCTGATTCTTTGTAAAACCAACTCTTTGACATTAACTTGTGTGGATACAGATGATTTTTGCGCAAGCATGATAAAACTCAGATCATCAAAAAGGTGCGACATTGTTCTTGTGGCGACTATCATTCTACTGAATGCTTTAGCATTTTTTGCACTCAGCTCATCTTGCTCGATTCTCTCTAAACTCATTGATAAAATAGAGATAGGAGTGTTAAGTTCATGTGTAGCATCTCTGATAAATCTATCAAGAAACTCAATATACTCTCGCAGAGGTGTTAAAAATATTCTTGATAATACAAAGATCATGATTGCAAAAAATGGAATAGATAAAAAGAGAACAAGATAGATACTTTTTCTTGTTTGCTCTAATTGTGGGTCTATAGTTTCAGAACGTAATATAAGATAGTGAATATCTTTGATCTGATCGAGTTCGAGGGATTTTACATAATAATAGTATCCGTTACTTCTAAAAAAACCTTTTTGAAATTTCATATCGAAGTGTCCATCTGGAGGATAGATAACGATATTTTTCTTGTCAACTACTTCAACATCAAATCTGTCATCGTGAAGTAAAAAATCATCTAATCTGTTGAGATCATCGAGCTCATAGATAGATTCTGACGCAGTTTCTGCGTAATTGAGCATCTCATTTTGTAAAAAATCTAAATACTCATTTTTTTGGTAATTATAGTAGAAAACTGATAGAGTGACCAAGAAAAGAGTATTGAGTCCAACAAAGACGGATACAAATTTAAAGAGAGTTTTCTTTTCAACTAAGAGCAAGAAGATATCCTTGTTTACGTATATTTTGGATCATATCCTTGCCAAGTATTTTTCGAAGTTTCTTTATATGTGTTCGCAGATTTTCCTCTGTAGCTTCATCATCATAATCCCACGCAGACTGCATTATCTGTTCATGTGGGACCATTTTCCCTCTGTTGGCTAAGAGAATATTTAGTATTTTAGTCTCTTTTTTTGTTAAGAAGAAAGATTCATTAAGGCTTATGAGCTTTCCGCTGGTAGGCTCAAAAGACCATAGTGTATTTAAAATAATCTTATCATCTCCGCCAAGAGCAAAAGATTTTTTTATTAGTTTTTTAAGACGGATTTGGAGCTCTTTGAGTTCAAAAGGTTTTTTGATGTAGTCATCACAACCAGCGTCATAGCCTTGTGAGAGGTCATCTACACTTGAGAGTGACGTTATAAAAATGGCTGGAGCATCTTTTTTGGCATCTCGCAGTTCTTTTAAAACATCAAAACCATTTTTGGATGGTACTTTTACATCAAAGATAAACGCATCAAAATGCTCTTCATATGCCTTATCCACAGCGTCATTTCCATCAAGCACAGCTATGACTTCATAGCCACTTTCTTCAAGAAACTCACAGACGATCTCGGAGATAGTCGGATCATCTTCAAGCAGCAAAACACGTAGTTTTGTTCCATTATCAGCCATTTTTTGTTCCCGACTTAGATGAATTTAGCAGACACTTCTCTTAAAATGGCATCGCTTTTTGGTGCAGCACCATCATATTTTACGATTTTTACAGCATAATTTTTCATAGCATTCGCTGTGTTTTTGCATGCGCGTTTTACTACAAGATAGTCACAATCTTCCAAAATTTCACCCATTTTATAGTGTTGTGCCACATGCTCTGCATCGTCAGTTCCATGTGAACATTGATGAGATTCATCTTCATCGTGATCGTCATGTTCATCTAAGTCAGTACGAGGATTGTTACGAACCTCTTCTAGTTTAAAAGAACGGAACATCCCTCCACCATTCATCTCATAAATTGCGAACATCGGCGTGTGACCTGCATTGCCAAAAAAAGTTAGAGTTTCATCTTTAACGGGAATTGCTATTTTCATATATCACTGCCTTATGATTTGGTTTATCAGCGATTATATCGTAAATCATTTTAAAGATTTTTTGAGAGTTAAAAGAAAAATTGGCTATGATGTTTCGAAGTTTTTTAAAATGAAACGTATAAGGTCGTCATTGTGAAATTTAAAAATATATTTCAAGATAAAATCAACCTTGTTGAAAAACTATATAAGCATTTATGCATGGATTATGATGTCGAAGATCTACATAAATATCGTGTCAGTTTACGTAAAATGCTTGCATACAACCAAGTCTTCGGCGCACAAATGGATGAAGAAAATTCAAAAATAGTGTCAAAAATCTTAAAAGATATTATAAGGCCGACTTCATTATTACGCGACTTGGATCTTTTTTTGATTGAGATAGATTCCATGAAATGTTCTGCGCAAAGTAAAACGAAATTACATCAAATATTTACTTCAAAGAGAAATGCCTTAGTGAACCATTTTAAAGATGAGGAATATAAAAAAAATCTTCAAGAGTTAAAAGTACTGACGAAGAAAAATGAACTATTCGAAGGCGATTTTCAAAAGCTCGATAAAATTACTATTTTACAAAAGATGAGTGAAAAACTCTCAAAACAATTTAGTTCGATTGATGAAAATAGTTCATTTCTACAACTACATAAGCTTAGAATTAAGTTTAAAAAATTTCGCTATGCCTTAGAAATGTATTTACACTATTTTAGTGATGAAGATCTGAAAATAGAAAACCTTTATGATCTAAAAAGCCTCCAAGATATTTTTGGAGTCATTCAAGATAATAGTGCGAGAATTGGGTTTATAGAAGAGGTGCGTAATGAGTTTGAGATTCATGAGATAGAAAATTTGCTAAGTGATTTGAACCAAAAAATTAAAAATGCAAAACAAGAACTGTTTCGCATGGTAGGATAAAAAATGTTTGATCTGTTGATACATAAACTTTGGTTTGAACTTTTAATAGTAGTCGTGGCAGGACTTCTTACAGGTTTGGAAATAAAAGAATATAGAGTTCATAATGACGCGATAAAAGAGATAGGAAGTGTGAGAACATTTACATTTATATCGCTGATAGGATTTATATTTTACAAAATAGATTTTTATCTTTATATGCTTGGTTATGCGGCTTTGGTAGGGCACTTTTTACTCTTTTATATAGAAAAACTAAAAACTGCAAAAAATGGAATGCTACTTTTTTTGATGGCGACTTTAGTGTATAGTTTTGGTGTACTCATTACGAAATTTGATATCTGGTTTTTGATTGTCGTGTTTGTTTCTATCATCTTTATTTACAACATCAATAGAAGATTTGGACATATTTATGGAGCATTTGATGAGCAAGAGATAGAGATCTTTGCAAAACTGCTTCTTTTAAGTGCTGTCATATTACCGCTGTTGCCACAGGAAAATATCTCAGATTTTATTCCTGTTTCTTACTTTAAAGTCTGGTTTGCGGTTGTCGTCGTTTCGATGTTTTCATACGTCGGATACGTTCTTAAAAGATATATTTTTAAAGATAAGGGCTATCTTATTGCCGGTATTTTGGGCGGGATCTATTCGAGTACGGCAACGACGATAGTTTTGGCAAAAAAATCAACCTCGGGACGTGCTCCGTATATCTTTGCCTCTTCTATTATTATGGCGACGGCATTTATGTACATACGACTCTTAGGGATTACATATGCTTTCAATCATGAGATTGCACACCAGCTAGTTTTCCCTTTTGTTGCTCTTACTCTTATCAGTATTATCTTGGCATATATGATGTATAGACGTGCTGAGATTGAGGTAAATAGGGAGACAGATGAGAGCGAAGATAAAAATCCTCTTGAGCTTTCTACGGCCTTTTTGTTTGCAGTTTTATTCATTGTCATGTCTGTGATTACGAATTTTGTAACAGTAAATTATGGAGGTATTGGTCTTAATATCCTTTCATTTATCGTCGGTTTTACAGATATAGATCCTTTCGTTCTTTCTGTTCTTTCTTCAAAACTTGATATTACGGTTTCAGGCGCTTCTTCAGCGATCATAATAGCCGTTGGAAGTAACAACATCCTAAAAGCTTTTTATGCCTATATATTTTCAAAAAATAGAGCCGGAAAACTGAGTGCTTTTGCATTGTTAGCTTTAGGCGCTTTAACTATGGGGATGGTCTTTATGAACTAAGTCTACAAAATTCCTCTTGCCATGCTAAACTTCTCAAACAAGAGGATTTTGAAAGATTATATCTTCACATGTAGAAGATTTTAAAACTTTTGTATAAAAGTGAACATATAGTTTCTTCCTTCGCGTTGGATACCCTGTTTTGCTGAATCATAATAATATGAAGGTTGAAGTATTGTTGCATTAAAAAGGTTTTTGACACTTGCTTGAAGCTCACTTTGCGGAGTAAATCTATATGTAAGTGTTTCATCAAAGATACGGACTTCAGGAACAGATGCTTTATACTTTCCCTGTGCTACAGCATCTAAAACCCAAGGCATACGTGTTTCAGTTGTCGGTGAAAAATATCTCCATGCCGTTCCAAAAGAGAGCTTTGATGTTGGTTTATAGATATAAAGAGCTTTAGCCATAAACTTGGAAATATCTGGCATGCTTCCGACAATAGCGGGATCAAAGCTTGTTGTGCTTCCATCTGGTGCTGTCGAATAGTCTGTATTTGTATAGGAAGCATTAAAATAAAAATTGTGTTTCATGCTTGTTTTGAAAAAGTATTCAAATTCAACACCTTTACTCTCTCTATCTGGATAGTTTTTATATCCAAAATTTGTATCGTATAACTCTTCTAAATCTATTACATTGTGTAACTGGGTGTAGTAAAAGTTCAGTATAAACTTATTATAAAAATTTGGTGTATATACTATGCTTGCTTCGTATGTGTTACACTCTTCAGGTTTGATATTTGGATCTCCCATACGAAGATTAATATGTCCAAGTGCATTGGCTTCGGTAAAAGTAGGCGTACGATAGGCGGAACCATAAAGTAGTTTTAAAGTTGTAGTATCACTCGCTCTATAAACAAGACCAGCTCTTTGGCTTAGTTTTGAACCAAAATCTGAATAGTTGTCTAAACGGAGTCCCAAGATCAAGTCTATATTATCATTAATTGAGATGAGATCTTGAGCATAGCCATAGATATTTGTCCTATTTATACCTTTTGGAAGCACTGTCGTCGCAGTTGGATTAAGCCAATATGCAGGTTCATTGAGTTGATTATAATCGAAGTTAGAGTCAATCATCAAAGAGTTCATATTACCGCTTTGGACAATCGCATTTTCTACACTACTAAAATAATTATCTTGAGTGACGACATCATAGCTAGCGCCTACGCCGACTAAGATATCATTTGAAGCTATCTCAGGCAGACTTAGTGAAGATTCGACTCCATAATTATCCTCTTGAAGATTTTCAACAGAGTAAAAGCCGTCTTGCATATTTATTCCGACTGCTGAAAACTTTCCGGCAACAAGAGTAATATCATATAAATTTGCGTTAACACTCTCATTTTTATGTGAATAGTTTATCTTTGTTTCGGACTTATAATCATTAAAAGATGTTTTATAAGAGAGCTGTGAGAGCAGATAGATACTGGAGTGGTTTTCCGGCTTATTTGGAATAGGATTGAGTGCACCCTCGAAACTGTAAAAGTTTCCGGAAGTTTCATGTTTGAGCCTTGTTAGAAGTTCCCAGCCACCATTTGTCGCTTTAAAACCGACACTGTAATCTTTTTTGACTTCGTTGTCGTAACCGCTAGCTTGAGGATTTTTTGCATTAAAATAGAGGGATTTGTCATTAGAAGTAGCATACCCATCCGCAAAGATATCCCAGCCATTTTCGGTTGTAGAGAGGTTCGTTCCGGCAGTGATAGTTCCATAACTGCCTCCACCTACATAAAGCTGATTTTCTTTTTTTCCGCTTCCAAGCTTTGTGATGATATTGACAGCGCCGTAGTAAGCTCCGCCTCCGTACATCGTCGATGCCGGACCACGAAGTACTTCTACCTTTTGGACAAGTTGCATTGGAAAATCAAGATAAAAACTTGCCGTTCCCGTGACTTCATTGTTTATAGGCACACCATCGACCAAGATTTTTACTTTGTCTGCAAAGTAAGCATTTGGGTTTTTAAACCCTCTGACTGTTGAGATAGTATATCCCATCGGACTGACTTGTTCTTGAAATCCTGGAAGCATATCCAGCGCTTGAGAAATGTTTTGTATACCAGCATCCAAAAAAGTTTCTGCGTCTATGACAGTGACGACGGAGGGCATATAATCTACATTGATGGATTTTTTGGTTGCGATGGTACTTACATTGTTAAGAAGAGATTCCATGTCCTGATCGCTATTATTTGCATGCAGCAAGCTAGCTGTAACAACGGAGATAATGATAGTAAAGTGACTCTTTTTCATATGACTATTATCCTCTTTTTTCATGGTAAGAATTATGCATACATAGAATTTATAGAAAGTATGCTACTATAACTAATATTTATCTTGGCTTTAGGTTGGTGTTTTTTTGTTAGTAAAATGTGTTAAGTTTTTTTTGGCTTTTTCTCTCTTTCTTAGCCTGACAGAACTTAACGCAGCAGATTATGATGAGGATGTGTTGGAGATATTTTCAAAGCTTCTTCCTCGTTTCGTTATTATGAGTGACCAGAAAGCAAAAATAAAAGATCAGATCACTATCTGTGTTTTACATGAAGATGTAGAGGAAGGTGTTGCATCTAGATTGATTGATAAAACAATTCATAACTATCCTCAAGGTATAAAAAACTATAATATAAAACTTATTCAAACTGATTTTACAAATCTTTCATCGTGTAAGAATAGTGAGTTGCTATTTTTGTTTAATACATCTGAAAAAAATATTGATGAAGCTCTTTTATATGCAAAAAAACAAAAGACATTGACAGTATCATATGATGCTTCATTACTTACAAATGGTGTTGAAGTTTCACTTTTTTTAGGTAGAAAAATTTTGCCATATATAAATGTTAATGCTTTAAAGAAAAACAGTATTATGATAGACCCGATTTTACTTCGAATTTCAAAAATTTATATGGAAACGGACAAATAATGCGTACGCTAAGTATAGAAATAAAAATTATTTTAGGTGTTATATTTTTTACACTGATGATTACAGGGTTAGAACGCTATCAGCTTTCTGAAAATATCATCACTCAGTTTGAAAACTCAAAGAAATCAAAAAATAAACTGCTTCTTGATACGATGTTGCCAATACTCAGCTTAAATATTTCATTGGGTCTTGATGATGCAAATAAGGAATACTTAAATCTCATTGTGAAACAAAATAAAGATATAAAATGGATGCAGGTCACAAATAAAGAGAATCAGGTTCTTTTTCAGTATCCAGATAATGCGAGGGCAATAGAAGTGGCTCCTGATGGTATGAATATCTGCGCTAGCGCGATTATAGATAATATTACAGATGAGACTATTGGGCAGATTAAAGTAAAATTTTCTGATGATGAATATGAACAAGTACGTATGAAAAACAAAGAGACAACAATACGTGTTTTTGCTGTTGCATTGATTTTATTGGGAATCTTACTTTATTTTCTTAGACGTGAATTTAAACATTTCAGAAAACTGATACAGGCTGTTTTGGTATATGATCCAAAATTAAATAACTTTGATTTAGAAAAATCAAAACGTACTGATGAAGTAGGTGTCATCCATAATGCTATAGTTGGTATGGTTGAGAAGATAGGTTCCTATACGAAACTCTTAGATGAGATGAACAGCTCACTTGAAGAGAAGATAGAAGAGAGAACTAGATCACTCCAAAAAGCCAATGAAAAACTAGAAAAATTGACTATGACAGATCCTCTTACTAACATTGCTAACAGAAGACATTTTGAAGAATATACTGAAAATATCTGGGAGTTGGCATTACGTACCAATACGAAGATATCACTTGTAATGTGTGATATCGACTACTTTAAAAAAGTCAATGATACGTATGGACACATCGTAGGAGATGAGGTCTTAAAGAATGTTGCCCATACAATTGCAAGTTCGCTCAAACGTTTTTCTGATCTTGCTGCACGTTATGGAGGTGAAGAGTTTGTTATAGTGCTTTATGATACAGATCTTGAGGGTGCATGGGAACTTTGTGAGGAGATAGCCGAGCAGTTGAAAAATCCAAAGAACTTTAATGTCAACGGCATAGAGATCGCGCCATTTACGATGAGTTTTGGCGTTAGTAGCGTTGTACCTACAAAAGATCATAGCTATAAAGATCTCTTAGAGTTCGCAGATGAGGCCCTTTATAGAGCAAAAGAGAGTGGAAGAAATCGTATTATTACACTAGAGTTTGATACAAATAAACTCAGTATACATTGAGTTGGAGCTTCTTCATAAGTGTATAACTTGAGTATAAATTTTTATAAAGAATTGGAAACAGTTTTACACGAAATAAGTCCAGAAAAAAAACTAAAACTCTTTGAACTTTTTTATGAAAACTATAAAAACGGGCAAACTGTTTTTGAAAATGATTATAATCAAAAATCTGTAGAACACCCTTCATATGACTCTTTTTGTCAAATTATAGCAGCTCAAGATGTCCCAAAAAGAAAAAACTTGACAACTTCTGAGGGACAGATTTATCTACTTCATGCCATCGCACACATAGAATACAGCGCCATTGATTTGGCCCTTGATGCGGCGTATAGATTTCATGATTTGCCTATGGAGTATTATGATGACTGGCTCGAAGTTGCTGCTGATGAAGTGAGGCACTTTGTGATGCTTCAGGAATTGCTTGTCGAACTTGGCAGTTATTATGGAGCTGTTGAGGTGCATAACTCACTTTTTGAAGCGATGGCAAAAACTCAGAACTCTTTTTTAGAACGTATGGCAGTTGTGCCTCGTTATTTGGAAGCAAACGGTTTGGATGCTACACCGTTGATCTTAAATAAACTCAAAAAATTGCCCAAAAATGAGATGATCTCAAAAATCATAAAAGCTTTACATGTAATCGTTGATGAAGAGGTTTCCCATGTGCAAAAGGGCGATAGATGGTTTACTTACGCCTGTGAGATGGAAGGTTTGGATAAAGAGATATATTTTGAGATCATAAACAAGTATTATCCGCTTTGGCTAGCAAAGAAAAAAGAGCTTAATATTGAAGCCAGAAAAGAAGCAGGCTTTACATGTAAAGAGCTCCAAACAATGGCACACAAGGATGTGTGTTAGGATGAAATTACGATATAATCATCTTCTTTGATAGAATTTTTATTTTAGGGTTTTGAAAAAATATGAAAAAATATGCACAAATTGCAGATTATTTAACACGTTTTTTAGACAATGAAGTCCGTAAAACCGGTCTGCAAAAAGTTGTTTTGGGACTCAGTGGCGGGATAGATTCTGCTGTGGTCGCAGTTTTGGCGCAACGTGCGTTTGGAGATGACCTTTTATGTGTCAAGATGCCATCACATTACTCTTCACAAAACTCACTTGATGATGCAGATGCTCTTTGTAAAGATTTCAATCTTAGATCAGTGACAAAAAGCATAGCACCGATGCTTCAAGCGTATGAAAAAGAAAATGTTGATATGAACAATCTTCGCCGTGGAAACCTCTCAGCACGTCTGCGAATGGTCACACTTTTTGATATGTCGGCAAAAGAGGGCGCTTTGGTCTTAGGCACAAGCAATAAAAGTGAGCTTATGCTTGGATATGGAACACTTTACGGAGATCTGGCAAGTGCATTAAATCCGATAGGAGATCTGTACAAAAGCGAGATTTTTGAGTTCGCACGCTATTTGGGTGTTACAAAAAGCATCATCACAAAAGCACCATCTGCAGATTTATGGGATGGACAGAGCGATGAGGACGATCTTGGGTATAGTTACGAAAAGTTAGATGAGGCTCTACGTTTATATGTGGAAGAACGTCTTAGTATTGATGCAATCATCGAGCGTGGTGTTAACAAAGAGATGCTTGAAATGATCATCAAAAAAATTTATGTAAACCAATTTAAGAGAAAAATGCCCGTGATCGCGAAACTGACATCACGGACAATCAATCATGATTTTAATTATGCAAGAGATATAAACCTATAAGGAGAATAGTATGAAAGTTCCATTTTTTAGACAAGAGAGCGGAGTTGTTGAGCATGACCATATTGCCGATGTTTTAGACGGGGAAAATGGTGATTTCGTTGTTAAACTTGAAGAAGAGTTTGAGACCTATATCGGGGCAAGTTTTGCCATAGCAACATCAAGTGGCACTGCTGCACTTCACTTAGCTATGCTTGCTCTTGATCTCAAACGCGGTGACAAAGTCCTTTGTTCGGTCAATGCCTTTCCATCCGTTCCAGAAGTCGTGCGCCACTTTGATGCGGAGCCAACTTTTATAGATATCGATCCTAAGACGTATAATATCGATTTGAATAAACTTGAAAAATATCTTGAAGAAAATGCATCAAGAAAGCTCAAAGCGGTCATCGTAAGTCACATTGCAGGTCAGTGTGTGGACTTAGAGCGTTTGTATAAAATGGCAAAGACTCATGATGTAAAGATCGTAGAAGATGCCGCAGATGCTCTTGGTGCTACCTATAATGGCGAAAAAATCGGCTCTACGGGCGCTGATATCACATGTTTTAGCTTTTCTCCGCATCTAAAAAATAGCGTTTGTAACGGTGGAATGATTGTCACGGATAATGAAGAGATGAAAAACAGAGCAAAATTGCTTCGCAATCATGCGATGGTCGTCAATGAAGATGGACTAGATTATATCTACGACATCACGGATATCGGAAATAAATATACGATGAGTCAGCTTGACGCGGCGTATATCTTAGCTCAAATTGAAAAGCAAGATGAGTATATTTTAAGACAAAGAGAGATAGCTACTATCTATAATGATGCACTTAAAAATACAACCCATATCAGCGTACCAAACTTGGCAAATGAGGATCACTCCTTCTCTCTTTACATCATCGAAGTAGATAAAAACAGAGATTCTTTTGCAAAAGAGTTGAATGAAAATGGTATAAAAACAGCATTGCATTACATCCCATTACATCTGCTTTCTTACTACAAATCAAAATATTCATTGCGTGTAAATGATTTTCCAATTGCGCTAAAAACATTTCAAAAAGTACTCTCTATTCCTATCTATGCAGCGATGAGTGATGCAGAGATCAAGTATGTTGTTGACACAATCAAAAAGATAGCAAAAACAAGAGTTTGAAAAAATCACTTGTCTTTTGGGTTGAGAGATATCTCTACAAACCGAGTATTCCTCAACAACTCCTATCACTTTTCCTCCTTCCTCTAGGCTGGATATACTGCTTCATTGTCTGGATAAAGTATATAAAAGCGATTCCTAAAGATTATGGTATCGATGTTATTAGCGTTGGAAATTTGAGTGTCGGAGGCAGTGGAAAAACTCCTCTTACAACAGCGTTAGCACTTCGTTATGAGAATGTTGCGATAGTTCTTCGAGGCTATGGCAGAAGATCAAAGGGCTTACATGTAGTCTCCAATGGTAAAGAGATTTTATGTGATGTACAACTAAGCGGCGATGAAGCGATGATCTATGCGCAAAAAGTTCCAAACGCGATAGTTATAGTCTGTGAATTAAGAGAAGAGGGGATTGTTAAGGCTAAAGAGATGGGCGCTAAACTTATTTTTTTAGATGATGGATACTCAAAACATCACATTAAAAAGCTTGATATTCTCATCGATGTAGAATCAAAAAACCCTTTTTGTTTACCATCTGGTCCTTATCGTGAGAAGCGTTGGAATGGCAAAAAAGTGGCAGTTCTTAAAGATGGTATTGATTTTAAAAGAGCTGTACATGTAGAGAATCCAACTTCTAAAATGGCTCTTGTAACTGCCATAGCAAGACCGCAAAGACTTGATCCTTTTTTACCTGCCATCACAAGTAAACACTATTTTGAAGATCATCATTTTTTTACAAAAGAGGAATTAGAGTGGATTTTATATCTCAGCGGTGCAGATTCACTCCTTGTAACTTTCAAAGATTATGTAAAAATGAAGGATTTTGGTATTACTATTTCGCTACTTGATTTAAAGATTGATGTAGATGAAAAAGTTTTTGGACTTATTGATAATTATATAAAGGAAAACCATGCAAAAAAAGATTGAAACTGTTAAAACTCTTCTTGAAGCACTGCCGTTTATAAAGCAGTTTGCAAATCAAAAGATCGTTATCAAATATGGCGGTTCAGCACAGACTTCACCACAACTCAAAGAGCAGTTTGCTGAAGATATTTTGCTGATGTATCTTGTAGGAATTCGCCCGATAGTTGTTCATGGCGGTGGAAAAAGTATCACAGATATGTTGGATGCATTACATATTGAATCAAAATTTATCGAGGGTCAGCGTGTGACAAGTAAAGAAGTTATGCGTATAGTCGAGATGGTTTTAAGCGGTGAGATCAACAAAGAGATTGTTTCACTTTTGAACTCTCATGGCGCAAAAGCGATCGGTATCAGCGGAAAAGATGCACATTTTGTCACAGCTGAACCACTTAATTTTGCAAAATGGGGACTTACGGGAAAGATAAAACATGTCGATGCAAGCGTTATCAACAACCTTGTATATGAAAAGTTCATCCCAGTCATAGCACCAATTGCCGCTGGTGAAGAGATGGGGCATCCTGGATATAACATCAATGCTGATCTTGCGGCTTCTTACATCGCAAAATCTATCGGAGCAAAAAAGATTATCTTTTTAACCGATACTGCGGGTGTTTTGGATAACGATAAAAATCTTTTCACTTCCCTTACAAAAGCTGAAATCGACGCTCTTAAAGAGGATGGCACTATTCACGGCGGAATGGTTCCAAAGGTAGATGCATGTTTAGAGGCAGTGGAGGGTGGTGTGGAAAAAGCACACATTATTGATGGAAGAGTTGAGCACTCTTTACTCTTGGAACTATTCACATCTGAGGGCGTTGGAACTCAGATTACGTTATAATTGCGCAAAATTTTTTTAGGCTGAAATATGAATTTTATTGAAACACGTGGAAATGATGGTAAAAATCCTGTAGAGGTAACATTTAGTCAAGCGATTCTTTCTCCGATCGCTTCATTTGGCGGACTTTATGTACCTTGTGAGCTTCCAGCTTTAGGAGCAGAGTTTTTAGAAAAACACTTAAACTCTTCATATAAAGAGTTGGCAAAAGATATGTTGACTCGTTTTGAGATCGACATAGATGGCGCTGTCATAGATGAAGCTTTGGCTTTATATGACAAGTTTGATGATGCTTCCAATCCTGTACCTGTCGTAAAAGTAAAAAATGACCTTTATGTAAGTGAGCTTTACCATGGCCCGACACGCGCGTTTAAAGATATGGCGTTACAACCTTTTGGAGTTGTACTTTCATCTATCGCACAAAAAAGAGGCGAGAACTATCTTATCTTGGCGGCAACAAGCGGAGACACTGGACCAGCGGCTTTAGAGACATTTAAAAACCGCTCAAATGTTCAAGTGGCTTGTTTATATCCAGATGGCGGAACAAGTGATGTGCAACGTCTTCAGATGGTCACAGAAGATGCCGCAAACCTTAAAGTTATCGGTATCAACGGAGTATTTGATGATGCGCAAAACGCGCTCAAACATCTTCTTGCAAGTGAGCGGTTTAAAGCGGAGCTAAAAGAGAAAAACGTCCTTCTCTCTGCTGCAAACTCTGTGAACTTTGGACGTATTATTTTTCAAATTATCTATCACATCCACAGCTACTTAGAGCTTGTACGTCAAGATGAGATCGAGATGGGCGAAAAAGTTTACTTAAACGTGCCAAGCGGAAACTTTGGAAACGCTCTTGGCGGGTATTATGCTATGAAGATGTGTGTACCAGTTGAAAAGATCATTATCGCTTCAAATGAGAACAATGTCTTAACACGTCTTATCAATTTTGGAAAATATGACTTAAACGGTCACGGTGTTATTTCTACAACATCTCCTGCGATGGATATTTTAAAATCATCAAATGTCGAGCGTATCCTTTATGATATGTTTGGCGATAAACGTACAAAAGAGCTGATGGGTGACCTTGACAGTAAAAATGTGTATGAACTCACAGCTGAGGAACTTGCAACGCTTCAAGAAGTATTTGCGGCGGATTATTGTAACGGCGAAGAGGGCAAAAAATATATCAAAGACACCTTTGAATCAGGCTATTTGATGGATCCACATACTGCTACTTGTTTTAAAGCGTATGAGACTTGCGCGACGAAAGAATATATCACTATCGCATACTCAACTGCTGAATGGACAAAGTTCTCTCCGACAATAGCAAATGCTTTGACAGGTGAACTTGACGCGCGTGATGAAGATGCATTGCAAGCAATCTCACAAGAAGCAAAACTCTCTATTCCTCCGATGATTGCAGGACTATTTTCCAAAGAAGTAGTTCAAAGCACTGTGATTGAAAAAGAGCAGATAGAAGAAGAGATCTTAAAATTTTTATAAGATGAATGGCTTACATGTAAGCCCATTCAGACCTCTTCACTTTTTTAGCTCCCTCTCGTTCCCAAGTTTCACTTGGGAATACATATAAAAGTAAAAACTCTCAATACAATAGTAACTCTTATATACACTCCCAAGCTAAGCATGGGAGCGAGTGTAAGTAAAACTTGGGAGTGAGACCTTCAAGAGTGTAAATATAGCAAACTGCCATAAAATCTATCCATCATAAAAACTTCCATTACAATCAGGTAAAAGGAAAAGTTATGGGACGAAGTAGATACAAGATATATGAACCGACACATCTTCATTTTATGACTTGTACGGTGCTTCATTGGATCTCAATCTTTACCAGAACAGAGACAACAGAGATCATCTTCAATAGTTTACGATACTTGCAAAAAACAGACAATTTCAAACTATATGCTTACGTCATTTTAGAAAATCATCTTCATTTAATAGCTTCGAGTGATGACATAGCCCAGTCCATGAGAAAATTTAAAGCCCATACGGCAAAAGAGATTTTAAAGTTGTTAGAGCAAAACAATGTGAGGACAATATTGGATCAACTTACTTTTTATAAAAAGGCGCATAAAACGCAGACTGTATATCAGTTTTGGCAAGAGGGAACTCAGCCCAAACATATTTCCAGTGAAAAGATGATGATTGAAAAAATAAACTATATTCACCAAAACCCTGTAAAAAGAGGATACGTCGATGATGCTAGAGATTGGAGATACAGCAGTGCTAGAGATTATGAAGATGAAGTCGGATTGATAGATGTGGAGAAGTTGTTTTGATACACTTCTTTTTTGGTCTATGAGAGTAGAAACAATCAAGAAAATAGAGATATAAGTATACGCTCCCAAGTGAAACTTGGGAGCGAAAAAAGAGTACGAACCTACTCATACCTCAAAGCATCGATAGGATTCATGTTCGATGCTTTTCTTGCCGGAATGATTCCAAATACAATCCCTATCAACATTGAAAAGAGCAAAGAGATCACGGTAATGGTCGGGTCTATGATAAGTGTAAAATGCATAAAATAGCTTACTATCATTGTAATAGAGATACCAAAGATCACTCCCACAATCCCTCCAAGTCCCGATAACACGACTGCCTCGATCAAAAACTGGATCAAGATGTCTTGTGACATCGCTCCCACAGCTATACGAATTCCTATCTCACGTGTTCGCTCAGTCACAGAAACCAGCATAATATTCATGATCCCGATTCCACCCACGATAAGTGAAATAGCCGCAACAGCTCCAAGCATAATGGTAAGCATAGACGTGATCTGGCTGATAGTGTCGACAAGAGCAGACATATTTCGAACTGAAAAGTTATCTTCATCGTTAGGTTTTAGATGGCGGTTTTCACGCATAAGCTGTTGAATCTGTACTGTAGCTTCTTCAAGTGGAATATTGTCTTTGACTTTTACCATAATGAGGTGGATATTTTCATTTCCGCTGACACGTCGAAGAAACATATTTAAGGGAACTAAAATCACATCATCTTGATCCATTCCAAAAGTATTTGCACCCTTAGGACTCAGCACTCCTGCAACTTCACAGGCAAATTTTTGTAAGCGCAGTTTTTTTCCAATTGGATTTTCACCATTTACGAAGAGTTTATCGACAACAGTTTTTCCTAAAATACAGGTTTTCAAACCGCTTCGAAGTTCATTACTAGTAAAATCTCTACCCGATTTGAAACTAAAATCTTGTATTTTAAAATAATCGTTTTCTACGCCTTTGACACTGGTTTGATAGTTTTGATCACCGTAAAGTGCCGTCATACTGCTGCTTTCTACCGCAGAGATCGCATCTAGGGCGATGATAGATTCTTTTAATACTTCGACATCTTTTCTTTTAAAAGGTATAGAAACGGCAGATTGACTTCCCGGACCATGTTGTTGTCCTGGAGTAACAAAGAGTGTATTGCTTCCAAGTCTACTTATGCTCTTTGTAATCGATTGGCTCGCTCCCTTACCGATATTGACCATTGCGATGACAGATGCGATGCCGATGACGATACCCATTGCCGTAAGCAGTGAGCGCATAAGATTACGGCGAATTTCTCGAAGTGCTTGAAGGAGGGCGTTAGTGAGCATTAATCTCTTCCTTTTCTATGATCCCATCTCTTACATGTAATATTCTTGAGGCATACGCCGCGATATCGCGTTCATGTGTGACCATGATGATAGTAATGCCATTTTTATTGAATTCTTGGAGAATTTCCATGATCTCATGACCTCTTTTGCTATCAAGGTTTCCTGTAGGCTCATCGGCGATTAGGACTTTTGGATTCGTGACGATGGCTCTTGCAATCGCCACGCGTTGCTGCTGTCCGCCTGAGAGTTTTGAAGGCTCATAATGGGCGCGATCTTCAAGTCCTACACTTTTGAGTGCTTGAAATGCTCTCTCTTTTCTCTCTTTGGCATGTACACCAAGGTAGATAAGAGGCATCTCAACATTATCAAGTGCAGTTGTTTTTTTGAGCAGGTTAAACCCCTGAAAGATAAATCCAAGAACATAACGCCTAAAAAGTGATCTTTGATCCTTGCTAAGAGCTGTGACATCTGTACCTTCAAAATTGTATTTACCTGAACTTGGCACGTCAAGAGTACCGAGAATATTTAAAAGAGTTGATTTACCGCTTCCGCTTGGCCCCATAATAGCAATAAATTCACCCTCTTTGATCTGCAGGCTGATATCTTTTAGAACAGTCGATGAAGCCTCAGCTGTTCCATAGACTTTGCTTATGCCTGAGAGTTCTATCATTGATGTTTTTCCTGAGTGATAATAATAGGATCATTTTCTTTGAGTTCATCAGAACTGATCGCGCTAAAAGCTCCACTGCTGCCGAGTACTTTTACATAGATTTTTTTAGGCTGATTGTTTTTTAGTATCCATACATGTGGTTTAGGATCTACGATTATTTTGTCTTCTTTTTTTGAGCCAAAGAATGTTTTTACCTGCGGTTTGACTGGGATAAACAATAAAGCAGCTTTGGGGACGATAAGTGAGTCTTTAACTGTCTGTGTTGTAATATCTATATCAGCACTCATTCCCGGTTTTAAAAGCAGTTTAGAGTTATTGTAGTCCATAATGGCAAGGTAGGTTACAACCCCATCAACGATGGCAGAGTTGACGCGCACTTGGCTGATTGAAGTTTGAAACTTCATATGCGGATACGCATCAACGCTAAAAGATGCATTTTGATCCTCTTTTACTTTGGCAATATCTGCTTCATCAATGCTTGCTTGAAGTTGCATCTTTGTAAGATCTTTTGCGATTGTAAAGAGAACAGGCGTTTGAAAAGAAGCGGCAACCGTCTGCCCAGGATCAATACTTTTTACTAAGATAGTCCCATTGACGGGTGAGTAAATATTTGTTTTTTGAAGATCATACTCTGTAGATATTAGACCTTGCTTTGCTTGGTCTATTTGTGCTTTTGCACTGCTAATCTGTGCTTTAGCAGTTAAATAGGCAGACCAGTCACTATCCCAGTCATTTTTTGAAGGAAGGGCCCCATTAGTGGATTCTCGAAGCATTTTGTCTCTTCCTATGATAGACTCTGCTTTATAAAGCCCTGCTTGCATATTTTGTAAGTTTGCATTTGTAGAGGTTAGCGCAGCTTCAGCTTTTTTAAGGTTACTTTCATATTTTGTTCTGTCTATTTGTGCTAGGAGTTGGCCTTTTTTGACGACATCGTTATAATCGACAAATACTTTTTCTATGGTACCTGAGACTTCACTTCCTACATTGACCTGCTCGACGGGCTGAATATTTCCTGTTGCCGAAACCGTAATAATGAGATCAGCTTTTTTTAACGGTTCGCTGATATAGGTAAACTCGTTTTCTGTTTCTTTTGGCATAAAGATCTTGTATCCTGCAAAGCTAAGAACCAGAAGAAAAACGGCTATAAAGATCTTCCACATCAATCCGCTTGTTTTATATTTTGTAACTTTTTCCATCTCTTGCATAGTTATTCCTTAGTGTTTTGTATCGAAATACAGAGTGATCTTTTCGATAGTAATATTATAATTTTGTATCTCTTTGTCAAGCTTTTGGATTTTTGATGAATTTTGCAGAGATTCAAGGTCATATTGTGATTTAAACCCTGCGTCAACTTGACTTTTTGTAAAATTATAAAGTTCATCATACATTTTTATCATCTCATCTGCCAGAGCAACCTTTTCATCATAGTTTTGGATATTGTTTATATGTTTTTCGTACTCCTGGGCAAGTTCAATTCCTCTATCAGTTTGTTTGCTTTTTGTTTGCAGATATTGTAGTTTTGTAGATTCTATTAAGGCGTTTGCATTTACGTCAAGGAGAGGCATAGACAAAGTGATCCCGTAACTGTAAGCATTTCCTTCAAAATCTGATGAATAAGGAGCGGTATAGCTATTTTTGGAGTAACCATAAGAACCATTAAATGCTAACTTTGGTAGATAACTTGAAGACTTATTTTTCCAAGCGGCTTCGGTTGCCTGATCTTGTTTATTGTATTGTAAAAGTTCAAGATTTTTGGAAAGATACTCTTCTTTGGATGGAAGCGCTATGGTCGGAATTTTAATCGCGTCTGTATTTTTACCCTGTATGAGTTTTTTGAGTTCATAAGTTTCACTTTCAAGAGTGTTTTTTTCAACAATCAGATTTGTTCTTGCTGTGTCTCTGCTCAGTGTTATTTGATTGAGCTGGCTTAGATCTGAAAGCCCGGCTTTGTATTTAGCTTTGGTCATTAAAAGGTCGATATCACTGTTTTTAAGTGTAAGCTGACTTTGCATTAGGGCAAGTTTATCGCGTTCTATTTGTACTTTGAGAGTATAAAGGCTTTTTAGATAAGTTGCTTCTTGGATATCTACGCCAAGAAGATTTGCCGCTCCGTTTGCTTTTGACTGCTCTATGGTGTAGCCGATTCCCCCGCTTCGAAAGAGATCTTGATTCCATTGCAAAGAAGCGTTTTGAAGTTCGCTGTTATTATTGAGTGAGTTCTTATTTTCAGTGACCCCGAGTGAAAGGATGAGCGGAGAGATCCAGCTTTTCATCGCTGCGTTCGTATCCTGCTCAATCTGCTTACGTTTTAGATCAAGTGTTTCCTGTTTTTGTTGTGAAAGTACAGATTCATCTGCAAAGAGTGCCATCGCACAAAGCAGACTGATCATAATTTTTTTCATTTCGCCTCTTTTTAATCCATCTTGATATTCATCTTAGATTCCATATGTCTGACTTCATCATTGCCATCAAAAACAATTTTGCCATCAGTCTTCAAAAAATCTTCTGATATTTTATCTGGGTAATCGATATGCGAGATTATATGCTTTATACAGTTAATACGCGCTGCTTTTTTGTTGTCAGAACGCACTATCGTCCAAGGAGTTCCAGGTGTATGCGAAGCTAAAAGCATTGAGTATTTTGCGACTGTATATTTTTCCCATAGTTCTTGAGCATGTTCATCCACTGAAGAGATTTTGAAGTGCTTAAGCGGATCATCTTTTCTTTCTTTAAACCGTTTTTGTTGAATATCTTTGGAAACAGAGATATAAAATTTGAGTATTAAGATTCCTGAGTTCATAAGCATTCGCTCAAATTTCGGTACAGATTGTAAAAAATCTTCATGCTCTTCAGGTGTACAAAATCCCATAACAGGCTCGACACCGCCACGGTTATACCAGCTTCTGTCAAAAAGCACGATTTCTCCGGCTGAGGGCAGATGGCTTGTATATCTTTGAAAATACCACTGAGTTTTTTCTGTATCTGATGGTTTATCTAGAGCTACGACTCTTGCTCCGCGAGGGTTAAGATGTTCGGTTATACGTTTTATCATCCCACCTTTGCCAGCTGCGTCACGTCCTTCAAAAATCAAAAGAAGCTTTTTACCTGTATCTTTAATATGGTTTTGCATCTTTAAAAGCTCTATTTGTAGTGTTCGAAGATCTTTTTCATAAAGAAGTTGCGACTCTTTGACATCGATTTGAACCATTTTATCTTTACGTTGTTTTTTCTTTTTTGACATTTTATTTCCTTTTACATCTTTAAGATATTTTTTTGTAGATTTTTAATGATTTCTAGTTGCCGATTCGATACATATGGGGAAAGTATCTCTTCAGTTGATGAAGTTATTTCAAGATGAATGACGATGATGAATCTATCAACCAACGGAATGATTTTTAGAATATTTCCCTTAAATAAATCCTCTTTACCACTTAAAGCTGCTGTGATTTCAATTTCACTGCCAATTTGAAGAGTATAAATATGTTGGAGAACTATTTCAAAGGTATTGATTGAAATAGACTGAAGTATGGCATTGATTTTTTCCGATTCAAAAGACAAAGATACTTCGAGAGGCTGTTCTAGCTTTACATGTACATGTTTTCTATCAAGCGGTGATGAGTCTACAGCCCTGAAGGAGTGCAAAGTCACATAATTTTCAAGTTTATCTACTTTGTAAACTAAGGCCTTATAATTTGGTTTTTGTGGCATTTGTATATAGACGGGATCACCTTGGTATAAAGAAAAAAGAGCTACTTTTCTTACCATTATCATGAGTTGATCTTCAGTTATTAATAAAATAGTAGCATCAGATTTTATCCCTATTTCAAGATAATAATTGGTTACTGGAACCGTTTTTTTCTCTTCGAAATCAATTTTCATTAGTTGAAGAAATTTTTTTTCCTGTTCTAGTCTGATTTTCTCTTTTTCCCCGATGATAGTTTCATCAACAATAGTTTTTAAAGAATCGATTTTTACATGTTTAAGTAAAAGATCTGCTCGTGCCAACATAAGTTCAATAGTATCATTTTTACGATGTAAAACTAGTGCTGCCAGAGGCTTAATCTCATCTTTGTAATTATTTTCTTCTAGAAGCAGATTGATTTTTTCTACTATATTTTTGGCCTCTTCTAAATTTTTTTCTTTACATATAATGGCAAAGCGTTCAAAATCGATTTTGGCAGAGTTGTCTGGATTATTTTCTTTGAGGATATCGGCAACATTCTTAATCAGTTCCTCTACACTTTTATCATCATGGATATCATTAAAAATCTTAAATCCGTTAAGATGAATCATTAAAATATGCAAATCATCCTGAGGATAAGAAGCTATTTTTTCTTCAACCATCTCTTTAAATTTTGTAAGATTTGCAAGATCTGTAAGAGAATCTTTATAGGAAATATTGTTGAGTTTTTTTATCTCATATTGTACATTTACGAGATTCTCAAAGGTGAAAATAAAATCATTAAGTTCACCTACCTTGCTTACACTCATCTGCATCACTGATTTTTTATTGATGATATGGTCAAAAAATTCAATATTAGATCTTCCCTCATTTTTGTCTATGAGTTGCATCAGCCACTCGTCATACTCTTTTCTTCTAAATAAGTTTTCAAAGGTACTGACAGTCTTAATAAAATTTAATGGATGGGAAAACTTTTTATTAAATTCATTACTGTTTTTGACTCCTGTTGCTAGAAAGAGCGCCTTGTTTGCAAGAAAAAGCTTGTTGTCATGTATTTTTAAAATAATATTTTTTTGTGCATCTAAAACAACTTGAAGTCTTTTTGCATATTTTTTAAAAACTATATTTTCTTGATTATGCAGGTTTTTTTCTAAACTCTTTACGTCAAAATTGGAAAGTACTCCTGAAAGATTGTCATCAAAAAGCTCCATTATCCTTATCGCTTCATCAGCATTTTGAAAAAAGTTTGGATACTCTTTAAAAAGATATTCAAAAACAGTTGCACGTAGTTTTGCACAGATAGTGAAAATCTCTTGAGATGTGATATTTTTTTGAATCATAAAATTCACGATTTGATTCATTATCGGACAATCTCCGGAGGGTTTTGTTCCATCCAATACGGCAAGGTTATGTAAAAGAATAGGGTGTGCAAATTTTGTGGAAAATTTTTCAATATTTATCTCATGAGATGATAGATATTGACTTACAACACTATTACTGAGCCAAGCATCAACAATAATATCTCTTCTATCTATTAGCCAAATAGTAATGTCTTTTAACTCATGCACTTTTTTCCCTTATTTAAAGTGAGTTATTTATAAGTTCGTTTAGCTTATTAACATCTTTTGTGTTTGCAAAACAGCTGTTTGTACCACACACTAAAAAATCATCTTCCATATTTGCCTGTTTTAAAATATAAGGATAGGAGATAGATGCAATATCTGTTGCATTTATCTTTAGATTTTGGCTGTTTGTTTTGATGATTCTATCACCTTTTAAGTATCTGAGCATTTGGTCTAACATATATGGAGTATAGATAGGTTTGCGCCCAAGATCGTAGGAGTTGTACTCGAGTGTTTTAAATGCAAACGTTCTATATTTTTCTTCTACTAAGGAACCAAGTGAGAGTAAAAGATTTATCATCACACTGACTGTGGATGGATAGGTGTTGTCACTGATTTCCGCTTGGGTTGTAAACTCTCCTGTACTAAAAAACCATCTTCCTTTATCATAAAACTCTTCGAGTGCCTTATTTGCAAATTTTTGTGCATTTATAAGATATAGTTCATCGCTTGTCGCTTCATAAGCAGCGATCAAAGCAACGCCCATAAAGGCATAGTCTTCTAAAAATGCTTTTACTTTTGGGACTTTATAAATAAGTGTGGAGTGATAAAGTTGGCCATCCATGAACATAGTTTTTAAAAGTGTATCAAGATGCTCTTTGGCAATATCGTTGTATCGGACATCCACGTAAGAAAGAGTAAAAAGGGCTTTTATCATCATAGCATTCCAAGAAGTCTGAACTTTTTTGTCGATAAATGGATATTTTCTTGTAGCTCTTATAGAACTTAAAATATTCATAACATTGGCAAACCAGTCAGTTTGCACACGCTCTTCATATCTGATAATATTACGTCCTTCAAAATTGCCTTGATCACTTACATGTAAGAGTTTTATGATCAAAGCGATCTCATTAGATTCATAACCGTGCTCTTTTAGGGCAGAAGTGACTTCCTCTTTTGTATAAGTGAAATAGTGTCCCTCTCCCTCGTCGCTATCGGCATCACTTGCAGAATAAAACAGGTTGTCTTCTTGCATAGATTTGAGCATAAAATCGGCTGTTTGTTTGGCTACATGCAAGTAGTTATCTTCCTTACATGTAAGGTAAGCTTTAGTGTAAAGTTCACAAAGTAGGGCATTATCATAAGTCATCTTCTCAAAGTGTGGAACGAGCCATTTTTCATCAGTAGAGTATCTACAAAAACCACCTTCAACAAGGTCGTACATCCCACCTTTGCTCATATTATCAAGAGTAAATGTAAGCATTTTTTTTGCATCTTTATCATCATAAAGCAAAGAGATATTTAAAAGAGTTGTAAGAGTTGCAGAATGAGGAAATTTTGGAGTATGAGAAAATCCGCCATAAGATGTTTCATAATTACGCTCACTTTGAACAAGAAAATTTTTATAAACATCTTCTATGAGTTTAGTAGCTTCTTTTGGATGATTTGTTGGTCGTAAAAATCCCTCTATTTCATCAGCATTTTTAAATATCTGTTCGTTTTTTTCTGCAATTTTGTCTGCGATAATCTTCGTGATCTCACTAAAACCGATCATATTTGTATCACCCTCTTTGCTATGAAGAGGGATGTAAGTTCCAGCAAAAAAAGCTTTGTTTTGAGGAGTTGCAAAGATAGATGTCGGCCATCCACCTGCGCGACGGTTTAAAAGCTGGTATACCTCTTGATAGTGCTTGTCGATGTCAGGTCTCTCTTCGCGGTCAACTTTGATACATATGAAATGCTGATTTACAAATTTTGCAACTTTTTCATCTTCAAATACCTCTTTTTCCATCACATGACACCAATGGCAACTGCTGTAACCTATGGAAATAAAAATAGGTTTGTTTTCATCTTTTGCGATTTGAAATGCCTCATCGCACCAAGGAAACCAGTCTATGGGATTGTTTTTGTGTTGTTGTAAATAGGGTGAATCTTCTAAGGCTAATCTGTTTGACATAATCATTCTCTAATTTTAATTTATTGTGTATAGAGTAGAGCAATTTATATGATGATTTGCTTAAATATAAAAGTATATATTTGATTTATCATAATAGTCAGGGATTATGACAATGAATAAAGGGTTAAAAGAAGGTGCACAAGTTGATTATCTACCTCTTTTTTTAGTTTTATTTCAATATATTTTGCATACTTTGTTAAAGTCGAAAATCAGTTTCTTCTTTTGGAAGTAATCCTTTCAAATCTAATACAATACCAATATCATTTCTTAAAAAACTTTTAATCGGAAGTGTCTTATATACTGTATGAGCAACTGTGATTATTATTGCATCATACTCTTTTGTTAGCAAATATTCAATGGAGAGACTTTTAATTCCATATACTCTAAGAACTTCTTGATCATCAGCGATCGGATCAAATAAATCTACTTTTTTCATCTCGGTATTCAATTTTGAAAAAATACCAGCACTTTGAGAATTTCGGATATCTGGGCAATTCTCTTTAAATGTGATACCCAGCATTAGTACTTTAGCCTTTTTAGGCTCAATATTGCGTTGCTTTAGTAGGTCAATTGTAGTATTTACTACATAGTCTACCATTGTGCTATTGATTGACCTGGAAAGTTTGATCAATGGAAGATCAATACCCTTTTTCTCTCCATTATAGAGCATATAATATGGATCAATACTAATACAATGTCCACCAACAAGACCCGGACGAAAAGGGATGAAATTCCATTTCGTAGCAGCAGCATTGATAACATCATTAGTATCTATACCTAGAGAGTGAAAAATTTTACTGAGTTCATTTATAAGAGCAATATTGACATCTCGTTGTATATTTTCTACGAGTTTAGATGCTTCTGCAATTTTGATCGAAGGAGCAATATGAAGTCCGGCATGCACAATTTTTCCATATAAATCTTCCATGGTTTTAGTAACTTCTTGCGTTGAACCGGCGATAATTTTAACAACAGTGTGGATAGTATGTTCTTTATCTGCTGGATTAATCCGTTCAGGGCTGAATCCAACGTAAAAATCTTGATTAAAGGTAAGAGTACTCTCTTTTACAAGAATAGGAACACAAAACTCTTCAGTACAGCCAATAAAAACAGTACTTTCATAGATAACAATATCTCCCTTTTTTAAAACAGAAGCAATGCTCTTTGTTGCGTCTTCGACGGGAGAAAGGTCAGGAGTATTTCTATTGTTTACAGGTGTAGGAACACTGACAATAAAAATAGTTGAATCCGCCGCATCTGCGATATCTGAGGTAAATAAAATCCCATCTTTTTGTAATATTTCAGCACTAAACGTCTCTGTACGGTCAAACCCTTTAGATAACTCTTCTGCATGAAGTCTTGATTTTGTGACTACTGTAACAGACAAATAATTTGCAAAAGCTACGGCCAGAGGAAGGCCTACATATCCTCCGCCTATGATGCATATTTTTTTACTCATAAGTTTCTCATTAAAAACGGCGTGTTATAAAGAGAGAAAAGTTTGTACCGGTGTAAGCCTGATCATAAAATCGTGGCGTGTAATCAATTGACGTGCTTGCTTTTATCAGCCAGTCTCGATATAAACCAAAAACTCCTTCTAAGGTTGCTGCACAACTTGGTTTGGTCTGACCTGCATAACTATCATTTACTGCCCCCGCTGAGAGCACAAGATTGACTCCGTCGTTGTCACTTTTTTTCCAGTTTATATATCCTGAAAGATAATATTCTTGGATAAGTTTTGGTGAGTAATAACCATGATCATCATACTGTTTATCATATCCATAGAATTGAACATCCGGACCAACATCAAAGTTCCAATATTGTGTTCGTGATATTTCCCAGACAGGGTTTAATTCAACACTCCAACGCTGATTCGAATCAGATAGCGTATCATACGTACCCGTTAGGTTAACATTCGTTTTCATATTTGGTTCCCACACAACTTTTAACTGTGTGTGATCATCTCTGATACCTCGTCCTAGAGTACGTGGAGAAACGATATAGTAGTCGTGACGTTGACTTAAATCCACTGATAACGTATTTAGAGGTGTCCACAATGCTCCAACTGAGTAAACAATATTATTATTGTCCTCCGTCGTCGCTCCACCTAAGGTTGCACGAAGCTCTATATTTGGAGAAAATCTATGATTAATCCCGACTGTAGCACTTGTGTAACTAGCGTTTTCTTGGCCATTATCTTGGGCATAACCACTTAGTGTTGTTGCACGTAGATCATCCCGTTGTATTTTAACACTTAAGCTTGTCAGCGGTGATAAAAAATATTCACCTTCGAGTGAAAGTGTACGGTCACTAACATCATAAGAATCACTAGCGTATTCAAAGCCGGCTGTAATCGATGGACGGAATTTGGTAGTTATATATTTTTCTAAAAAGCTGTTCTCTTCTATAGCATCTGGACGTAGAGTTTTAACTGTTTTAAGCTCGCTGATAGCTTCAATTGGTTGGAAATTATTATTATAGGCAACGGCTCTTGTATAGTGAGCGTCATAATCATCTGGACTTTTTTGCAGTTTTGGATTAAGGATACTAAGAGCTTCACGTGAACGATTTCCCCAGCTTAAAGCTTCTGCTTTTGTTTTTAGATAAGGTTCTGTATCTCCAAATTTTTGCTTATAAAGGGATAAAGTGTCCATACTTTCAGCATATTTTCCAATCCAGATTTGTACCTGAATATATTCAATCCAAACTGCTTGATCTTCATTATGAGTTTGAAGATAGCGTTTAAAATCTTTATAAGCATCACCTAGTTGATTGGCCCATACATCTGTACGCGCGAGGATAAGTAGGTTTTCATCTGTAGGCTCTAGCAGATAAATTTTACTGGCTGCACTTACTGAAATAAGTGGAGCATTGGCATCACCGGCAATTTCTAATTGAGTTTTGAGGTAGCTGATATTATTAGGAGAAAGCTTGACTGCTTCATTAATAGAAGATAACGCGTTAGCATAATCTTTAGATGTGGAATACAAATTTGCCTTTCCATAAGCTTTCTGAGCATCATTAGGCTCGATTTTAGAGATGAAGCTGTCTGCTGGTCTTAGTGGATTATTCGTAGTAGAAACACCTTTACTTTGAGGATCAATTTCAGGTTTCGGTCCATAAATCAGCACTCTTGGAATATTAAATTGATTCATTGTCCCTAGCTCTGCAACTCCACCAGTAGACGCCACTGCTGTAGTATAACCTAAAGAAGAAAGATCATTTTGCAAGGCTACCTCTCCATTTCCATCGCCGTATGGATAGGCAAATGATGTGATAGTAGACCCTGTATTCGCCAAAATAGAAAGTTTTGAATACAAAAGCTCGTATACCTGATTTTGACTATCGATTGTGCTCATAAGTGGGTGTGAATCGGAATGGCTTCCAATAGTCCATCCTGAAGCGACCAACTTATTGATCTCTGGCCAAGTAAGATAATAGGTGAGCGAGTTTTCAGCATTTTCCCCGAGTTTTGTAATAATACTATTCTTTCTATCCATATCATTGTTGCCTACAGCATCAGTGATAATATAGATCTGCGCAGAGTAGCCTCTGCTTTTGAGTATTGGAAACGCTTTTGTATAAATATTTTGGCATCCATCATCAAACGTTATTATGACGGGCTTTGCAGGAAGATTTGCTTGACCTAAAATAACTTTTCCTAAGGTATCCATTGTAATCGATTGATAGCCTTTGTTGGCTAATTCATCTATTTGTTCTTTAAATTCTTTCGTTGCAATCGTGTATGTATCTGGTGGTACATCATCAATACAGTGGTATTCCAAGATAGGTATTGTAGGATTACTCAGTGACTTATTATCTTTTAACTGAATCGATACAGGTTCTTTTATAAAATGTGCAGAAGCTGTTTTAAGGCTAATATTTGCCCCACTTACATCCCCACTTGATTTCTGGAGCTCGGCAAGAATTAACCAAATTTTTAAGTTATCTGGATTGTTTTTTAGATATTTTTTATAAAAAGGGATAGCATCCACATCTTTATTCGCCCATTCCAATGATTGAGAAAACATCAATATGAGATCTTCATTGGCAGGATCAAGTGAGACTGCTTTTTTGAGGTCTACTGTTGCTAGGTCAGGTTTTTTAAGCCAATTGGCGATTCTTGCATGTGCCACTAAGTAAGATACATTATTAGGTTCTAGTTCTAATGCTTTATCCCACATTGCAAGTGCTTTTTGAGGCTGATTTAAAACGGCGTACACTGAAGCAAGACGAGCATAAAGGTCCGTACGCTTCGGTTGAACAGCTATGGCACGATTGAGAACATCAGCGGCTTTGTTAAATTGTTTTTCTTTACTATAAATATCAGAGAGTCGTATATATAAATCAGTTTCCTGTGGCTTTTTAATAATTATTTTTTCATAAATACTTATCGCTTCATTCCATTTTCCAGCCATCTCAGCTTTGAGTCCATCTTGTGGCACTCCTGCTGCTAGACCAATAGCACCAGTAAGTAATAATCCTGCGATTTGTTTCATTTTCTCCATCCTTTATTACGAGTTATCCAAATATCAACTGCAAATCGACCCATTGTGTATAGATCATATAGAATACTTGCATAACGCATAGGTGTGGCTAGCCAACCTTTGATAAAATACTCAAAACGTTCCCCTTTATTACTGACTAAAGTTAGTAAAATGACGGAAATTACTGTTTCTATAGCAATGGTCAATCCGAGCCACCACCACAATTTGAATATAACCAATATTAAGAGAGTTGTAGGAAAAAATGTTTTTTCAATAAGTGAAACAAAGATCACCCAACCCATTGGACGTCCATATTGTTGAGTAACTTTATCTCCAAACTGTTGTCGGTAAGGTTCTTGAATTTTGCGTAACTGTTGAATTTGTTCACCATGCTCTTTTTCCACTCTTATATGGTGAAGATAGCTTGCAAATGATTTTAGAGGACTTCGAACTAAGTCATCAAAATAATAACAACTTTGAAAAAAAGAAGAGGACCACAAATAAATCTGTGCTGGAAGTTTTTCTGCTTCTGGCTCTTGTGAACGAGCATAAATATCATTAAGTTGGACATTACGGTAGCCATGTTTCAAAAGAGCAAAACCTATGAATATATCTTCAGAATTAGTCAAATCATCTCCCAAAATAGGCTCATATTGATCAAAAAGATCTTTTACATATTTACGTCGATATGCAACAGCACATCCAACCGGATTTGTGACTGATCCGAAAAAGACCATCTGCCCTTTGTATACAAATTTTTGTAAAAAAAGATAAAGGGACTCTCTATAAATATTACTGAGTTTACGCATTGAAATATGAAAAAAGTTTTGTTTTTGTCGTAAATTTGCATCTGGAAATGTTTCCATAAATTGTTCTATCTGAGGTATTTGAAGCATTTTTTCACGATCTTTATCTCGTAATGGCATTATAGTACCGCATACGCTGGCAATTCCAACGGCTTGATAAAGTTCCTGAACTGAGCGTTCAATATAATTAGAGGACTCAAGATAAGTGTCTCCATCGAGAATAAATTCGACATCTCCATCATACTCTCTCGCTTGGCGTTTGATTGTTGGTGTTTTCCCGATAGAATGATCACGACTAATAACTGTGATTTCCATATCATTAGCAAGGGCAAACGCTTTGGCATACGCTATGGTGTTGTCTTTACTTCCATCATCAATAAGAATAATCCTATTTGGTTTGAGTGTTTGAGTAGCTAAAGAACTCAGACATAAGATAATGTTTTTCTCTTCGTTAAAAGCTGGAATAACAACATCTATGGTCGCCTCTCTCCAATCTTCAGCTGGAGTAGGTTCAGTTTTGTCTGGCCCATGAAACATACCTATAATACTGAGAATAAGATTTGGACTGAGGATAAAATATGGGGTTGCTGCCATTAGAGCTCCTTTTTTTGTTCATGTTGAATGAGATCTAGAAGTGTCTCCTCAAGTGCCCATTTTGGTAAATGGTTGGTGAGTCGTAGTAATTTTTTCAAGTCAGGTTTACGATGATAAATTTCATCAAAACCTTTACCGTATGCATCTTCGTAAGAAGTATAAGTTATGTTGGAAGAAGATCGCGAGTATTCTTTTATTGCATGCGCTAGTTGATTGATAGTCATTTCGCGTGCCGTGCCTACATTGACTATTTCTGCACGGCTCAAAGGGTTTTCCGCAAGTAGGTCAAGATAGATCATTGCATCTCTAACATCTAAAAAAGCCCGTTGTTGCGTACCATCTCCATATATAGTTATATCTTGTTCTCTTACTGTTTGCTGAACAAATCTAGGAACAACCATCCCATACTTTCCAGTTTGGTTTGGACCTATAACATTAAAAAAACGAATTACAGTTACATTAATATTATACTGACGGGCATATGACAAAGCAAATGCTTCATCGGCAAGTTTACTGATAGAATAGTTCCAACGACTGTTGTGCCCTGGACTAATATGCAATTCCATATCTTCATTCAAAAGTTCATTTTCTAAACGGTTACCATACACTTCAGAGCTAGAAGCAATGATCAGCTTCGTATTCCAGTCAGTGTTATGTAGCACTCTTAAAAGACGTTCGCACCCTGCAATATTTGTTGCCAATACTGATATAGGCTCTTTTAATACTCTGAAAACACCTACAACAGCAGCCATGTGGTAGATTCTGTCAGCCCAGGCTACGGCTTTTTCTAGATCTTGCCATATAAGAATATTAGCTTCATCAAATTTAAAATTAAGGTGTTCAAGAAATAAAGAAATATTTTCAATTCGACCTGTTGAAAGATCGTCAATAACGTGAACCTTGTCACCTTTCTTGATATGATAGGCCACTAAATTGGATCCAATGAATCCTGCACCACCGGTAATTAATACATGCATCGGATATATCCACCTTTCTAAATAAGAAAAAATTAAACATATTTAAATTTCTAACTTGCTTATGCTATCATAGTTTATATAAAAGATTATAATTTTTTTATTTAGTGGGAATTGATATTATTATTGTTATCAATGAAGCAACATATGCTATCCTTTCAAAAAAAATGAGGTTTTATGAAAATCTTTTTCAAAATACTATTTGTTCTTATTATTGTTATGTTCTTAGATGTACTTCGCTATGTAATCTATCCTAATGTCTCGTCTCTTAAAAAAAACAATCCTGAACTTACTGCATTCATGGAATATAGAGAGGCGCAGTGGGCTGATGAAAATAAAGATATGAAGATAGATAAAAAATGGGTAACTATAAAACAGATCTCCCCAAACCTTATAAAAGCGGTACTCATCGGAGAGGATGACGGTTTTTATAAGCATGATGGATTTGATGTTAAGGGGATGGAAAATGCGTTAGAACGAAGTATAAAAAACGGCACGCTTGCAGGTGGAAGTACTATCTCTCAACAGCTTTCAAAAAATCTTTATCTCTCTCCTAGTAAAAATCCTATTCGTAAGATCAAAGAAGCAATTATTACTTATAGAATCGAGAAAACTCTCTCTAAACGACGTATTTTAGAGATATATCTCAATGTCGCAGAATGGGGTGATGGTATCTTTGGTATCGAAGCGGCGGCTCATCACTACTATGGAAAAAGTGCAAAAAATCTGAGTGCGCAAGAAGCAGCACATTTGGCGTCGATCCTTCCAAATCCCATAAAATACTCTCCTGTGGGAAATCAAAAATATGTTATGAACCGTTCAAGAATCATTTATAAAATCATGATACGTCGTGGTGTTGTTATACAATCATTTAAAGAGGTTATGGCTCCACCAAAAAAAGATGAGATGCCAGAAGATGAACTGAAACAAGATAGAAATCTGAGTGATCAAAATAGAGATGATACAAATGTGCAAAATGCCGATCAAAATAGTAGTGAAAAAACTGCATCGGATGAGCCAAAACCAGATACACAAGCACCTGCAGAGGATGAGAAGTAAACATTAAAAGCTTAGATTAGTTTGTACTTGAAATATATGGGAAACTAAAATCGTTATGATGTTGTTAAATAATCTTGGCTAAAATATGCCAATATTTGTCAAGGATGTGTGGATGCAGAGATTTTTATTTTTACTACTGGGTTTACTGGCAACATCGCTGTTTGCGAACAGCTTTTTGATGCCAGATCAGGCTTTCAAGCCTTCTGCGGTTTTAAATGACAAAGGCCAGATAGTTGTCGATGTAAAGCTCGGAGATGGGATCTATCTTTATGAAAAAGAGTTCAAGGTATCTTTAAAAGATAGCAAAAATATTGCAATTTTAAAGACAGAACTCCCACAGAGTGTAGATCATGATGGAGATAAAGTTTATCTCGTCTCTCCACATGTAATTGTCGATCTTAAGAACAATGCAGATGTCAGCGGAGTTCAAAAGATAGATTTTATACTTGCATTTCAAGGATGTTCAAATAAGGGACTTTGCTATGAGCCCCAAACTCATACTTATAGTTTTGATGTAGATGTAACAAAGCTAGGTACAAAAACAACTGTAAAAGTTCCAGAAGTTGCGAGTGCAGTGAAAAATGAAAAAGTCGTTGAGATGCCAAACACTGCAATCAACGCAAAAGTTGAAGAGACGCCAAGTATAGAAAAAAATACAACAGTTCAAGCAGTGTCAAATACAACAAAAAAAGCGGGTGAATCAGAGACACAAAGCATAGCAGATACACTTAAATCAGGAAATCTAGTATTGATTTTAGGAATGTTCTTTGTATTTGGACTTCTGCTTTCTTTGACTCCGTGTGTTTTTCCAATGATACCGATCATTTCATCTGTTATTGTGGCACAAGGCGAAGGGCTTTCGACAAGACGCGCTTTCTTTTTATCTATCGTATATGTTTTGTCGATGTCTGTAGCATATACTTTCGCTGGAATTTTAGCCGGTCTTTTTGGCTCTAATCTTCAAGCGGCACTTCAAACTCCGTGGGTTATTTACTCATTTGCTGGTATCTTTGTTGCACTTTCTCTTTCTATGTTTGATCTTTATGAACTGCAGATGCCAAACTTCATACAGTCAAAACTTAGCTCTGCTACAGGTAAAAAAGGTGGAATCATCGGAGTAGCGGTAATGGGCTTTTTATCTGCTCTCATTGTTGGACCATGTGTGGCGGCACCGCTTGCTGGAGCGTTGGTTTACATAGGTCAAACGGGTAACGCACTTCTTGGAGGAGCGGCATTGTTTATGCTTTCTATCGGTATGGGAGTTCCTCTTATCATCGTCGGAACTGGTGCTGGGAAATTTATGCCTCGTCCGGGAATGTGGATGGATACTGTTAAGACGATCTTTGGTGTGATGATGCTTGGTGTGGCTGTCTGGATGGTCTCAAGAATCTTGGATCAGGGTGTCGTTATGCTGCTTTGGGGCGCGCTTGCAATCGGAACGGGTGTCCATTTTGGAGCACTTGAACCTTTACATGTAAACAATGGTATCAAAGAAAATAGTATTAAAAAAGTCTTTGCTGTACTTCTTGCTATTTATGGAATCATCCTTTTCATAGGCTCACTAAGCGGTTCAGAAAATGTTATGACTCCGCTTGACCAGTTTACTCAAAAAAGCTCAGTTGTAGCATCAGGAGTGATGCCAGAAGGATTAAGCTTCAAAATAGTGACAACTGAAGATGAGTTAAATACTGAACTAGAAAAGGCAAAAGGTAAAAAAGTCATTTTAGATTTTGCTGCTGATTGGTGTGCAGCTTGTAAAGAGCTTGATGCAACAACTTTTAAGGATAAAGATGTCATAGCAAAGATGCAAGATTTTGTCCTTATTCGCGCAGATATTACGGCAAACACAGACAAACAAAAAGCACTTTCAAAACGCTTTGGCGTATTTGGACCGCCGGTACTTATTTTTATGGATGAGAATGGGAAAGTTTTGGAAAATGAAACAATTACTGGTTACAAAAAACCCGCAGAATTTTTAAAACATCTAGGAAACCTTTAAAGGTTTCCTTTCTCATCTGTTAACTATAAGTTACTGTTACAAACAAACTCAGCAAATAGCTTCACATAGTTATTTGAACTCTCTTGTAAAACTTTTTTAGCTAACTCTTTATCAACACGGTTATTGATAAGTTTTTTATATGCGGCTTTTATCTCTTCTATATCTTCACTGTTGTTTAGTCTGCGTCTAAGACCTATGATATTAAGACCTTTGATTTTCGAGCGGTTACCTTCGATCAGGCAAAATGGAGGAACGTCATGGTTGACATACGAAGCGCCACCTATCATAACACCTGTTCCTATATGATTATTTGCTTCTACGGTGCTTAGTCCACCTATGATGACACGTTCTTGACATGTGACATTTTCATAGAGTCTTACAGCATTTGTTAAAACACAGTTGTTTGCAATTTTTACACCGCTCATGATCTGAACATAAGCCATAATGAAGTTATCGTGACTGATATCTATACTTTTATTATCTTCACTCTCTTGTGTTCCAATCTGTACAAATTCACGCACATGAGTTCTTTCTCCGATACGAATAACAGAGTTTTCTTGTCCGATAGTCGCAAAACTAAAGATCTTTACATCTTCTTCAAGAGTTGTTTTCCCTTTGATGATAACATTTGAAGCGATAGTTACGCTCGCACCAATAACAGCATCTTTACCAATAAAACAAAAAGGTCCAATGATGACACCATCAGCTATTTGTGCGCCAGCCTCTATAATAGTTGTTTTATCTATCATGATTGGATTGCTATTTTTAAAGTGATGATACTGTCTTGTATAGTTGCCAAAGAACCACGTTCGCCAGTTTCTAAGTAAGAGATAAACATCTCAAGTTCTTTAATAAGCGGTTCATCTTTTTTTATGTGACATCCACGAACAACGTAAGAGTTGTTTGTGCTAAAAGCTGAGTATTCTGTAAGACTTTGAGCGATAAGATCAGCTTCAAAGTAAGAGTCTTGACATGCCACTTCGATACAGCGTTTTTTAAATGGAGTAAGCCAGTTTGTCGTGATATTTGCGATGACAGAATCGGTAAGTTCAAAGCTCAAAACCGCATTATCTTCATGGTGATTGTGGATTTTTCTTGATTTAAAAATTGCTTGATCCAAGATATCTTTATGTGTGATAAAACGAATAAGATCGATATCGTGAACAGAAAGGTCTGTGAGGACTCCGACATCTGCGATACGTGGAGGAAACGGCCCGACACGGGTAATGGAAACTGAAAAGATCTCTTTGCCTGCAAGTTCGTTTTTCAAAGCTTGAACAACAGGATTAAATCTTTCAACATGCCCGACACAGCTTTTAATTCCAGCAGCTTCTACAGCTCTTAAAATCTCTTTTGCATCTTCAACAGTTGAAGCAGCCGGTTTTTCTATGAAGATATGAACACCTTTAGCCGCACATTTTAAAGCCACATCTTTATGTAAAAATGTAGGAACAGCGATGATGACAGCATCAGGTTTTGCAGTGTCAAGCATCTCATTTACATCATGAAAAAAAGGCTCGTTGTATGGGTCATTTTGTACGACGTCACAAAGTGCGCAGACTTCGACACCATCAAGCATACTTAAAATGCGGTAATGGTTTTTGCCCATCGCACCAAGGCCAATAATTGCTACTTTTGTCATGACTATCCCTTTATCGCTTTTACTATAAACTCTTGCTGCTCATTTGTAAGATATGGACTCATCGGAAGTGACATGATCTCTTCTGAGACTCCCTCAGAGATTGGAAAATCACCCATCTTATAGCCAAGATAAATAAATGCTTCTTGAAGATGTAAAGGCATTGGATAGTGAACAGCAGTCGGAATAGCTTGCTCGGAGAGTTTTGCTACCATGGATGCTCTATCTTTTGCACGTACTGAATACTGTGCGTAAACACTTGTGTTTTCATTTTCTATAAACGGAGTCACAACATCAGCATCAGCGAGCAGTGCAGAGTATCTTTGACCTATCTCTTGACGAAGTTTTACCTCTTTATCAAAATGGCGAAGTTTTACATCTAAAATAGCAGCTTGGAGGGCATCTAAACGACCGTTGATACCGATATATTTATGTTTATATCTTTCGTTTTGTCCATGATTTAACAGCATTCTCATTTTGGATGCAAGGAAATCATCATCTGTGAAAATCGCTCCGCCGTCTCCATACGCACCAAGAGGTTTTGATGGGAAAAAGCTTGTACAGCCGATAGTTGAAAGAGCGCAAGATTTTTTGCCTTTATACTCAGCTCCAAAGCTTTGGCAAGCATCTTCGATAACTACAAGATTGTGTTTATCAGCGATAGCATTGATCGCATCCATATCTGCACACTGACCGTAAAGTGATACAGGAATGATCGCTTTTGTGTTTTTAGTAATAACAGCTTCGATGCATGAAGGATCAATATTATAAGTTTTTTCGTCAATATCAACAAAGACAGGTTTTGCACCCAAAAATGCGATCACTTCAGCAGTCGCGATGAAAGTAAAAGGAGTTGTAATGATTTCATCACCTGCTTTGATGTCAAGTGCCATAAGAGCGAGTAAAAGTGCGTCTGTTCCACTACTACAGCCGATAGCGTGTTTTACACCGGTAAAAGCTGCAAGATTTTTCTCTAAACTATCAAGTTTTGGGCCGCCGATGAATCCTGCACTTGCAAAAACTTCGCTTACTTCTTTGTCTATCTCTGTTTTATACTCTTGATATTGTGCTTGTAAATCTATAAAATTAATCTTCATTATTTGTCCTCTATGATGGCTGCAACGGTTTTTGAACTTCCGTGGCTTAGGTAATTTCGTAACTCTTTTGAATTGTTTAAAAACTTCTCTCTGTCAAACTTTTGGTAAGCTTCAAAAAGGTTTTGGGTTGTGACATCTTTTTGAATAAACTCAGGATGCAAAGCCTCGCCTTTGAACTTGTCAAACATAATGTTGCTAAGTCCTATATAGTCCAGTTTTACAAGACGGCTGGCTATAAAATAGTCAAGCGGTTTTGCAATGTAACTAAGAATAAAAGGGACTCCGATGAGTGCGGCTTCTAAAGTAGCCGTTCCGCTACAGATAAAAGCAAAGTCACATTCATGTAAAGTTTGATGTGCGTCGTAAACAATTTTAAATTCTGATAGGGTACCGTAAACTTCATTTAACTCTTCTTTAGAAAACTGCTTTGGAACGATAATATACGCCTCACAGTCGAGCTTTTTGCGAAGTTCTGTAAAAATCGGCATCAGTTTTTTGATCTCGCCTCGACGGCTTCCGGGCATAAACGCTATTTTATTCTTACATGTAAGCTCATTTTTGAACTCTTTGATCTCATCTAAAAGCGGATGCCCGACATAAGTAATGGGTGCATTTTTGGAATAATAGGCTTTTTCAAACGGTAAAATCGAAGCGAGATGAGTGATGGTTTTTTCTAGCACTGGAATCCGCTTTTGTTTCCATGCCCAAGCTTGAGGAAGGATGTAATAGATAATTTCTTTATTGGGATATTTTTTACGTATTTTTTTGGCAAGAGGGAGATTAAATGCTGAGGAATCCATAAGGAGAATTTTGTCCGCATCTTTAGCTAATTCCAGCATTTCGTCGCTTAGTTTAAAAAAATATCGAAGTTTTTTGATGGCATCGACAAAGCCCATAATCGCCAAAGAGGAAAGGTCGACCAAAGGAGAACCAAGCTCTTTATCGAAGATTCCAATTAGTTCAACATTGGAGCTGAGTTCTTGTTTTAGGGCTTTTAAGTGGATATTTGAAGAGTGCTCGAGGGCACTGACAAGAAGTTTCAAAGTTTAAACCTTTTTTGTTTATAATGACGCAATTATATCTAAAAGGTGTTATTGCAATGATGATATCAAACGTAAAAATTTGTGATATTAACGGCGAAAGATTTGCCAATATACGAGTAGAAGAGGGCGTTATAACAAAGATTGAGGAGATAAGTGGTTCGGGTGAGGGCTCACTTTGTATTATGCCATCTTTGATCGATCTCAATGTCAGAGTAAAAGATGATGTTCTAAACTCTAAGAGAATCGAAGAACTCTCACGCAGCGCATCAAAAGGTGGCATAAAAGAGCTTGTCTTAAATCCTGAATCAACGCCAGCCATAGATGATGAGATTGTCTTAGAATTTGTACAAAACAATGAAATCCCAAAAGAGGGTGCAGATATTCACTGCTCGTTTAATACAATTAAAGTATCAGACGCGACTCTTAGCAACATCGCGATTTTGCTAAAAAAAGGTGCAGTTGCTCCTTTTATGAGTACGACGACACACAACAATCTTGCTATTAAAATCGCTGAATATGTCAAGATGTACAATGTCACACTTTTTTGTAGAGCAGAAGATAGAAGTCTTAGTAATATGGGCGTTATGACAGAGGGCGCGGTGAGTTCTCATCTAGGTCTTGCAGGGATTCCAGCCATTGGAGAGCTCTTACATGTAAGCCGTATGATTGAACTTGCACGCTATTATGGGATCAAAGTTTTGTTCAAATCTATTGCAAATCCCCGCTCTATTGAGATGATATCAAAAGCGAAAAAAGAGGGCGTGGACGTGAGATGTGAAGTAAGTATTCATCATTTATTACACTCAGATGAGCTTTGCGAAAACTTTAATACAACAGCAAAAATATACCCACCGCTTGCAACGACTGAAGATATGAAACTCATGCAAGAAGCTCTTAAAAACGGTGAGATAGACATACTTACGACTCTGCACCAGCCATCATCTCCCGTAAACAAAGAGGTTGCATTTTTTGATGCATCGTACGGATGTGAAGCGATAGAAGAAGCGCTTCCTCTGTATTACACAAAACTCGTAAAATCGGGATTTTTAAGTATGAGTGATTTTATTCGTTTATGTGTTAAAAATCCTGCCAAAGCGATAGGAAAAGAAAGAGGAACGATTGAAGTAGGCACAAAAGATTTTGTTCTTTTTGACACTCAAAAAAGCTACCATGTAAGCAATAAACAATCTCTTTACAATGGCGAAGAGCTCTTTGGTGTGATACAAAATTCTAATGAAATTTAAAGAGTTATTGCACGATAGAAGTTGGAAACGACTTTTATCTGATGAACTCGAAAAACCCTATATTAAAGAGCTTGAAGAGTTTTTAGAAGAGGAAAGAAAGCACTTCCCTATCTATCCGGCGCAAGAAAATATCTTCAACGCTTTTAATCTGACCTCGTTTGAAAATCTAAAAGTCGTCATTATCGGGCAAGATCCATATCATGGAGCCGCTCAAGCTCACGGGCTTGCTTTTAGTGTACTTGATGATACTCCACTTCCTCCATCTTTACGCAATATTTTTACAGAATATACAACTGACTTACATCTACCTATGCCTCTCTATGGGGATTTAAGCAAATGGGCGAAAGAAGGTGTTTTTTTAATTAATGCCGTTTTAACGGTCAGAGCAGGAGAACCAACTTCTCATAAAAATAAAGGCTGGGAAAAGTTTATAAAACGAGTTATTGAAATTATTAATGAAAAAAAAGAAAATATTGTTTTTATCCTTTGGGGTGCAGATGCGCACAAATATGCCTTGCTTCTTGATGAGCAAAAACATCTTATCTTAAGAGCGCCACATCCCTCTCCACTCTCCTCTTACCGGGGATTTTTTGGTTCAAAACCGTTCTCAAAAACGAATGAGTATCTTACATGTAAGCATTTAAAACAGATCGATTGGATTTTACGGAAAAACTAGCAGTATATTAGTAATTTTTTGCTACCATCATAATCAAATTTGTTATTTATCGGAATAGAACGCTTTGAAACTTTTAAGCCACGCAAGTCTCTTATATTGAACTCATCAGCTAATCTTGTAGAAGTTTTACAGGAAAATTTTAACGTCGTTAATAATGACTTAAATCAGTATAAATTAATTTTAGATACCAGTTCCATTGTTTCTAAAACGGATCTCCAAGGGGCTATTACTTATGTCAATGATAAGTTTTGTAAAGTCAGCGGATATACGAGAGAAGAGCTTTTAGGTAAAAAACATAGCATTATAAAACATCCAGATACATCTAAAGAAGTATTTAAAAAGATGTGGGAAACTATAGAAAATAAAAATATTTGGTCTTCAACGATTAAGAACCGTAAAAAAAATGGAGACAGTTACTACGTTAAAACTGTTATTATGCCTCTTTTGGATGAATCTGAGAAAATAGTAGAGTATATAGCAGC